>LJUI01000033.1 GCA_001303705.1 candidate division TA06 bacterium SM23_40
GGTCCCGATCTGATTCAGCTTGATGAGGATCGAGTTCGCCACTCCCTCGCTGATTCCCCGCTTGAGCCGTTCGACGTTGGTGACGAAGAGATCATCGCCCACGATCTGGATCGACGAGCCCAGGCGATCGGTCATCTTCTTCCAGCCCCGCCAGTCATTCTGAGCCAGGCCATCCTCGATCGATACGATCGGGTACTTCTTCACCCACCGCGCATAGTAGTCGATCATCTGCTCGGACGTCTTTTTTCCGTCTTTCTCAGAGGCAAGCACATAACGGCGCCCCTTGTAGAACTCGCTGGCCGCAGGGTCGAGAGCGAGGGCGACGTCCTCTCCCGGCCGGTATCCTGCCTGCTCGATCGCCGACAGGATCACCTTGATCGCTTCCTCGTTCGACTTGAGATCCGGCGCAAATCCTCCCTCGTCGCCGACCGAGGTGTTGTGCCCCTTCTTCTTGAGCACCGACCGGAGTGTGTGGAAGACCTCCGCTCCCATGCGAAGTGCCTCCCGAAAGGTGGGGGCTCCGACCGGGACGATCATGAACTCTTGGAGATCTACATTGTTATCCGCATGCACACCGCCGTTGATGACGTTCATCATCGGCACCGGGAGAGTGTGGGCCTGAACGCCCCCGAGGTAACGGTAGAACGGCATTCCGAAGAAGGCCGCCGCTGCTTTTGCCACCGCCAGCGATACGCCGAGCGTCGCGTTTGCGCCGAGCTTCGATTTGTTCTTCGTTCCGTCGAGAGCGATCAAAATCTGGTCGATCCAGACCTGATCGCCCGCATCCTCCCCCACGAGCTCGGGCGCGATCAGCTGATTCACGTTCCGAACCGCGGCGGTCACTCCCTTCCCGAGGTACCGTTCCTTCTGCCCATCGCGCAGCTCGAGTGCCTCGTGCTCCCCGGTCGATGCCCCCGACGGAACGGCGGCAATCCCGTGTGCTCCTTCATCGAGCATACACTCGACTTCAACCGTTGGATTGCCGCGCGAATCGAGAATCTCCCGTGCAACGAGTCCAAAGATCGTACTCATCGTGTCTCCCTTCCTCTATCGATCCCTATCCCATCTGATTATCTTAGATCGAGTACACATCTGTAGCAGATTGAATCACAGGTGTCAACTCCAGATGGAACGAAGTGCGAACGCTCCTCCCGAACCGACGCGATCATACTTCACCCACTGTTCGCGTTCAACAGGAATCTGCGCAAATCTTTGCCACTGGAGACTGGGGCGTGCGGCAGACTGAGCACGCTGTACGCCATCGTCGGCTCAGTCTACCGATAGCTATTGAGGTACCTCCAGAATGTGCTTGCAAACAGAGGACGCAATGGTATCATACATGTAGCAGCGGGACACGGATATGCCGCGGCTACCGCTTGCCGTTCCGTGGGGCTGACGTCTGCAACCCCCTTGCGGCTACCGTCTGTGCCGCCGTTGCGCCTAGGGTCTGTGGCCCATTTCCGACCATTGATGGTCTCATCGTGACTACTGTTGATGGTCCCATTGTGGCTACTGTCGACGGTCCCATCGTGGCTACTGTTGACGGCCCCATCGCGGCGACCGTTGAGGGTCCCGCTACGGCAACCGTTGATGGTCCCCTTGCGGCAACCGTTGATGGTTCTACCACGGCCATCGTCTACGGCGCCATTGTGGCTCCTGCATACATGTTGGTCGCGGCCACCGCTTCATGGATGCGCGCCGGCTCACTGCCGACCAGCTCATCCCATGTGGCCGCTTATTCACCGTCGCCTCTCTCGATACCGTGAGGCGGGCTGTCCATCCTTCCTCACGGCGGTCCGACGTTCCTCAGGATCGCCCGTCCGGTCTGCAGTTCCCCGAGACCGCCCATGAGGTGCTCTATCGATGCATCCTATCGAGACGACGACCCGCGCCGAGCGTGCGCTCCTCGTAGGCCTCGCTCTCTCCGACCGGGAGCGATGGGAGAAGATCGAATCGCTCGACGAGCTGGCACAACTCGCCGCGACGGCGGGAGCAGAAGTCGCCGAGAAAATCCTGCAGACGAGACGGAAGCCTGATCCCGCGTATCTGATCGGAAAGGGAAAAGTAGACGAGCTGGCGAAAGCGGCACAGGAGATCCCGGTCGATCTCCTGATTTTCGATGAGGAACTCTCCCCTGCCCAGGTACGGAACATCGAGAGCGTGACCGAGACGAGGGTCGTCGACCGTTCAGAGCTCATCATGGACATCTTCGCCATTCACGCACGCTCCCGGGCAGCGAAGATACAGGTCGAACTGGCGCAGCTCAACTACCGGCTTCCGAGACTCGTAGGGAGAGGAGTTGAACTATCCCGCCTGGGCGGAGGGATCGGAACGCGGGGGCCGGGCGAGACGAAGTTGGAGGTTGACCGTCGCCGGATCCGCGCCCGCATCGCCCAGCTCAAGAGAGATCTCACATCGCTCGAGACGAGCCGTATGGTCCAGCGGCAGGGGCGCGGCGATGCATTCCGCGTCGCTCTCGCCGGGTACACGAACGCAGGCAAGTCCACCCTGATGAATGCCCTTTCCTCGGCAGGCGTTACCGTGGCGGACCAGCTCTTCGCCACGCTCGATGCGACGACCAGGCAGATCGATCTCGGCACCCGCCGGGACATCCTGCTCACCGATACTGTCGGATTCATCCGCCATCTCCCGCACCACCTCGTGGCATCCTTCCACGCCACACTCGAGGAGACGATCGAGGCTGATCTCATCCTCCACGTCGTCGACGTGTCGCACACGGCCTACCGGCAGCAGATGGCAACAGTCGACGAGGTGCTGAGCGAGCTCGGCTGCATTGACACATCGACCCTTGTGGTCTTCAACAAGATCGACCGACTCGAGGACCAGAGTTGTCTCGATCTGATCCGTTCCCGTTATCCCATGAGCGTCGCTGCGTCTGCATTGACGGGCGTCGGCATCGAAACGGTAAAGGCACGGATCGTTGCCCTGGCCGAAGACATGGATAGAGAAGAGGTTCTCTTTCTCCCGCTCGATGCAACGAAGTTACTGGCTCAGGTCCACCGGGACGGGCGGATAATCGAGGAGATATTCGAAGATAGCCGCATCCAGGTGAGAGTGCGTATGGACCGCGCCAAACTCTCCAGGCTACAGCGCGAGATCGCAGACGCCTGGGCGCGGGCCCAGGACAGACCTGGGGCCGGGGAACAGGATTAACGCCGCTCGCGGGGTAGGGGCGCCGGCGAAGCTCATGCGAGGATCGTCGTCCCGGACACGCATCCGCTCCTGCCGGGTGAGAACGGGATCCGTGCGAACCGCGCTCTATCCTGACCCCGGACAACCGGTTGCGGGCCACTCCCCCGATCACCCTGAAAAACTGAAATCTTACGTACATCCTGTGGAACCCTCAGGCGCGGCTGTTGTCTAACGAGAATGAAACGCCACAGGTGGCTGGCGCGAGAGCCGGCTCTGAGTCCCAGAGCTCTCGGGTGCAGCCCCAGATACTCGGAGGTCTGATTCCATGAGGATCACTGAAGTCCCCCTCACTGTGTTCTTGCTCGCCGTTCTCGTCTCTCTGTTCGCCGTCTCCGCCGGCCCGCTCGTCTCCGGCTCTCAGACTGAGCCCGGAGACGTAGAGGCATACTGGCATAACGGCGACGTCACGGCGATAGTCCACCTCGCCTCACCTACAGGCAGCCGGCTCATTGGCCAGCTCACCTTGCAGGTGATCGATTTCGATGATAACCCGATCGCGGAGGCGACTACGACCGCGGTCCTCCGCAGCCACACGCGGCGGTTCCGTCTCGTGTTACCGATCGACGAGGCGAGCGGTGATCCCTACTGGTATCGCCTGCGCTACGAGTTCAGGTCTGCCTCGTCGGTGATCACCAAGACCGTCTCTCTCTCCCAGTTCCTTCCGCAGCTCGAGACACACGTGCTCGGACAGACTGATTTCGTTGCCGGGAGCCCCGCATCGATCCGCATCGTCACTCTCGACCACGGTACGCAGCAGGCGCTGAGCGACGCTGCGGTGACGATCGATCTCGTGATCTCCGGGGACGAAGACCCGCGACGCCTGTTCAGCGGCCGCACCAACTCCGGGGGAACAGTAGACGCCTCGTTCTTCATACCGGACGTAGCATCTGACGAGGCGAAGCTCGTCATCATCGCGGAGTCCGAGATCGGACGCGACGTCGTCGAGCGTCACGTCACGATCGGCCGTTCCAACCAGATACTCCTCGTCACCGACAAGCCTCTGTACCAGCCGGGCCAGTTGATTCATCTACGCGCCCTTGTCCTCCGTCGGCCCGACCGCGCGGCCGCCGCCGGCCTCCCGCTCACCCTCGAGATCGAGGACCCCAGGGGCAACAAGGTCTTCAAGGTCACCCAGACGACGAGCAAGTTCGGCATCGCGTCCGCTGACTTCCAGCTCGCAGACGAGATCAACATGGGACCCTATCATGTCAGGGCCTTAATCGGCGATGATGTGAGCGAGAAGACGGTGACCGTCGAACGGTATGTTCTCCCGAAATTCGAGGTCGAGGTGACGACCGACAGGACTTACTATCTTCCCGGCCAGAAGCTTCAGGGCGACATTCAGGTAGACTACTTCTTCGGCAAGCCGGTCTCCGGTGGAAGGGTAGAGGTCGGCCTCGCGAAGTTCGACATCGGATTCGATGAGTTCGCCCGCATCACGGGGACAACAGACGACGAAGGCCACTTCCGTTTCGATACGGTCCTGCCCGACTACTTTGTCGGACAGCCGCTCGAAGAAGGCAAGGCGCTCATCAAGCTAGAGGTCCGCATCACCGACCAGGCCAACCATGAGGAGTCGAAGACCATCACGCGGACCGTCGCTGCCCATCCGATCTCCGTCGTCATCATCCCGGAGAGTGGGGATCTCGTGCCCGGGGTGGAGAACATCGTCTACGTCCTCACGGCATATCCCGATGGGACCCCGGCCGAGGCGCGGGTCACGCTCAGGATCGAGGGGACGGGGGCCGAGTTCTCTGCTGCTGCAGATGACCTGGGAATCGCTACGTTCACCGCCCCCCTCCGTCCCTCGGGCGGTGCGGCCGGTTCTGTGGACAACGTGAAGCTCGTCGCCACGGCCACTGACAGAAGCGGCAACAGAGGACAGGTCACACTCGAGTCCGAGTTCGACGAGGCACCGGACCATGTCCTCGTGCGCGCGGACCAGTCGCTGTACCGCGTCGGTGACCCCATAGAGGTGACTCTCCTCACCACCACCGGGTCGGGCAGGGCGTACCTCGATCTTGTCAAAGAGGGCCAGACAGTCCTCACCCGATCCCTCGCCATCTCTGGTGGAAGGGGCCGTGTCTCGCTCGATCTCGACGAGACGATGAGCGGGACCCTGTGGCTCCACGCGTACATCATCTCGCGGACCGGCCACATGGTCCGCGACACACGGGTCGTGTACGTCAATCCGGCGAACGATCTCTCGATAGCGATTACGCCGGACCGCGACACATACCGGCCAGGGGAAGATGCACAGATCCTGTTCCAGGTGACCGATGGGAATGGGCAGCCAGTGCTCTCCGCCCTCGGCATCTCGATCGTCGATGAGAGCGTCTTCGCCCTGCAGGAGCTCCAGCCGGGCCTGGAGAAGGTCTACTTCACGCTCGAAGAAGAGATCATGAAACCTCGCTATGAGATCCACGCGTTCACCCCACGGGATCTAGTCCGGTGGCCCGTCGACCAGCCCCCGCCGGGACACAAAGACAAGGCGGCGGCGGTGCTCTTCGCCACGGCGGCGGAGCCTCCGACCACCTACTCCCTTGCAGTCAATACATTCACGGAGCGCCAGGAGCGCCTGCGCGAGCTGGCAGAGGAACGTCTGCGGCGCGATGCGGCGCGGCTCTCAGAGAGTCTCCAGGAGTTCGTGCGGCGGCGCCAGCGCGCCATTACCAGGAAAGAGGGACTGGAGGCCGCAGTGCGCGCAGGACACCTGCGCCAGGACGAGATACTCGATCCCTGGGGGAACCCGTACCGCCTGCTGCGCGACTACAGCGGATGGAACCTCGAGCTCATGAGCGCAGGGCCGGATGGGGTCGAAGAGACCGCCGACGATCTTACCTGGTCCGAGCAGATGTTGCTCTTCGAGGGCGAGCGTATGGACATGGCCAACCTCCGGGCGGGGGTCGGCGGCTTCGGAATGCCGTTCGACAAGAAGGAACTCGATGTCCTCGCCAGCGTGTCGGAGGAGATCCCCGCGCCGGCCGGGGCGCCCGACGCGACAGGCGTGGCAGAGCCGCGGATCAGGCGGTACTTCCCGGAGACCCTGTGGTGGCAGCCCCAGCTCATCACCGACCGACATGGGCGGGCCACCCTGGATATCAAGATGGCCGACTCGATCACCCGCTGGAGGCTCACCTCGATGGCGTCCTCAGCCAGCGGGATGCTCGGGAGCCAGACGACCGGCATCATCGCGTTCCAGGACTTCTTCGTCGACCTCGACCTGCCGGTGAGTCTCACAGAGAAGGATATCGTCTCGATTCCGGTGGCGATCTATAACTACCTGGAAACGACTCAGGATGTCGGGCTCGAGCTCCAGCCCGATGACTGGTATGAGCTCGACGGAGATCGGACGATCCGTCTCACCCTCGATCCGAACGAGGTGACGGTCGCCTACTATAGGATCAAGGCAATGGAGATCGGACTCCACGAGATCACTGTCAAGGCCTACGGAAGCGAGATGAGCGATGCCATCGCGCGCAAGGTCGAGGTGGTGCCCGACGGGCAGGAGCAGTGGATCTCGGCGAGCGAGCGCCTGGACGCGAGGGCGGTTCAGACACTCCACATCCCGCAAGCAGCGATCGATGGCGCATCGCGCATCCTGGCGAGAATCTACCCCGGCATCTTCAGTCAGATCGTCGAGGGCCTCGATTCCATGCTCCAGGTTCCATTCGGCTGCTTCGAGCAGACCTCTTCGGTCACGTACCCCAACATACTCGTACTCCACTACATGCGCGAGACCGACCAGATCACGCCGGAGATCGAGATGAAGGCAGAGCAGTACATCAATCTGGGGTACCAGAGGCTGTTGAGTTTCGAGGTACCGGGCGGCGGATTCGAGTGGTTCGGAAACGCCCCCGCAAGCAAGATCCTCAGCGCCTATGGCCTGATGGAATTCCAGGACATGAGCGAGGTGTATGAGATCGACCAAGAAATCATCACCCGCACCAGACGCTGGCTCATCGCGCAGCAGAACGGTGATGGGTCGTGGTCGCCGGATGCGAGCTACCTCCACGCGGAGAGCTGGGGGCGTATCCAGAACTCCAACCTCCTCCCCACCGCCTATATCCTCTGGGCTCTCTTGGAGACCGACTACCAGGGGGAGGAGACATCGCGCGCTCTCTCCTATCTCCGGGCCCACCTCGACGAGGCGGAGGGCCCGTACACGCTGGCCATCGCGGCCAATGCCCTTGTCGCCGCCGATCGCAACCATGCCTCGACGCGGAAGGCCTTCGATGACCTGCTCGCCCTCGCCATTGTGGAGGGTGACGCCATGCACTGGGAGTCGGAGATCCCCTCGTTCACGCATGCGCGCGACAAGAGCGCCGATATCGAGACGACCGCCCTCGCCGCCTATGCGCTCATCCGCTACGGCAAGCGGGCGGACGCGACGTCTCAGGTCCTCAACTACCTCATCGAGAGCAAGGATCCATATGGACGCTGGTACACGACTCAGGGTACGATACTCGCCCTGAGGGCACTCCTCGCATCCCTCGGCACAACGGCAGAGAGCACCGATGCGACCGTAACGATCACTATCAATGGCGAGAAGGCGGAGACGATCGAGATCACGCCCGAGACGAGCGACGTGATGCGTCTCGTCGACCTCGGCCGCTTCACACAGGAGGGAGCAAACACGATCGAGCTCACGTTCGATGGCGAGGGAAGCGCTCTGTACGAGCTCGCCGCCAAGTACTTCGTCCCGTGGCGCCTCGTGCCGCTCCCGAGAGAAGGGTTGCTCGCGATCGACGTCGAGTATGACAAGCGCGAACTGGAAATGAACGATACCGTCGTCTCACACGTGCGCGTCGAGACCCGCCGTCCGGGGCGAGCCGAGATGGTCATCGTCGACCTCGGCATCCCGCCCGGATTCTCGGTCGAGACCGCCGACCTGACAGAACTCGTCGACAACGGGACGATCCAGAAGTACAGCCTGACCGGCCGTCAGATCATCATCTACCTGGACAAGATCGAGTCCGGCAAGCCCGTCGAGTTCGATTACCGGCTGAGGGCGACGATGCCGGTCGTCGCCAGTTCGGGCGTCTCCCGCGTCTATGAGTACTACAACACAGATGTGGAGGCGATCTCACAGCCAGTGGAGATGGTCGTAGGCGAGCATCAGGCCGAGGACAACAACGAGGGTTGATAGAAAACGGTCACTGTGCTAGAATCTCCGCACCTGACCCGGTGGTCAGGTGCGGAGCCTTTTTGCGAGACATACCTGTCGTCGCGGTCATATCCGGACAGGACCTGGATGGGCCGGACCGCCGCACACGCAGAGGACAGACTGCTCACATGGGAACGAGCGTCGCCATCATCGGCGCGGGACGGGTAGGCACGGCACTCGGAGTCCTCCTGAGCCAGGAAGGATATCGCCTGACGGGCGTCGCCGACATCGATCTGGTGCACGCTGAGGCCTGCGCCCGGCTCATCCTGAGCGAGGCGAGTGAGCAAGACCTCGCCGGGTTTGTCAGCACCGGCCCGTGCCAGTTCGTGGGCGATGCCGACATCGTCTTCATCACTACTCCCGACCGCGAAATCCCCCATGTCGCCCGTCTACTGGCCGAGTGCGCGAGGGGCAAGGAACAACCGCTCCGCGCGGGCGCGACTCTCTGTCATACGAGCGGCGCCCTTCCTTCTACTATCCTCAAAGTCGAAGGCCTTGAACACGTCTCAGTCCTCTCCCTCCACCCGCTTCAGACCTTCCCTGATCGGGAGACGGCCCCGAGGCTACTCGCGGGTGCCATCTTCGTGCTCGAGGGCGATCCTGATGCGGTCGCGGTGGGAGAGCGCCTGGTGCAGGATCTAGCAGGGAGGGCGGTGACGATCGAGGCGCGCCACAAGACGATCTATCACGCCGCCGCCTGCACAGCCTCCAATTATCTGGTGACGCTCCTCCACTTGGCGGGCCGGCTCCTCAGCAGGGCAGGTGTCGATTGGGACGACGCGCTCGACATGCTCCTCCCTCTGGCACGGACCACGCTCGACAATGTCGCTTCCCTCGGCACACACAGTGCGCTCACCGGGCCCATCGAACGGGGAGACATCGCCACTCTCGAGTCCCACCTCGGCGCTCTCAGACGAGGGCCCGACCCGGACCTCCAGGCAGTCTATGCGATCCTCGGACTGTCAGCCGCAGCGCTGGCATCGGAAAAGGGAAGCATCTCTCCCGAACAACGGGGCCGCATCGAAGAGCTCCTCAGCGCTGCCCTCTCCACGTCCCTGCGCGCCACCGGGAGAGGCACGTCCGGGAAGGGCGGGCCTCCTCCTTCCGACGCCGCGGAGCCCCGAGACCCTACGTCAGAGCGCGAGGAGTGAAGCGAGTGCGTGCGCAGACGAGATGCCTCCAATGCTTCATTGACGATATCGGAGATGCCGCCCAACTCCTCATCGGCGACGAGGGCCGCAGAAGGGAGTTCATGCAGCGGGTCAGAGACTATCTGGCTGCCGAGTTCGATACCGCCCGCATACCGTCACATTTCATCACCCATCTCCACCGGCTGCTCAAGCGCGAGACAGGCATCGAGGTCCCGTTCGCAGACCGCCGACGACGAGCGAATGAGGCCGGGATGAACCTCGCCCGCGAGATCGCCCGCCGTTCGCAGGACCTCGAGCCCGAAGAACGCCTCGCCTTCCTCATCCGCTGGGCGACAGCGGCCAACGCCCTCGATTTCAGGACCGCGGGAGCAGGATATCGGTTCGACATAAGCGAGCTGGCCGCACGACTCGAGAGCACGTTTGCCGAGACGCCAGCGGCCGACGATACCGACCAAGTTCTCGACGCTCTCGACGCGGCATCCTCGGTGCTGTACATACTCGACAATGTGGGAGAGATCGCGCTCGATCTCCTCCTCATCGAGGAGCTCGGCCGGCGCGGCACACGCGTTACAGCCGGAGTTCGAGGGGGGCCGATCACCAGCGACGTGACCATGGAAGATGCCCGCGCCGTCGGCCTTCAGAACCTGGCTGATGAGCTCATTCTCACCGGTCCCGACACACTCGGCATCTCACCCGAGGAGATGTCGGACGAATTGATCCAAGCTCTTGAAACTCATGATGTTACACTCTCGAAGGGGCAGGCCAACTACTACGCGTTCTCCGAGAGCCGGCCCGACCTGCCCGCTGGCCGGACGGTGTGCCTGTTCACGACGAAATGCGAGGTGGTGGGCGAGCAGTTCGGGGTGAGGGATAAGTCTAGTATTATCAAGCTGTTATAGAACAACGCAACATATCCCTCACAAATCCGTAATATGAACTGGACCGCCTATGAGGGTGATCATTGGAACAGACTGACGCGGAATTGGTGAACGCCGCCCGGGGCGGCGACGAGCAGGCGATCCGAGACCTCCTGGGGAGGTACAGAACAGCGGTCTTCAATCTCGCCTTTCGCATTTTGAGGAACGAAGAAGATGCCACCGACGCTGCCCAAGAGACATTCATCAGAGTGTTCCGTGCGCTCGACCGGTTCGACGAGCGTCAGCGATTCAAGCCGTGGATATTACGCATCGCTTCCAACTACTGTATCGACCAGATTCGCAAACGTGATTGGAGAACAGTCTCGTTCGACACGCCGATCGAGACCGAAGATGGCACGCTCGAGATGGAGTTAGCAGGCCCGGGACCTCAGCCGGACGAGGTGCTGGAGAGGAAGGAGCAACGGATGGTCATCGAACAAGCGATCGACTCTCTGCCGCCAGACTATCGCATGGCCATCGTGCTCCGGCACACAGAAGGTCTCTCCTACGAAGAGATCGCCGACGTCCTGGGTGTGCCGCTGGGAACGGTGAAAGCGAGAATACATCGAGCGCGCTCCGCGCTCCAGAAGAAGCTCGCTCCGTTTCTCGAGAGTCACCTGTAAGGTGCGTCTAACCGGCCGTACCTGGCAGGCCAGAGGAGCTTGACCATGCTCGATCAGTCCTTCAGCTGCAACGACATCGATGATCTAATGCAGAGCTATGCGGACGATGAACTCACCTCTGACGTCCGGAGGCTCTTCGAGGAACACGTCGGATCCTGTTCCCGCTGTCGTGCCGCAGTCAGAGTCATGGAAGAGACTATCACCCTCATCGAGCAGCTCCAGCCGGTCTCTCCTCCCCCTCACTTCGACGACTCCATCCTCGCCTCTCTTGGATTCAAGCACCGTCGCATTCCGATACTCACCCTGCTCCCTTCCAGAGCAACGGGCTGGCGGCTGGCGTGGGCCGCTCTCGTCCTCGCCCTCATCTCCGCCCCATTCTGGATGGCCTCGTATGCCCTGGGAGGGCGGGTGCGCGGAAGCGCCTTAGTCCTGCGAGAGGTGCCCAAATGGCTCGGCGGGGCGGTAAGCGCACTTGGCGCCGTCCCGACCGGCATCGTCAGATGGTATCATCTGCTCGGCTTCGACAACCTGTCGCACTATCTGATCCAAGGTACACACACGGTGGCAAAGGCAATGTTCCTGGCTGTAACGAGCGTCAGTCCGCTCGTCCCGCTTGTAGCACTGATCGTCGCTCTGTTATCCACGCTGTTGCTACTTCGATCATTGGGAACTCTCACCGTCCACCCGAGGAGGATCGACAATGGAACGTCAATTATCGGCTAGCCCGGCACGACTCAAAGCGAGAGGGCCGCTGGCTCCCAACCGTTCTGTCTCTCTCTGTATCACGTTGATCGCCGTCGCTGCGCTCTCCTTTCTGTTGCTGCCAGGCTCGTCCGCCGAGGCGGAGGGATGGCAGACAGCCCTGAAGACCGCTCTCGAGACCGTCCAGACCACTGTCGAGAGCACTGTCGAGAGCAGTGTCGAGAGAAGTGTCGAAGGGGCCTCAGTCGAGATGGTGATAGAAGGTGAGGAGGCCGGCACCCTGCGTATGACGGCGAAGGTAGAGCCGCATCGGCGGTACGAAAATGTCGTCAACACGGGCACACCCGTTACGGTTGAGGAAGACGAAGTCGTGGAAGGTGACGTCGTCAACATCGGGGGGCCGATCACCGTGCGGGGTCTGGTCGAAGGAGACGTCGTCGCCATAGGCGGGAACATAACCGTCTCCGGCGCCGTCGAAGGAGATGCTGTCAGTGTCGGCGGCAACATTTTCCTCGAGGGCGACGCCTGCATATGCGGAGACGGCGTCAGCGTGGGCGGCCGAGTCACCTTGTCTCCTGAGAGCGAAATCCGCGGAGAGCGGGTACAGATTTCCGTCGGCGGACTCGACAAGCTCTTCCCCGGCGCCATCGGGATCGCGATGAATCCGTTCCTCCAGCGCACACTCATGGCCTTCGCCAAAGTCTTCCGGATCATCGTCCTCATCATCCTCGCCCTTCTCGTGGCCGCCATCTTCACCAAACAGACCGAAGTCGCCGCAGATGCTGTCAAGCAGCAGTTCTGGAAGATGCTCCTCGTCGGATTCCTTGGTGAGCTCATCATCGTTCCGCTACTTATCCTTCTCGCCGTGATCATCATCGGGATCCCGTTGATACCTGTCGCAATGATCCTGATCGCGGCCGCATTCGTCCTCGGATACGTTGCTGTCGCCTGCGTCGTCGGCAGAATCACCTGGGAGCGCCTCTCAACGGAGCTCACGTCTCCCATCGCGGCCGCAGTGGTCGGGATCGTCGTCATCGAGCTCGTCTCTCTGCTCGGAAGGCTCATCAGCATCGGGCCTGGCCCGCTCGTACTGCTCGGCACGCTCGTATCAATAGTCGGCTTCGTCATCGCCTGGGCTGCCTGGACAACGGGGTTCGGAGCCGCCATCATGACGCGGTTCGGCACGAAGCCCCTTCAATTGGCTCCGGCGCCTGCACTGACAGCCGCCTCGTTCTCACCACCTACCTCACCACCTGATGAGACACAAACCGGGTCTGTATAATCTCGGTAGACTTCTGTAACCAGCGCGGCCGTCCGGGACCTTCCCTCCCGGGCGGCCGCCTTGAACAGTCCATCGACACGTCCGGCTGGCTGAATTGTTTGAGTCCACGCGTCTTGCCCGCACCTGTTGTCTGCTATCACGGAGGGAGGATACTCAGATGACGAAGAGAACCGCGACGGGGACTACCGTTCTGTTTGGTGCGGCGATCCTGGCCGCTCTTACGGCAGGGTGCTATGTCTCGATCAATGTCGATGAGGCGAACCAGATACCCGCAGCCCGGGGAAAGCTCGAGGGATCGTGCGAGCGCGTTTACGAGACTGCGGTGCCGCTCGAGGAGCAGAGACTCGTCTCGCTTACGATCGTAGACGGCCAGATAGACGTTGAATCCTGGGATCGCCCCGAGCTCCGGGTGACCGCGACGAAGACCGTCAGGGCCGAGACCGATCAACAGGCGGAGAAGATATGTCGTGCAATAGAGATCGATGTGGCGGAGACTGAGGACGGTGTGCAGATCGTGACCACCATGCCCCGAGAGTCGTCGAAGAACTCCCGGATCTCGGTCTCGTTTCTCTTGCTCGTGCCGCCGGCAACAGATCTCGAACTCGCGACAACGAACGGCAGTATCGCCGTCCGAGAGGTTGTTGGGCGCCACGACATCGCCGCGGTGAACGGATCGGCCCAGCTTACGGACGTCGGCGGCGATGTCGAGGTCGCCACTGTGAACGGCAACATCTGCACTGTCTTCCAGTACATCGACCTCAGCCGGGACGACATCACTCTTGAATCGGTCAACGGTGAGATCATCGTGGAACTCACCGAAGATGCATCGGTGAAAATCGATGCGACAGCGGCAAACGGTTCTATCTCCTCCGCATTTGATCTCATCGACGAGGAATTCGACAAAACCTACGGGCATACGCGACTTCGTGGTCATCTCGGGGAGGGAGAAGGCACGCTTGAGATCAGTGTCACGAATGGTTCCATCCATATCGAATAGCGACGGCCGACCCAACTCCTCCGCATAGACCCAACGTGGATCTACGTTATGGTGCGGGTAGGTGGTGCAGCGGGACCGACACTCGATCCCATGGCTGCCGTGAGGTCGCACCATAGCCAGATCCGATACATATTCAATGAGGAGTCGAGTGCCGATCCCGGTCGGGCGGGCGTGAGACCCGAGGCAGCCCCGGGCACGGGATGCAGCGGGGTCGATACGGTGCCCATGCCAGCCGCGCGTGCCAGCCAGACCTCGATCCGAGATAAATCCTAAAATCGATCGGGTGCCGACCGCGGGCAGATCGACATGAGATCCGATGACAGCTCCGGGTACGGGATGCAGCGGGGTCGATACGGTGCCCATGCCAGCCGCGCGTGCCAGCCAGACCTCGATCCGAGATAGATCCAAGAGCTGACCGGACGTTGCGGCTATCCTCCCCGACGGAATGTGCTAGTAGTGAAACATGTCTTACGTATGTTCACAGCCTGCAGATCAACGGAGCCATGGGTATGCATCGTCAGCGAACGTGAGACAGTTGAGAATCGAACAGTTTTGAGGGGGAAGAGAAGATTTCTCCTTTTCGGCTCGGCCCAGGGGTAGTAGAATCCCCGAGGGAAAGGAGCCGATTATGTATCTTCACAGCCTGCAGGCCAACGGAGCCATGGGAATACCACCAAGGAGGCGAGCAATGGGAACAACCATTGGGCGAGGTCCTGGCCGTCCCCCGGTAATCGCCCGGCGGCGCCGATGCGATACCCGACGAGTGCAACAGATATGTCTGCTTGCACTCATACCTGCGATGATCTGTGCGAGCCAAGCCTGCGCGAACTCTCACGCCGAGGAACTCGCAGACATGCCCGGCTTCGACATTCTGGCGAGCGATCCATTCACCGGCTCGGTAGCTGTCTCCGATGATGCTCTCGCCACACTCATCAACCCCGCAGCGCTCGGCATGGCTCGTGCATTCAACGGCTACTTCTTCCACGCGAATTCAGACTCCAGCTTCGACGGGGACAATGGGCTCCTCCTTTCCGCCGACAAGCTCGGATTCGGCGCCGAGTGGAGGCGCTTCTCCTCTGTCCCCAAGTACAACCGATACACATTCGCCTATGGAGGGGAGGTCTGGTCCGGCATCTACCTGGGCACTTCGTACTCGTGGATATCGTCGAGCGATGCCGAATTCGACCGCCTCTCCTTCTGGGACGCAGGAATCATGCTGCGCCCCTCCCGCTTCTTCTCGGCAGGGGCGGTCGCGCACAGTCTCAACGAACCCCATTTCCGCGACGAGCGCGTCGACCGAAGCTATCGCTACGGCGTGGCGGTCCGTCCCTGGACCAACCGCCTTACGCTGTACGCGGACGGGGTGTATGACGAAGACAGCAACCTCGACCGCGAGCGGGACTTCATCTTCGGGGCCGAGGCCGAACCGCTCGATGGTCTGGTTCTGCGCGCGGCCCTCGACGACGATGGGCGGGCAGGCGCCGGATTCGAGATCGGCCTGCCTCACATCGGTGCAGGCAACTTTAATCACTTCGATGAAAACCAGAAGTATCAGGGCGGCACGACATATCTCCGGTTCGGCGAAGAGCGTCGACGCACGGTTCTCCACGGAAGAAACCGCTTTCTGGAACTGACCTTGACGGGAGAGATCCTCGAGGAGCGCCGCGGCTTCAGTCTGGCGGGGAGCGGCCGCCATACGACGGCCGAGTTCCTCGATCTCATTCATGAGGCGGCGGAGGATCCTGCGATCGAGGGTATCCTGCTTCGTCCTGAAGGCATCGGAGCCGGCTGGGCAACGCTGGAAGAGCTCCGCCATGCGCTCGCGGACTTCAGGGCGCGGGGCAAGCTGGTCGTCTGCTACGTGGAAACTTCGTCCATGAAGCCGTACTACCTTGCATCCGGAGCCGACTACATCATCCTCAACCCTGACGGGTATGTTCTCCTGTTCGGCCTCCGCATCGAACGGGCCTATCTGAAGGGCACGCTCGCGAAGCTCGGCGTGGACGTAGACCTGGCGAGGGTTGGTCGGTACAAGAGCGCAGCAGAGATGGTGACCCGGGACTCCATGTCCGACGAGGCCCGGGAGATGGCCAACTGGATTCTCGATGACCTGTATGACCATCTCGTGGCCGACATGGCAGACGGGCGGAACCTCTCCGCACAGGAGGTGAGGGCGCTCATCGACCAGGGGCTGTTCCTTGCTTCTGACGCCTACGAAGACGGACTCGCCGATACCCTCGCATACGAGGACGAGATAGAGGATATCGTCGAGATGCTCCACGGACGGGGTTACTCGAGGGCGAGGCCCGATGAACTGATGGCGGACAGATACCAGTATGATTGGACCAGGCCGCCGAAGATAGCCGTCATCTATGCCACCGGGTACATAACATCGGGGAAGAGCTCCACCGACTTCTTCACAGGCACGAAGACCATGGGTTCGGAGACGATGGCCAGGGCGATCAGGAAGGCGAGGGAGGATAGTTCCATCAAGGCGATCGTCTTCCGCATCGACAGCGGAGGGGGCTCGGGTCTCGCCTCGGACGTGATATGGCGGGAGGTCTCGCTCACCAGGGGCGAAAAGCCATTCATCGTCTCCATGTCCGATGTCGCTGGTTCAGGCGGGTACCATATCGCCTGTGCCGCGGACAGGATCGTGGTCGACGGCAACACCATCACCGGCTCGATCGGCGTCATCTCCGGAAAGCCGACAATGAAAGGTCTGTACAACAAGCTCGGCATCACAAAGGACACCGAGCACCGAGGTAAACATGCCCTGGCGGCTTCTGACTACTATCGGTTCACCGAGGAAGAGATGGAACTCCTCGACGGGGTGACACGAAGGTCGTACTGGAGCTTCGTCGAAAAGGTGGCCGCGGGGAGGGGCATGACACCCGCACAGGTAGACTCGATCGGCGAAGGACGCGTCTTCACGGGGCGGCAGGCGGTGGACAACGGTCTTGCCGACGAGCTGGGCGGCCTGGACCGCGCGATCGCGATCGCCAAACAGCGGGTTGGCGTGCCTGCGGATGCAGAGATCCAGATCGTCACGTTCCCGAAGACGAGGTTCCCGTTCTTCCTCGGATGGACGGAGTCGTTTCTTTCGAACACCGCGGGCTCGCTGCCGATTTCGCTGTTAGGGGAGACAGCTGCCGCGGAGGCGATAGACCTTCTCGAACTGTTTGATGACGAGCCCTATCTCTATCTCATGCCCTACTCACTCGAACCAGAGTAGGCTTGCCGTAGTTCTCCCGCAGACCTGCGCGGCTCGGGGGACGTTCTGACCTGCGAACGGCGCCCGGGACCCGTGCTGACTTGACTCACGGATCATATTCTCCATGAACGACGCCCGCGATGATCGCACGCGGGCGTCGCACATGTACCGAGTCAGACCTGATCACTCTGCGAACCCACAAACGAGTCCCCCGAGAACCTCCCCATCCCCCATTTCAATTGACAGAGCACGATCTCTCTGGCAGAATCGGATTCGTTAAATGGGTACTGCATGGCAACAACGGCACCAGTTCGATATAGTACCTGCCGTGCCGCTCCACTCACAGACGGAGGTGAGCAGCGTATGGCCAGAAGCACGACATTCATCATCCTGATACTCCTGGCCGTCGGCGTAGTGCTGTGGGTTACGATCTCCCTTACAAGCGAACGGAGCAGGAAGGAACAGATCATGCATGCTGAGTCGGAACGCCCATCGGCGCATCTGATTGCCAGTCTCGATATGGTGATCGTCTACGACAATAATCCCCATAGAGAAGACCTCGAGCCAGCCTGGGGGTTCGCCTGTCTCGTACGGGGTAGCGAGAAGACGATCCTCTTCGATACCGGCGGGGACGGTTCTATTTTGCTGGCGAACATGAAGGAGTTGGGTATCGATCCAGACGAGATAGAAGTGGTCGTCCTCTCCCACATTCACGAAGATCACACCGGAGGCCTGCGTGCGCTGCTGGACGAAAAGAGCGGGATGACCGTCTATTCGCTCGCCTCGTTTCCCCGACGCTTCAAGGCCGACGTAGAGACACGTGGTGCGTCGATAGTCGAGGTCGATCGCCACGCGAAGATCTGCGAGAACGTCTATTCAACTGGAGAGCTCGGAACGCGGGTCAAAGAACAAGCGCTCATCATCCATACAGCACGAGGCCTGATAGTCATGACCGGCTGCGCACACCCTGGGATAGTGCACGTGGTGGAGCGTGCCAAGGATCTGATCGGGGAGGATGTCCTGCTAGTTATAGGAGGCTTCCATCTCGGGCCCGCGAGCAGCGCCGAGATAGAGGGGATCGTAGCGAGCATCAGGGAGCTCGGCGTCAGGTATATAGCGCCATGCCACTGTTCAGGCGATGCCGCACGAGAATTGTTCCACGACGAATATGAAGAGAACTACATTGAGGTGGGCGTGGGGAGTATCATTACTATGGAAGATCTGTCGTAGTACTGCTCTCCTCGTCTCCGCGCTCCGCACTCAAGTCCGTCGCTCTCCGCTGACGACTGACTGAAGTCATCTCGTGGAGCCGAGTCACATATGCGGTACCGGGTCATCGGGAACTCACTCGCCGTCAATTCCCGTTACGGCAAAAGGATGCCATGTCTTCCTCGCAGGCCTCGCCCATGAACGTCATCCATCTCGAGAGAAAACAGATACTGGAACCGTGCACGCTCCAGATGTTCAACTACCAGATCGACCCCTACGTCGGGTGCGAACACCGGTGTCTGTACTGCTATACCCAGAATCAGTGTGAAGTAGACTGGGAATACGAGGTCGGAGTAGATCCCACCCTGCCCGAACGACTGGAGAAGGAACTCGCCCCGCTTGCCTCCCAGACCATCTATGTAGGGATGAATACGGACCCCTACCAGCCACTCGAAGAGAGACACGGACAGACTAGAGCCATTCTCGAATCGCTGTGTGCTCGCGGCTTCTCGGCCTGCATCCTCACCAAGTCATCTCTCGTAACACGAGACATCGATCTACTGAGAACGATGCCGGATGCCTCCGCCGGCATCTCCATTGCCCTCCAGGCTGATTCTACGAGGAGGCTCTTCGAGCCGCACGCGATCCCCAACAGGGATAGAATAGAGGCACTGGCAGAACTGCATGAGTCCGGTATTGAGACATATGTACTCATAACTCCGGTGATGCCTTTCCTGACCGGAGTGACAGATTTGATTGATGAAGTCCGTGCCCACGCAGATACGATCTGGATCTACCGATTAGAGATCCGATCCGAAGAAGACCGCAATTGGCAAAAGATAAGGGGCATTCTCGAGCAACACTTCCCGAGGATCATGCTTGAGTTCAGGGAAATCGTCTTCCGCGTAGACCATAGGTACTGGCAGGACCTTCGTCGTGAACTGGAGATCCTCTCGCAGGGAGAAGATACCCGCCTGGAAATACACGTCTAGGTAGGCTCACCGACCCCGGTGTCCGACGCTCTCCGATCACGCCGAGTGAACGGAAAACGCGTGCGCCCGGACTTCCCGGTGGAGTTG
>LJUI01000034.1 GCA_001303705.1 candidate division TA06 bacterium SM23_40
ATACCTGACGCACGCCTCAGCTCCGTCCGCCGCATCCCCTCCGGACGTTCGCATAGGAGATGCAACGCACGAGCCTGACGTGGAGCGCGCCTAACGAGCTGGTCCGCTATCGCCACCAGTGAAGGAGCATCCGCCGCCGGCTTCACCCACACTTCTCTCTTCGCCACGGCTGAAGCCTTCGGTGCAGCCGCCCTGAGCACCTCCCCCCAGGGACAGAGATAGTAGTCGGCGATCCACCTGCTCAATGCCAGGATCTCCGGATCGAGAATCGGCCCCTCGCCCACTGTACCCTCGATCTCCTTAAGCGCCTTCGGAGGCGGAGTCTCCGTCTCTGCGACGACATACCCTGTTCGCCTCCGGTTTCGAAACGGAGCCAACACGGCACTGCCCACGCCAACGCGATCCCTCAGATTATCTGGAACGGCGTAGGTGAAGAGACGATCGACGGCAAGCGGAAACGCGACCTCAACATACTCCATTGCTTCAACCGATACTCTCGTGCCGGCACAAGCCGGCCGAAGGACCTGGGCACAGCATCCAATCAGTACCTGAACTTGAACTCCACTCCTAAACCGTACCGCTTCTCCTCGTCGCGCTCGCCGACGAGCGAGCTCTGCCCCCCCAGGTAGTACTCGACCTTGAATGCATCCCCGGAGGCAGCGAATAGATCGTGGGTATAGCTGACGAATAGATCGTCGGAGACGTACTTGCCGACGGTGAGACGGGCACTCCGTTCCTCAGCGGCGCCGAAGATCTCGGTCTCGAGCCGCGCCATGTCGAACCCACGCTTGCGCAGCTCCCGCGACAGCACCCTCTCGGTGAAGTAGGCGAGCACCCTCTCGGGAACTTCCTCGCCCAGAACCTGCCCTCGCTGAAGCTGCGCCAGCTCTTCCGTCGTCAGATTGAGACCGAGGAGCGTAAGGATGTCCTGCTGGCCGAAATAGGCCGGATCGGCGGATAGTTCCAGCACCGGCTTGGTAAGGGTCCCTGTCAGGTGAAGCCGAATAGTCACGTCCACACGTTCGGCCATCGAGTCATGTGAAACGAGTCCTCCACGGGGACGGGGTACCCTGCGGATAACTGTCATCGCCCAGATATCGAGTTCGGGGTCGAGACGCGTTGGATCGATGAACCGGATATCCGCCGACTCGATCTCCAGGCGTCTATCGAAGTAGTAGTAGGCCCCGCGCAGCGACCGGAGGTAGCCGACGAGGGTGAATGCATTCCCCTCACTTCTCAGCGTGAGCTCACCCTGGAGCTCTATCTCCGCCTCATCGTTGCGAAGCCAGAGTCCTCGCTCGGCTGTAATCTTCAGATCGTATTCAAACGGAACCCTGCCGGCGCGTTCCTCGCGGGCCTCGCCGAACGGCCGGGTGACCTCTCCTCTCGTCACGTTGATCGACCCGATCACCGTCGGCGAAGCGATGAGACCGGTCACTGTCACATCTCCATCGACCACGGCGCCGACGTCCGGAATCCCGGCCACCAGCACCTGGCTCGCCAGGATGCGCAGATCAACTTCCTGTGGCAGGAAGGCGGCGAACCGCACTGACCCTTTCATCTGGACAAATCCCGTCTCCGTCTTCCCTGAGATCGACTCCAGTTTCAATGTGTCGCCGCTGAAGGTCGCGTATCCTCCGACCTCATTGACTACCGCACCGAGCGGCCTCACCTCCAGTCTTCCCGACCGGAGTGTCATCTCTCCACCGTACTCGGGATGACGCATGGTGCCACCGACACTGATATTCGCATCGACCCTCCCTTGCGTTATGTTGATCAGATCGCTCAGGGGATAGAATATCCACACTCCAACATCGTTCAACACCGCCTCCAGGTTCGTCGGTTCGTCGGGAAAGCGCTCTGCGACGTCCCGCAACCCGAGGTCGATGGACACCACTCCATGCGCCTCTGACACTGAACCTGCCCGCTCCAGGGTTGCGCTCGCCAGTGTCAGCCTCCGGTCACGATAGGAGCACCGCGCCCGCAGGACATCCCCACGTATGTCCCTGATCGCCGGGTCGTGGACGACCATCCATGCGTCGATCTCTGGGCTCGCCGGGCTGCCACTGGCACGGAGCTCGAAGTCCAGGAGTCCCTTGATTTCCCAGTTAAGGCCGAGCACGAGGCCGAGTGCAGCGAGATCAAGCTTACTCGCCGAGGTCTGAACGACGAGTACTCCACTCGAGTCCATCTCCGCCGCCAGCGTGAGCTCTCCATTCACCAGTTGCAGCACGGTAGGATAGACGGTGAGCTCGCGAGGAGACCTGTGGACAGTAAGGGGGGTCACGTTCCGCATCTCTATGCCAGCGGCCGCAAGGGACAGATCCGTGATCTCTCCCCACAGCTCGTCCCCATCGATCTTCATCCGACCCTCGGCCGCAACACGAGCACCCTCATCCCGATCGATACGGAGATGAAAGCCTGTCCGGTTCTCCTCGTGGGATGTGAACTGAAATCTCGCCTGTCGAAACTGCTCGCCCGCCACGGAGGCATGCATAATGCTCACCATGCCGGTTCCCTGTAACGGCCGGCGGATATCTTCGAGAGTTATCGCTCCTGATAGATGGTTAAAGGAGAGATGTCCGATACTCCCGTCATGAAACTCCACTCTGCCCGATAAGGAAGGGCCTTCGATGAGCCCGTCGAGTACAATTGCAACATCCAGTCGCCCTTCGACTCCTTCCAGACCAGCCAGCCGCTCTACAGCCCTGCCATCGACACCTTCTGCCGAGACCTCCCAATACATCCGCTCTCCGCCCAGCCAGCCCTGGCCGGAGATGATTCCCTGAAAGCAATTTGCGGAGAACCTCGAGAGGGCCACCCTCTCTTCGTCGATATGGACTCTGGCAATGGCGGCGTCGACCTCGAGGCCTGCGATCACGCTCTTCACGAGCGTCATGTCCGCCTGCAGATCGTAATCGTCCTGATCTCTCCCCGTTCCCGCAATCAGTAGATCTCCAGTCAGCGTGCTGGGCACCAGAGCAAAGAGCGTAGGAGAGAGATCCTGGAGGTCGAACCGGAGTAGATCGACAGCGGCAGAAGCCGCGATCTTCCCTCCGCTGCGCCACAGTATGGCGTCCCCGCTGATCCTCCCCTCCCCCACTTCCGCATCGAGCGCCTGAAATCGCAACGAATCTCCCCTGAGGAAGGCATCTGCGAGAAAGCTGTCTACTCTCCACCCCTCGGCACGGACGTCAGACAAGGCGATCCGCCCCGCCCCCTCCAGAGTCTCCCCCATCCAGGCGAGGACGAACTCTCCCGTGAGCTGACCTCTCCACTCTTCGCCCGGACGCCGGAGCAGCCTGCCGATCTCGGTCAGGGAGAGCGAGACGCCATCTCGAGATGTTTTCAAGGCGACAACCCCCTGGCCCAGCGTGAGCTCGCCGCCCAGTACGGAGGATGGTGTCTGCGCCCGGAAGTCGGAGACCCGCAACGCTCCTACACCCGAGTCGTAGGTTGCCATGCCCGAGATCGACACGTGTCCGAGGAGACGCTCCGGTAGCGCAAACGTCATCCGATCGACGAGAAGTCCAAATCCTTCGAGCGTTGGGCGAAAACTGGCATCGACATCGATGTCGGAGATCTCCTCTCTCTCATCCCCCCGCACAAGCACAAATGCTCCATCCCGCACCACTAACTCGCCGACGGCAATCCGGGAGAGGGGGGATCGGGAGGCAGGGGCCGCAGGCTCCATTATCTGCCGACTCTCCTCCCCCCCGGGTGTGCCGGAGAGAGAATCGACCGCAACTTCTACCACCAGGCCGTCGATCGCGAGAGAGACGACATCGAGCCTGCCGCGCAGGAGACGCCAGGGCCTGTACTGGGCTCTGATACTGCGAGCAGAGAGAAGCCGGATGGCCGAGGTCCCGGGTCTGCACACGACGCCTTCAGCCACGAATCCCGTAACCAGGTTGCCGGAGACGCGCCCCACGGAGACGTCGCCACCCAGAGCAGCACCCAGACGCGCTTCCGCCATTCCCCGCACCATGTCGCGGAATGGCTGAGTCTGAGTGCCGGCAGCGAGCAGGACCAGTACGAGTATGACTACAAGCGGCAGATAGCGAACTCGCTTCAGTTTCATGGGCAACTCGGCAGCTCTCTCCCTGTAGCCAAGAGCCAACAGCCTTCCCGTCGCGCAGCCGGGAAGAACTAGAATATGTGACCTATGCCGAGATAGACCCGGCCGTGATCTCCACTCCGCCTCTCCGTGAGCTTCCTTCCATAATCGAGGCGCAGCGGACCGATCGCCGTCCGATACCGCAGCCCGATCCCGGCACCGAAACCAAGGTCCGCGGGATCGACATCCGACACGTTTCTCCAGACACCTCCGCCGTCGATGAAGGCTACCCCCCCGAACCTCCAGAAGAGAGGGATCCTCGCCTCCACGTTGACGTTGGCCATGACGCTTCCTCTCCGCTCACCGAGGGGATTCTCGGGTCCGATCGAGGCCTCATCATAGCCGCGGACCGAGCTCTCGCCGCCGAGCTCGAACTGCTCCTCCCGCGGCACAGCGCCGGATCGGCCATAGTTCCTCACATACCCACATCTGCCTCTGATAGCCCACACCGGGCTCCAGCGCGGCTCCGCGTAGAACTTCGCCTCGGCGGGAACGCGCCAGAAGTCGTGATCTCCGCCCAGGAGTCCGCCTGCCACCTCGATGCCACCGGAAATGAGCGATCCATCGGAGGGATCGAAGATATCGTTTCGGACATCACGCAACAGCATGGCGGCCATGCTGTTCGTCACGCCACCCTCCAGCTCCTCACGGTTCTCGGCAGGGAGGTTCTCCGGGTGGGCAACCCTGTAGCGCACGGATCTGTATCCATATCCCAGGGATAGCCTCGTACCGGGCCCGACGAATCGGCCGACCTGCACGTTCACGCCGAAGCGCGATACCCGCCACGGCACCCGGATGACTCTCTTCTCATGATCATAGTACGTGCGAATACCGCCCTGGAATCCCGAGCTGAAGAGTCTCGGCTCGAGGTAGTCAGCAGCGTACTCAGCTTCCCATTCACCCTTCACATTGAACGCGCCACTGACGGAAAGCACCAGGCGCTGCGCGTTGTCGAAGAGATTCTCGTGCCCCCAATCGAGGGCAGCACGTATCCGATCCGGAGAGAGATAGCCGAACCCAACTCCGATCCAGTTCAGCCTGTCTTCGGTCACTTCGATGAATACGTCGACCGTGTCAGCCATCTCAGTCAGACCGCTCATCACGAACCGAACGTCCCTGAAGAGGCCGGTCGCATATATTCTACGCTGGCTCTCCAGCACCTGGCGCGGCCTGTACAGGTCTCCCCGGTGAATCACCAGTTCCCGCCCGATGATTGCCGATCGCACGCGTTCGTTGCCGGTGATCTCAATGTCGCCAATGTACGCCCGCGGGCCCTCCTCAATCCGGAACTGCACTATCATGTGGCGAGCCCGCTCCCCGGGCAGCGTGGTCGTCTCGAGCTCCGCATAGACGTATCCCGCGTCAGCATACGCGGCCACAATCCCATCCTCAGAAGCCTCGAGCTTCGCCTTGTCGAGAGGATCATCTTTCTTCAAATCGAGGTACCGCACCAGGTCACCTGTACTCATGACCGCATTCCCCGACACCTGTACCTCTTCGACGAATGACCGCGCTCCCTCATCGACCGTTATCAGATAGTCGATGTGACGCTCATCCGCCATCTCTCCCCGGGTGCCGATTACCTTCGCATCCAGGTAACCACGATTGTGATAGAACGAGGTGACCTTGAGAATGCCCCGTTCCAGGATGCTGCGCCTGAAGACCGCACCACGGCGAATTCGCATCTCTTTTCTCAGGAGATCGTCGGAGAAGGCCTCATTTCCCTGGAACGAGATCTTCCCGAACAGACGCTGGGTCACCCCCCCCGAGGAAAGGGATTGAGATGTGGCGACACGGACCGTCCCGGACGATACCAGAATGAGGACGGCGAGAAAGGCCGTGACGCACCTGTTCTTGGACGACATGGTCGGCAACATACTTCATCGGTCCTCGCGAAAACATGACGGTCGGCGCATTTGGGGGGTTCCACAATATCACACCCCCCTGGTCGGGTCAAGCGATCATCGACGGCGCGAACGCGCTCTGTGATGCGAAAGAGAGGTTTCACGACGCGAACTGTCTCCCTGGCAGTAAATCGCTTGACAGACGGGGGAAGCGCATCTAGGGTTGAAGCCGACAGGGATGGAGCATCTCAGGGGGAATCGATCCACGCACGAACCCCGGGGCCGGGGAACCTTATGGCGCCGATGAAAGATCAGACGCGGGCATACCTCTATACGATCATCGTTGTGCTCATCTGGGCGACAGTTGCCTCTGCCTTCAAGCTCTCTCTGAGGCATCTCGATCCTCTGGAGCTCTTGCTCTATGCCTCGGTTGTATCGACAGCCAGTCTCTTCTCGGTTCTGCTCATCCAGAGGAAGGCAACACTCCTCCGCGAATTCACGAGGGGAGACTACCTCCGTTCCGCATCGCTCGGTTTTCTGAACCCCTTCATCTACTATATCATCCTGTTCAAGGCGTATGCGCTTCTCCCCGCACAGGAAGCACTGCCGCTCAATTACACGTGGCCGATAATGCTGGTCCTCCTATCGATCCCGTTACTGAAGCAGAGAATAGGGCTGAGGGGGCTTCTCTCAATCGTCATCGGTTTCGCCGGCGTATTCATAGTCTCGACAAGAGGTGACTTCTCGGCCCTCAGCTTCTCCAGCCCCACGGGCGTGCTCCTCGCCCTCGGGAGTGCTGTCATCTGGGCCCTGTTCTGGATCTTGAACATCCGGGACCCACGTGATGAAGTCGCGAAACTGTTCCTCAATTTCGCCTTCGGATCCGCCTTCATCATCTGCTTCATGTTGCTCTTCGGCCGCACGAGGGTGCCCGGCCCGGCCGGGCTCCTCGGCGCGGCCTACGTCGGCTTGTTCGAAATGGGAATCACCTTCATCATCTGGCTCAAAGCCCTGAAGCTGTCGAGATCGACGGCTCAGATCACCACGTTCATCTATATCATCCCGTTCCTCTCACTCGGCGTCATCAGGGTCATAGTGGGGGAGACGATCCTGTCATCAACAGTCGTGGGGTTGGTGTTGATCGTCGGCGGAATCATCGGCGGCAGGACCCCGCAAGTCGAGCTCACCCGAGCCCCTGTCCCGGGCAGCGAGGGGGGGCACCGTGGAACGGAGATCTCGAGGTAACCACAGGTCAGCCGATCGCCCTCGATCAATAGGTGGGCGCGAGGGAAGCGGGGAAGGTGCATGCCGAAGAGGTGTACGAAGACGCGGGCCGGAATGGACGAACCCTGCGGCCCGCTCGATCTGTGTGGTAGACTCAAGCCCCGGCCCGTACCATCTCGAGGAAGCGGGCGTGTAGACGGCCGTCAGGTGTCAATTCCGGATGGAAGGTCGCCACCAGTATTCTTCCCTGGCGGGCGAGCACGCAGTCGGAGCCGACGGTCGCGAGGGCCTCGACCTCTGGCCCGAGCCGAACGATCTTGGGGGCTCTGATGAAGATTCCGGGGAAGGGGTCGTTGCCGAGAGCCGGAACGGAGATTGCCTGCTCAAAGCTCTCCCGCTGCCTGCCGTAGGCGTTGCGCTCCACCCCCACATCGATGAGGCCGAGGCCCGGCTGAGCCGGATGCCTCACCTCCCGCGCCAGAATGATCAGGCCGGCGCAGGTGCCGAAGATCGCACCTCCGCGTTCCCCGAACTCCTGTATCGCACGGTCCATCCCGCCTTCGGCGATGAGTTTGAGAAGCGCCGTGCTCTCGCCCCCCGGGACGATAAGCCCCCCCAGGCCCGAAAGCTGATCGGGCCTTCGCACTTCCACGCCCCCACATCCCAGTCTCGCCAGCGCCTTCCCGTGGGCCGCGAAATCACCCTGGAGGGCGAGGAGCCCTACCTTCATCGTCACACACCTCTGATCTGCAGGAGCTCTTTCTCTTCCAGACGGGTGAGATCGATGCCCGGCATCGGCTCGCCAAGCCCCTCTGAGACGCGGGCAAGAACGTCCGGTTCCCGGTAATGGGTAGTTGCCTGAACGATCGCCCTGGCCCGCGGGGCCGGGTCCTCCGATTTGAATATGCCTGACCCGACAAAGACCGACTCCGCACCGAGCTGCATCATGAGGGCGGCATCGGCTGGTGTGGCGATTCCGCCTGCGGCGAAGTTCGGCACGGGTAAGGACCCTGTTTCAGCAACGAGCTTTACTAAGGCGTACGGGGCACCCATCTCCTTCGCCTTCGTCATCAGTTCCTCGGGCGAGAGTATCGTCAATTCCTTCATGGAACGCAGGACAAGCCGCATGTGCCGTACCGCCTCGGCGACGTTACCTGAACCAGCCTCTCCCTTCGTCCTGATGAGAGCAGCCCCCTCGCCGATTCTCCGCAAAGCCTCTCCAAGATCTCGTGCCCCGCAGACGAACGGTACCTTGAATGCGAACTTGTCGATGTGGTTGTGCTCGTCGGCAGGAGTGAGGACTTCGCTCTCGTCGATGTAGTCGACCCCCAATGCCTCCAGTATCTGCGCCTCCACGAAGTGACCGATCCTGACCTTCGCCATGACGGGAATCGAGACCATTTCCATGATCTCGACGATCTTCTTGGGGTCGGCCATTCTCGCCACCCCGCCACCGGCCCGGATGTCCGCGGGGACCCGTTCCAGCGCCATGACCGCCACGGCACCCGCGTCTTCTGAGATCTTCGCCTGCTCGGCGGTCGTGACGTCCATTATGACGCCGCCCTTGAGCATCTCCGCGAGACCGGTCTTGAGCCTCAACGTCCCAGTCTCCATTCTCCTTTGCCCCCTTCTTCTGTTATGATCTCGTCGACTATGAGATCGTCTCTCAACACCTTCATCCTCTATTGCTGCGGGCAACTTCAGCCGCACCGATCCCCTCAGGGCCGGCGCGCGCCGGAATCAGTCGACATCGACGGATGTGAGCCACCCGTACTTGTCTGGCTTCTTCCCGCGTATGATGCCGCTGAGTTCGTCCTGTATCTGCTTCGTGAGCGTTCCTCTCTTTCCGTCACCGACTTCGATCCGATCGACCGAGCGAACCGGTACGATCTCCGTAGCGCTTCCGGTGAGGAATATCTCATCCGCTATATAAAGAAGCTCTCGCGGAATACGGCCCTCGATCACGGGATATCCCAAGTCTCCAGCGATCTGCATAACCGAATCCCGTGTAATCCCCGGCAGAATGGACGAGGCGAGCGGCGGAGTGCGGATTCTGCCCCCCTTGATGACGAAGATGTTCTGCACGCTCCCCTCGCTCACGAATCCTTCGCGGTCGAGAGCGATGCCCTCTCCGTAGCCATTGACATCGGCCTCCATCCTGATGAGCTGCGAACTCATGTAGTTGCAGCCAGCCTTCGACAGGAAGGGATGCGTGTTCGGCGCTTGCCGACTCCAGGAAGAGACCTGGACATCGACTCCCTCCTCCGCCGCCTTCACCCCGAGATAGCTTTTCCACTCGAAGGCGGCAATGTAGGTCTCCACCGGGCACTCGTACGGCAGTACTCCCAGGACGCCGTAGCCTCGAAAGACGAGCGGCCTGATGTAGCACTCCGCCAGGCCGTTCGCCCGTACTGTCTCGACAATTGCGTCGCACAGCTCGTCCGCCGAATAGGGGATTCCCATTCGGTAGATCTTGGCGGAGTCGGACAGCCGATTGACGTGGTCGCGGAGCCGGAGGATGACCGACCCCCGCTGCCCTCGGTAACACCGCAAGCCCTCAAAAAAAGATGTGCCGTAGTGAACGACGTGGGACAGTACATGGATCTTCGCCTCATCCCATGGGATGAGTTCCCCGTTACGCCAGATCGACTTCGAAGATTTGATCGGCATGGCAACCTCCTTACACCCAGATGCTGAACCGATTCCCTATGGGCTCACCCAGCGGTCGCGACTCCCTCCTCACTCGACCTTAGACGACTGAAACATCGCTTCGCCTCCGGCTTCGCCGCGAGACGCCAGATCTCCCGACAAGCCGCCTCTTGACGATCTTCCCCAGGATATCGACTCCCTCCTCGATCTCCTCGGGAGCGAGCTGAGAGAAGCCGAGGCGAAGTGCATTCCTCCCCGATCCGTCACAACAGAAGATCGGGCCCGGCACGAAGACAACGCCGGCCTCTCTGGCTTCGAAGAACAGAGAGGTTGTATCCACATCTGGGACGGTCACCCACAGGTATAGGCCGCCGCTCGGCGTTGTCCATGTCACCTCACCGGGGAAGTGTCGTTCCAGGGCACGAAGCATCGCGTCGCGGCGCTCGCGGTAGATGCCCCGAGTGCGCTCCAGATGTCCCTTGAGATAGCCGCGACGGCAGAACTCGTACATCGCGCCCTGCGTCATAGTATTCGTATGGAGATCCCTCGCCCCTTTAGCCCGCTTGATGCGCTCGATCAGTTCCTCGGGAGCGACCATCCAGCCGAGCCGTAATCCCGGAAAGAGGATCTTGGAGAAGCTCGACAGGTAGACGACAAGACCATCCCCATCGAGCGCCCGCAGCGGGGCCGGCGGGGCCGAGTTGAAGTAGAGTTCCGATGACACATTATCTTCCAGAATGGGCACTCCATAACGCGCTGCGAGCGACAGGATTTCATGTCTACGCTCCAGGCTCATCACCGCCCCGCTCGGGTTCTGGAACGTGGGAATAAGATAGACGAACTTGGGACGCTGCGTGGCCAGCACACGTTCCAGAAGATCCGGCCGTATGCCCTCATCGTCGATGGGCACACCGATGCAGCTCGCCTGCCTCAATCCGAAGACCCGCAGCGCTCCAGGATACGTCGGGACCTCGAGCACAACTGTGTCGCCAGGTTCGAGAACCACCTCAGACAGCAGATCGAGCCCCTCCTGGGTGCCGCAGCTCGTCATCACCTCGCCCGCTCCGGGGCCGATTCCCTGCCGGGCAAGCTGGCGCCGCAGTAGCTGCAGAAACGGACCGTATCCAACTGTGTTTCCGAATTCGAGGATCTCTCTCCCATGTTCTCTCAGCGCCGCATTTGTCGCGCGGCGGAACTCATCAACTGGATAGAACTCAGCCGGGGGAAGACCCGAACTGAAGGGAAATCTGGCGGGCTCGGTGCAGAGCGCCACGAGCTCCTCGAAGCCCGCGTCACGATTCCACCCCGCCTCCTGTCTGAGCGCATCTATCCACGCCGCGCCTGCTGCTACCACTCCCTCGCTGAAGCTCCCCGGTTCCCCGAAGAGGAGATGGATGTCGCGGGCGACAAACGTACCCTGCCCCACATGCCGTTCCAGCAGGCCCTCGGCTACAAGCTCGTCGTATGCGGCATTCGCCGTATTCCGATTGATGCCCAGCTCCCTCGCCAACTGCCTGGCCGGCGGCAGCCTGGCACCCGCATCAAGCGCCCCGGACGAAATGAGCCGCCGCACGCCCTGGACGATCTGAACGTACAGGGGAACGGGACTGTCTCGATCGAGCTGTACCAGCATCGCGTATCTGCTCCCTCAGGCGTTCGATTGCCGTTGTTGACCCGCTTATTGACATAGTCCTTCTCGCTCCGATCGTGACAATACTACGTTACTTTGATCCTGTAAAGGGCCAATATGGGAAAATTGTACTATGTCAATATGCGGCCCTTCGCTGCCCCAGCCCCTCCATCACAGGAGGTAGGACCGCCGCGCTCGTCGATCCTTCCGGGGAGGGGAGCCGGAAGATGTGCGAGATGCCACACCAGTTGCGAGAAATGACCACACGGTGTAACCATCTACATATCATAAAGATACGAGCTCGGCGATGCTCAGCGCGGGGATCCGGGGCGCGAAAATCCGCCCGCTTCCGGTTGCCGAGCGCAAGAACCAAGTAAGCAGCGCCCTGACGTTGGCTGTTAACCTCATGTATCAAAGCCCGTTACGACAACACATCACATTTCGTATCACCTTGGCACGGTTCTTGCCTCTGACGGCTGTTGAAGGTGGCCGGCGGATCGCACCCGTCGTCTCGCCGCCCGCAAATAAGCCCTGAATTGTGGGATGGGCAAGGGGAACAGAGAGCCAGACCGATCGGCCCCGGACCAGCAATGGAACTCCGGTCTTCCATAAAAGGAGGGGACGACATCGATGGCGAGAGAACTGAAAGTAGATCAATTCGGCAGTAAAGTTGCGGTCGTCAGGCTCATCATTTTCGCCTGGGTCCTACTCTCCGCCCGACTGACGGGCGCGTTCCACGACTCCGCCATCCCCCTGTCCCCGAACGCCCTGCTCGCTATCGGTTGTCTGTACGGAATCGCCTCGACCTTCCTGCCCCTCAAGAAGATGCCCCGAATCCGCAGGGACATGCTTCTGGTGGCATGGGATACCGTATTCGCAACTGCGATCACGCTTGCCACAGGAGGAGTGGCCAGCCACTTCTACCCCGTATTCTTCATACTCCTTTTTGAGACGAGCATCCTGTTCGGCCTCCGTGAGACCTTCGAGATAGCGATCCTCGTCTGTCTCGTCTATCTATATACCGGCCTCCTCATGGGCTGGTATGTGGAGATACCGAAGGTCGTGTACTTGCAGGTCGCGGTCTTCTCTATCCAGTGCCTCCTCCTCGGGGTGCTATTCGCGCTGCTTGTCCAGGCGGCACGCACTCAAGCTCAACGGGCACAGGACCTGAGCTGCCTCTATGAGGTGAGTCGCGTCTTCTCGTCTACATTCCAGCTCGACGGAATCGTTACCGGCACTGTGCGAAGGATCGCCTCGATCATGCGCTTCGATCGTTGCGCCATCATCCTCCGAGGCGATGACGAGAAGACATTACTGTTGCAGGCCGGATATGACGGCACGAAGGAAGAGCCCTGGGTGATCAAGCTGCCACTGGAATTGGCGCGTTATCCCGAAGTACAGCAGGCCCTGGAGACGAAAGAGCCGGTTATCGTGTCCGATCCGACGAACGATCCGATCATGAGCTCGGTCCGCGACGGTCTGAGCGACCTGCCTCTCGGAAGCATCGCCGTCGTCCCGCTCGTACTGGGGACGGAAGCGATCGGCACACTCAGCATCGCGAGGACGCTTGATCACCCTGCGCTCACCGACAACGAAATCAATCTCTGCCGCATTCTCGCCAACCAGACAGCGATCGCCATAGAAAAAGCCCGTCTTTTCGAGCAGGAGCGAAGACGAAACACACAGCTGGCAGTGATCAACGAGATCAACCGCCAGGCTCTCTCCACACTGGAACAGGATATCCTGCTTCACAATGTCGCCGAAGCACTCAGACGCAACTTCAACTGCACCAGCGCCGGGCTGTACGTGCTCGATCGCTCAACTGGACTGCTCACCCTCGAGGCGTTTGCAGGGCCCAAACACATAGAGCACGTACTGCGGAATGAATTGGAGTGTGGCAACAGCATTGCCGGCCACGTGTCGCGGACCGGTTCGACCGTATTGACGAGGGGCAGCACAAGACGCGATCTTCAGGGCAGCGGCCCGGAAAACGAGACACACCTGTTTGCTCCCATCAAGGTCGATGACGGAACCGTGGGGGTCATCGCCCTCCGATCGAGAAACGCCCTCGCCTTCAGCGACGGGGAGACATCAATCCTTGAGGCACTCTCAGGTCCCCTCGCGAATGCGATCCAGAACGCTCAACTCTACGAGCGGGCGAGGCAGCTGTCGATATCAGATACGCTGACCGACCTGTACAACAGCCGATATCTGTTCCAGGCGCTCGATAAGGAGCTGGCCCGAGCTGACCGGTACGGCACACTCCTTTCGGTGGTCGTCCTCGACATCGATCACTTCCAAATGATCAATGACCGGTTGGGAAGACCGGCCGGAGACCAGATCCTGAAGCAGTTCGGTAGGTTGCTGCCCACGCTCGTCCGGGATGCCGATTTCGTCGCCCGGTACGGCGGAGAGGAATTCGTCATCCTCATGCCTGAGACGCCACAGGAAGAGGCGACTATCGCAGCCCAGAGAATCTGCTCCATGATCGCAGAGCATCGGTTCAGACTCGAGGAAAGCGCCGAACCCGTCCAGATTACGGTCAGTGCCGGCGTCGCCGCCTACCCCGGGGAGGGTACGGACAAAATGAAGCTCCTCCACGCTTCCGACCTCGCGCTCTACTCAGCCAAGAGACTCGGGACGAGTAAGGTGATGGCTGCCCGGGAGCAGCAGAGCTAACGGCAATCCAACTCTCTCACGGACACAGCGTTCTCCACATACAGAAACGCGATCCCGCCGCGCTGCGAGATCGCGTATATCATGGCTGGGGGACAGGGATTCGAACCCCGATACCGTGATCCAGAGTCACGTGTCCTGCCGTTGGACGATCCCCCAATCGATCGTCACAACATCTCCGTCCGGAGGTGCTGTCACGGACTTCCCCGGATAGGGGAGCAATGCAGAGAACTGATCATATAGTAGCAGGCCCGGATATCGATGTCAAGCAGCAAGATGGCCGGTCACTGCATCTCCCCGGCCCTCGCTAGTGCCTTCCCCACAAACCCATCAGCCTCTCGGAGCAAGGCCTCCGCCTCTGAGCGACCCAGATTCTTCTTGATCATGATGATCGCTGTCTTCACGCTGCCTCCCGCCAGATCGAGCATGCGCGCCGCATCGTCATACGAGACCCCGGTTACGATCATCAGCACGCGCTTCGATCGCTCAGTCAGCTTCTGACTCGTTGCCTGGAGATCAACCATCATATTCTCATAGACCTTGCCCAGTCGCACCATCGAAGTCGTCGTGAGCATATTGAGAACCATCTTCTGCGCAGTCGCCGCCTTCATCCTCGTCGACCCCATGATCACCTCAGGGCCGACAAGAGGAGCGATGACGATGTCGGCCTCGATGTCGGCAGTGGGCGACGGATTAGAGCAGAGATAGACTGTCCGCGCACCCAGCTCCCGCGCCTTTGCCAGAGCCCCGAGGACAAATGGCGTGCGGCGGCTAGCCGCGATACCGACGACGATATCCCGTTCTCCCACTCCCCTGGCAATCAGCTCCGCCTCACCCTCCTCGGCTCTGTCCTCCGCCCCCTCCTGCGCCCGAACCAGCGCCCCGTATCCGCCGGCGATGACTCCCTGAATCATATCCAGTGATGTCCCAAACGTGGGAGGACACTCCGCCGCATCGAGAACCCCCAGGCGCCCGCTAGTGCCCGCGCCGACATAGATGAGCCGTCCCCCGTGGCCAAGTGCTTCGACGATGACTTCAACGGCGCGCTCGATGTTGGGTATCTCCTCTGCCACGGCGCGTGCAACACGTTCATCCTCGCGATTGATGATCTCCAGGATCTCGCGAATGCTCTTACTATCCAGGTCCATGGTGCGAGGGTTGCGCTGCTCCGTCATGAGCTCTCGGAGTTCCTCGAACACTTCTCGACCGCCTCTTTCAGTCACGTCTCTCTCCTCAACCGAATTGTGCCCGCCGCCGTCGGGCCACCCATCTCCAATCTCCCGTCACGCTCCGGAGATGGGAGACCGACACCTCCACGCACGTTCGCTCCGATCGAGGCGGTTCAGGAGATCGGCGTCGAGGTCGACATCCGCTCTTCCCAGCGCCACCAGAGAGGCTCCGAGAGAAGGGGAAAACCTGGGGGGTACGATCTCGATTTCGACCGAGGTGCGGGCGATAACCCGCTCAAGCAAGGCATAGGAATCCCGGAAGAGACCACCGAACGGACAGAGAGGAACGACGACCGAGTCGAGGCGAAGCTGCTTGATGACACTATCGACCAGGTGCGCCAGCGCCTGCCCGGCTTGGTCGAGGATGGTGGCGGAAACGCGGTCCCCCTCCCCGGCTGCATCGAAGACGAGGGGCGCGAGCGAGGCCAGTCTGCTCACGGCGGCGTCACGGTCTCCGTATACCCAGTCGATGACATCGTCGATAGAACTGAGCCCGATGTGAGCTGCCAGCTTGGGCAAGAGAAGTGTCTCCTCCCCGCTCCCATTCTGCGCCGCGAGAGCCGCCATGACAGCCCGCCGTCCCAGATCGTATCCGCTTCCGTCGTCTCCGAGCAGATGACCCCATCCCCCGGCACGCGCGCTGCCACCTCGCTCATCGACCGCCATCGCCAGCGATCCTGTACCGGCGATGAGTGCGACGCCCGATCTCCCGGGAAACGCACTGACCAGGGCAGCTACGCCGTCGCTTGTCACCAGGATATCCTGCGCGGGAATCCTTTCACGTACTGCATCGAGGACAGTCCGCTGCGCCCGGGGGCGCCCGGCTCCGGCCAGAGCGAGGCAGATGGAGCGGGGAATCTCTCGCTCTACTTCCGCCAAGATCTTGCCCTCAGCCACCAGCTGCGCCATGACCCGGGCAACGGGCTCCACCCCGCTGAGCAGATAGTTGCCCGGTCCACCCCTCAACAGAGCCAGTACTGTACCGTCCAGGGCTACGAGCGTCGCTGTGCTCGCACTGCCCCCTCCATCGATGCCAATGACATATTCCATTTCGATCTCACCAGTGCGTGGGCCAGATGCGGCCGCTGCGTTATCCCTCGCCGCGCCTGCTGCGCGACGCCAGATAGCCGACGTTACCCAAGATGATGCAACCGATGATAAGAAGATGTGCCACCGATTGCGCATCCATGCCTCGGCTCGCCCGTCCCGTCATCCCGATCAACTGCTCGTACTCGGACGCACCCCTCAGGCCGGGAATCAGACCCTCGATCTGGCCCGAGTCGAGATAAGGATAGAAGACCGTCGCCATGACGGCCGCGGCCCCGGAGACGATGCGCTGGCCGTACCTGGCGCCGGCATACTGTATCCAGAGTACCATCTCGGTGCCGGAAGCGAATCCGACCATCAGCGGGATGTCACGGTAGTTCTCGATACCGTCCATTACGGGATACTCTGCCGTTGGCTGCGAACGGAAATCCCGGGGGAAGACACGCACAATATCCTCGCCCATGCCCAGGATGGCAGCCTCGATCTGAGGCTTATACCCGAGATGGACGTAATCGACGCCGTAGACTCTGCCCATCTCATCGGCAACGCTGTCGAGCACCTCTGCCCCTATGCTCGCCCCTTCGGGGAGGAGCCCAAGCCCCAGCACCCTCAGGTCGCGGCGGAAACAGTGCCGGACAACCGCCACGGTCATGGGGTACAGTTCCGGCATCGAGGGCGCACCGAAGTCGAAGGAGATGAGTATCGGAGTTCTGGCCGGGAGTTCCTCGATCGCATCGTACACCCTCCGCACCTCATCGGTGACGGGGATGCGTAGGCCGAGAGGCCGAAACAGGATACCCACCACAGCGACGGCGATCGCCAGGTACAAAATCCGCCTGTCGACCTGCCCCAGTCGGGCAATCGCTTCATTTTTCAGACGACGACGGGGCTCGGGTCGCTCGAACCCATGTTCGCGCTCTGTGCGCGGATCCGGCATTGCGCCAGCCCCCCAGGTCAATCAGCCAGTAGATGGAGCCAATCGCCCAACAGAAACTGCATGCGCCCGATCAACAGAGATATGCGGGCCATGACTGTGTAGCCGAATGTGGCCCCGAATCCCACCATAAGAAACCACGTGCCCAGCGTGGCCACCTTCCCCAACGCTCCCTCGTGGCGCACACTGAACAGAAAGTAGACGAGGGTTGCCGCCACTCCGACGACCAGGATAACAGATGAAAGCGATGTGAGTGGGATCATCGTCGCCTCGATCTGCCGGTACACCCGCGCATCGACCGCAGTCGGAATGGAGACCCCCGCCCCGGCTCCGATGACAAACGCCATCGGCACCCGGCTCAGCCAACTCCATCGCAACGAGAATCGGGTCAGCATGAGGAGCCCCATCGCGAGCGGGACGAGCACGAGCACGTTGCCTCCCTCCACGAGTGGCACCCACAGTTTCGGGATGAGTGTGGTATGCCAGTACAGACCGACAAAGTACCCCAGCGACACGCCGACCAGAATGTGCTCCGCCAGCTTGTAGATCGGATTGTCCCTGTATAGAAAGGAATAGATCGCCAGTGTGAGAATGGCCGCCACCCAGATGCCTATGGTCGTCATCGCCATCCCACTCCCCCTCTCGCCGGGGGCCATCTCGACCGCAGCTACTCGACCCCGAGATAGGACCGTTCGACCCCGAATATTATGCGGAGCGACGTGGAGATCGCCCCCAGCCCGATGCCTATCGTGATTCCTCGCATCGCGGCTGTGTTGGGGACATTCAGTACCCAGTTCGATGCGATCGGGATCGCCCTGTGAATCGCCTCTCCGATCGGAACGCGACCGAGCATGACGACCATCGCAGCGGCCAGGAGGATCCCCGCCTCCCTGGTGCGCACGCGAAACCCGCGGTACGCAGCGGACACGACAAAGAAGGCCAGGAGCGACATCATGGTCGATTGCATCGGCGCCTGCACATACCGAAACAACCAAGCATACGGAGTCCCCTGCTCAATCCCTCCCACTACTCCCAATATACCCATGACCGCCAATCCCGCCAGTGTCGCAATGCTGTATCTCCACCCCGCCCGTCTGACAACCACCCGCCGCCAGTGTATTCTACCCAGACCGATCACTCCCACGGCGAGTGCGAAGACGCTTACGATCTGCATCCAGTCGAGGACGTTCTCGTATACGTACCGCGACAGTGGATGGGGTACGAAGAACTGAACAGCCATAAGGACGCCCATTACGAAACAGAGCGCGAGAGGTACTCCTCGCTTCGCCATCCATCCTCCAGACCGATCAGATCTTGCCGCCGAATACTGTATCTGCCCGACCGCTCCGCCGCTGGGTGCGGCCCGCCACACCTATACTCGTCACCGGACTAACGCTCGTGCCACCATATCGATGCCAAACGTGCTGAGAAGAGCGCCCAACACAGCCAACAGGATCGCCGCGATCTTGAGCCAGTCTTGCCCCACGAGACATCCCAGGAGCGACGGCTCGCGGGAGAGGTATGCGCTGGCAGCGTACAGTTCCTCTCCGATGAGGGTGTAGTCGCATGTGACGAGAAAGAACGCGAGCTGAATCGTCGAATCCGTTCCCGCGACCTGGATGGCGCCGGTGACGTGCCCCGTCTCGGCGAGGATGAGAGACTCGGCTGCGAACGAACCCATGTACAGATTGGTCGCGGGGCGTTCCCGCAGCATCAAGCCGTCGACTGCAGCCGCATACCCGAACTGACTCTCAGTCAGAAAGAAGACGTCTCGCTCCTCGTACGCATCCGGATGGCCGACACGCAAGCAACCCTCCCGCACCACCTCCTGGGCCACCGTCATGACGACGGCATCTGCACATGGCACGAGGAGCCGCGTTCCATGTGCGGCTACACGCTCGGCCACGGTCCCCAGTATGTTCATCGACGCCATGGTGGAGACCCGCGACATCGGGCTGATCCCCGGAGAGTAGAGCACAGGCCTCCCCATCTCCGTCGCTCGCCCGACCGCCTCATCGATCGCCGCGAGACCGGCAATCCTTCTGAGAGTGATTTCTTTTCGATGGCGGGCGAGGCCGATCCCGAGGAAGATGGCGAACCCACACAAGAGACAGCCGACAAGCACTCCTGTCCTGTCGGCTGC
>LJUI01000158.1 GCA_001303705.1 candidate division TA06 bacterium SM23_40
CGGAGGCTGCGCCACGCCTCGCGGAGCCGCAGACTGAAGAACCACCTCACGTAGGGGCTCCCGTGAACTGAAGGGAGGGAGGAGTGTATGCCGACCTATGACTATCGATGTGAGAAGTGCGGTTACCAGTTCGAGGAGTTTCAGTCGATCACGGAGAAACCCCTGAGCAGATGTCCCCACTGCGGTGGACCGGTGCGGAGACTCATTGGAGCAGGAGCCGGATTCCTGTTCAAGGGCTCCGGCTTTTACGTCACCGATTATCGGAGCGATAGTTATAAGAAAGCGGAGAAGGCGGACAGAGGAGAATCGAAGGGGGAGAAGACCGAATCGAAGAGGGAGTGATGGGGCGGGTCGGGTGCCGAAGGGCTGTCGGTCCGGTGGACAATGGGAGCAGGGGACGCTGCTCCCAATTTTGTTTTGCCCTTTGCCCGCAGAAGAGAATGCGACGCACACAATGAGTTGGAGGTGTTGAACGAATGAACCTGGAGAAACTGACTATAAGAGCCCGGGAGGCCTTGGGTCGAGCCCAGCAGGTGGCCATGGACAATGGGCAGCAGGCCATAGAAGGTGTTCACCTTCTCAAAGCCCTCCTCGAGGACGCGGAGGGTGTCGTTCCCGCTGTTATCAAGAAACTGGGAGCCAGCTTTGACGCTGTGAGGGGTGAAACGGAGAAGGCACTGCAGAAGCTCCCCACGGTCACAGGAAGCGGTGAAGGGCAGGTCTACCTTTCGGGTGAGTTGAACACCATTCTCAATGGGGCTCTCACAGAGGCGAATCAGTTGAAGGACGAATACGTCAGCTCAGAGCACGTCCTCATCGCCATGGCTGAGACCCCGAGGAGTCCCGCTGGTGAGATTCTGCGGAGGAACGGCATTACGAAGGACGCTATCTACAAGGTTCTTCAGGAGATCCGGGGTCACCAGCGGGTGACAGGTCCCAGCCCTGAGGATACGTATCAGGCTCTGGCGCGATACAGTCGCGATCTGAACGATCTGGCCCGCCGCGGAAAACCCGATCCGGTCATCGGTCGCGACGAAGAGATACGACGGGTTTTGCAGGTCCTGGCTCGCCGGACGAAGAACAATCCCGTCCTTATCGGCGACCCGGGTGTGGGAAAGACGGCCATTGTCGAGGGCATCGCCCACCGGATCGTCAACGGTGATGTGCCGGAGAATCTGAAGTCGAAGCGGATCGTTGCCCTCGACATCGGTGCGCTCGTTGCCGGGGCTAAGTTTCGGGGCGAATTCGAGGAGCGGCTCAAGGCCGTCCTCCGGGAAGTGACTGAATCTGAAGGAGAGATCATACTCTTCATTGACGAGTTGCACACAGTGGTCGGGGCAGGAGCGGCGGAAGGCGCCGTCGATGCCTCGAACATGCTGAAGCCGGCCCTCGCTCGTGGGGAGCTGCGCTGCATCGGAGCGACCACCGTTGACGAATACCGAAAGCACATAGAGAAAGACAAGGCTCTCGAGAGGCGCTTTCAGCCGACTCTCGTTGGCGAACCGAGCGTCGATGACACTATCTCGATCCTGCGCGGGCTGAAGGAGAAGTACGAAGTTCACCACGGCGTCCGCATTCAGGACGCAGCCCTGGTCGATGCCGCCGTCCTCTCCCATCGGTACATCAGCGATCGGTTCCTCCCTGACAAGGCCATCGACCTCATCGACGAGGCAGCATCGAAACTCCGCATCGAGATAGACTCCCTGCCCGAGGAGCTCGATGAGGTGGAGCGGCGCATCAAACAACTGGAGATCGAGCAGGTGGCCCTGAAGAAGGAAAAGGACGAGGCATCCAGGGAGCGGCTCAAGAAAGTGAAAGAAGAGCTGGCCAACCTGAAGGAGACGAGCAGTCATCTGAAGGCTCATTGGCAGGCTGAGAAGCAGGCCATCACCCAGATTCGGGCCATCAAGGCCGACATCGATCAGATGAAAGTCGAAATGGAGAAGGTCGAGCGCGAGGGTGATCTGAGGAAAGCCGCCGAAATCCGCTACGGGAAACTGCCAGAACTCCAGAAGCGACTCGAAAGCGAAAACGCCAAGCTGGCCGAGCTGCAGAAGGACAATAAGATGCTCAAGGAGGAGGTGGATGAGGAGGACATTGCCGAGGTGGTCTCGCGTTGGACCGGCATTCCCGTGTCGAGGATGCTGGAAAGCGAAAAAGTGAAACTGCTGAGGATGGAAGAGCGGATTTCGCGGCGGGTCGTCGGCCAGAGGGAGGCGATCGCTGCCGTTGCCGACGCTATTCGCCGCTCCCGGGCAGGACTTGGCGATCCGAAGCAGCCTATTGGGTCTTTCATTTTCCTCGGGCCGACCGGCGTGGGCAAGACGGAGCTGGCCCGCGCGCTGGCGGAGTTCCTCTTCGACGACGAGAACGCCATGGTTCGCATCGACATGTCCGAATACATGGAGCGCCACGCCGTCTCACGCCTCATCGGTGCCCCGCCCGGATACGTCGGCTACGAGGAGGGGGGACAGCTCACCGAGGCGGTGCGCCGTCGGCCCTATTCGGTGATCTTACTCGATGAGATCGAGAAGGCGCATCCCGAGACGTTCAATATCCTCTTACAGATTCTGGACAATGGCCGGCTTACTGACAATAAAGGACACACAGTCAATTTCAAGAACACCATCTTGATCATGACCTCCAACATCGGTGCTCCCCTCATCATGGAAAAGTCGATGGGAATCACTGAGAAGAATCGAGAGGAAGTCTACGAGGAGATTAAGAAGGACGTTCTGGCTCTCCTTCGGCAGGGTCTGCGGCCGGAGTTTCTCAACCGCATCGATGAGATCCTTGTCTTTCATTCCCTGACGCGCGACGAGATCAGGGAGATCGTCAGGTTGCAGTTTCATCGCATCAAAACGGCCATGAGGGGCCAAGGGCTTGAGGTTGAGCTGACCGAGGCCGCCCAGGCGTATCTGGCCGATAGAGGATACGAACCGGCCTTCGGTGCTCGCCCCCTGAAGAGGGTGCTCCAGCGGGAGGTTGTCAATGAACTCGCCAAGGAGGTCCTTGAGGGAGCGTTCAGGAAGGGCGACCGGATTCGCATCGACTCCATCGATGGCAGCCTGACCTTCGAGCGATCGGAACCGGCCGAGGCAAAGGCCGTGGCGTGAAGTAGCAAGCCTTAAGAAGAGACAGAAGTGAAGCCGCTGTATCAGAAACAGTGCAGCGGCTCTTTTATGGCGGAACGATAGAACGCATGTATCAGAAGAAGGCTGTCATTCCAGTCCAAGCAAAGCGGAATACCGGAATCCCATATTCATCAAGAGACAATCTTGCCGGATAGAAATACCCCCTTACGAAACAAGGGCTGGCACTGGATAAACCAAAAATGACAGGCACCTTTGAGACTCCTGCCTTCACTGTGGCCAAAAAGGTGTCAGGAACCTTTTATCGCGAGGGAACGGCAGTAATTGTACACAATGCGCTCAGAGGCGCACATTTGTCCCAAGACGCTTGTGGTGAATACAGACATTCCCAGACGTTTACACAGACGGATAGGATCGTGGGACGACCACAGCGAGCAGCAATGGGTGCCCTCGTCTATCATGTATTGAAGCGGACAAATGCACGCCTGCCGATCTTCGAGAAAGATGAAGAGTACGCAGCCTTCGAGCGCGTCGCGAGAGAGGGGCGGAAACGCTACGACGGGCGAATTCTCGCCTATTGCTTCATGCCACATCATTGGCACGTGGTGATGTGGCCGAAGGGGGGATGGAGATATGTCGCGCTTCACGGATTGGATCACCCTGACTCACACCCAGCGCTGGCACGCTCATTAGGGCTCCGCTGGTTCAGGGCATCTTTACCAGGGGCGTCTCAAATCCTTTTCCATTCAGCAGGACCATCATTTTCTGACTGTGTGTCGCTGTGCAGAGCGCAATGCTTTGCGAGCGTTATTATTGCTCCTTGCATGGCAAATGCAACATAGATTGTTCTTCAGCGTGGGGCATCTTACCTGCAAAGAGCAATAGGAAGGCGTGACGAAGGGTGGCGTTAGTCAAGTCTTTGGAGATACCTGTGTGTGTGGGCACGAGGGACCGCTGCTTTCCGAGTGGCCGGTGCCGCGTTTCCGAGAATGGGTTGCTCACGTCAATCGGCCTCAAACCGAGGTGGAGGTCCAGGCTATTCAGCGCTGTATTCGGCGGAGCCGGCCGTTTGGCGGTGAGCAATGGACCGTGAGGATAGTCCCCGATTGCGGCTTTGGTACTCGGAATTATTGGAGTTGTCCACGTACCGATGGAGTTGGAGTAGTCGGATTTTCTTCGAGCTCTGCTGAAGCCTGGTCAGAAGAGTTGCATCTTCTCAATGATACATACATATTTACAGTGAGTGGGGCCAAGGCTCTGTGTCTGATGCATTCTCTGGGAGCATATTCTGAGAGCACGGAACAAAAGGACTGTGGGCGGGTCAAAAGAGTGCTTCATTCGCTCCTTGCGTCCGGTGGACAGAAGAATATGAGACGGAATTCAGCCTGTATTCTCTGGAGGAAGCTATGAACGATACGACGAAAAAGGGTCTGGGAGTCCTTTCTTCGAGAGTGGCAAAGATCGGGCTTCTGCTGGCCGTCGTGGCGGTCGTTGCATTTATCCTCTTGGCTCGCGGTCGGATCGCAACTCGCCACGGGGATATTGCGTCCTTCGAGGCTGAACGGGGCGAGTTCGTCATCGCTGTCACCGAAAGCGGGGAGCTGGAGGCGAAGAATGCCATCAACGTCTCGGCCCCTTCGGTTCGAACCAGCTCGAGGCGACTCCAGATTGTCGAACTCGTTCCAGAGGGGACGGAGGTGAAGGAGGGCGATTTCCTCATTCAGTTCGATACCCAGGAGGTGCAGAAGCAGATCAACGACGAGGAGGCCGAGCTGGAGATATCTCATGCGGATCTGGAGAAGGAGAGGGCCAGCCAAGCCTCGCTCATGGCCCAGTTGGAGTCGAACCTCCAGGACGCCCAGGCCTCCTACGAGTTGGCCCAACTGCGCCTGGAGCAGGTGAAATACGAGGCCGATGTCGAAGTGGAAAAGGCACGATTAGAACTGCAGAGGGCCGAGATCGCTCTGAAGCAGGCCGGGTCGAAGCTCGAAGCTCAAAAGGTGATTAACAGGGCCGAACTCCAGAAGCTGAGCCTCAGGATCCGCCAGGCCGAAGAAGAGCTCGCGAAGGCAGAAAGAGGACTGGAGGACTTGACTGTGAAGGCGCCGAAACCCGGCCTCGTGGTCCACAGCAAGATATGGAAGGGCGGGGACGAACAGGAAAAGATCAAAGTGGGCGATCAGACGTGGCCAGGGCAGAAACTGATCGAGATTCCCGATCTGTCGGTGATGTTGTTGAAGACCCATGTCAACGAAGTGGACATCAGCAAGGTCGTCAAGGGACAGGAGGTGGAGATCAGACTGGACGCTTTCGATGAACCGACTTTTCACGGCATCGTTACGGAGATCGCATCACTGGCCCGCAAGAAGGAGCAGGAGTCCGACGTGAAGGTCTTCGATGTGACGGTGGGGATCGATCACAGCGATCCGAAGCTGAAGCCGGGCATGACGGCCAGGGCCGAGATCGTGGTGGAAAAGATCCCTGACGTTGTTTACGTGCCCATTGAAGCGGTCTTCGAGAAGGAGGACACCACAGTCGTCTACACCATATCCTCGCTGCCCAGGCCGACGAAGGTAAAGACTGGCAAGCGAAATGATAACTACGTGGTCCT
>LJUI01000159.1 GCA_001303705.1 candidate division TA06 bacterium SM23_40
CTCCTATGCTGCCGAATATGCCGCCCCCGCAACAACCGCACCCGCGTTTGTCGGTTTCGCCCACCTGTCTCCCCCAGTCATCAGCTCACAAGAACGGTAACCTGACGTTCGAGATGTCGTGCCCGCAGCTGCCCTATCATGTTCTGACCGTAGCCTAACGCCGTACATCCCCCCCGCGGCGGCGGCGTGCAGTCGCCCAGGTCGCCGGCGAAGCGCCGGCCACGGCAGTGACGGGCCGCACGCGACCGCTGAATGCAGTCGCTAGACCCCCTTCTCTCCTATGCCCACCCACTCGAAATCCGTGACCCCCTGAGAGCGAAGTCGTTCGATGAGCTGGCCGGCATGATGCTGAATGTGTCTGATGTTGTACAGATGCAGTTCGAATCGGTTGAACGGAAGCCACGGGAAGCCGGACGGGTCGCCAAACGGCACCGCGCGCACATGTGTCCCGACCCTCTCCTCCAGCCACTCCCAGTACTCCAGAATGGTCGACCGTTCATACGGCTCCCCGATCTTCGGCTCTGCGTGAGGAGGCCATGGCAAGCGACCCATGAACTGATATTCGGGCTTTGATTTCTCCCACGGCACGAATGCCGAGTCCGACGCGCTCAGATAGAGATGCGTATAGAAAAGGACGTGGTAGACAATGTGCCAGAAGCGATTCTTGTGCGACCCGCCATCCCAGAGCTCATCCGGGCACGCTTCGATTGCCGATCTGAGCATACGGAGCGCAGCCCCATACTGCGATATGATTACGTCCGCAATCTCCATCGCCGCCTCCTTTCGAGCGAATCGGCCTCCAGCTGCGGATCCTCCTGCCCGCGCGTCTCCTCCGGGAACTGGCGAACAGCAATCACCCTCACCCGGGGACAGGCCTCCAGGTGCCCCGTGCGCTACGCTGCCTCCATGACATAGTGCGTCTTCGTCTCCCTCACCACGCGGAACCCAAGCCGCTCATAGAGGCGACGAGCAGGATTCACCTTCAGTACGTGGAGGCGTATCGCAACGCCCTGGGCCCGAGCCCGGGCAACCACTTGACGGATGAGGAAAGTCCCGATCCCCCGGTTCTGATGCTCGGGCAGGATCTCGACCAGCTCAAGAAAGAGGGCATCCTCATCCTCCCGGACAGAGATCATCCCGATGTCCTCACCCTCGAACTGAACGATCTGCACCCCGGACGGTTCGAACTGCTGATCGAAGTAGGCCCGCTGCCAGGTTTCGTCCCATACGCCCCAGGTCCTGGCGATGTACTCGCCGAGAGTCGTGCGCTTCAGGGCAAAGAGGAAGTCGGCGTCAACGAGAGTCGCGGGGCGGAGCGCCAGGCCATCAATATGCTCTTCGATCGACATCTGTCACTCCGCCGTCAGCATAGCTCTGGTCGCTCGTCCAGCCGGCGTCACGATCGATCTCGGGTGTAGAGCCGGCATCATAGTAGCCCACTTCACCCGTTCGCTAGATGTCAACCTCTTCCGGACGTCGAACGCCGATGAGCGACTTCGCCAGCCAGATATCGGGCTGCCCCTCACCATTGGCATCCGGCAGAATTCCGATGATCTCGTACCCACACTTCAAATAGAATTCGTAGGGATGTCCCTTGAGATTCTCAAGTTCGCTGAGATGCGACAGCACATCCGGGAATAGAGGACGTCCTCCAAGCGACGTAGCACAGATGTGGTCATCGCTCCCCAGATAGACTGTCAGGGCTCCCATTTCCCGTGCCTTCTCTTCGAATACTTCGAGCAGTCGTCTCCCGATGCCCCGACGCTGCGTCTCGAAACGCACCACCATGGGATGGAGCTCGAATGCGTGACTGTACGTCTGGAATCCCGCTACCCATCCAGCCGCTCGATCATCCACAACCGCAACCACGCTGATTCTCTTCTTGTCGTCGCGAAGCGATATGTCCACCTCGTCCAACGCAGCCTTCTCCGAGGGCCACGCGCAGAACTCATACGGCCGGAAATCGAGAAGCATCCCGGCGATCTCTGCTCGGTGGCGACGCACCGACTCTCGACTCGTCAGTATTTCCATGAACCTTGTACCCCGCCGTCCGGCTCATTCGCAGGGCGAAGCGACCTCAGATCGAACTGTCCCCTGTCGCGTTCGGGCAATCAAAGAACCACTGCCCCGCGACACTCGGCGTCCTCCATTCCCTCCCACCAGAACCAGAATGGCTCGGGATCCTCCATGCCGATGCTCGCAACAAAAGGATTCCCCTGCCGATCTATGACATGGACGACCACCGGACCGAGATAGCCTCCCCTGAGCGAACGCAGATCCTCGAGAGCTTCACGGCAGGCCTCCTCTGCTGAGGCTCCCCGCTTGAGATAAGCAGTGGCGGCGCGCGCCGTCCCCGCCCGTATCGTCATTTCGCCGATGTGGGTACAGGTGACAGCCCCATACCGGTTATCGACGTACAATCCAGCTCCAATGATGGGAGAATCGCCGAGGCGTCCCGGATGCCTGTACGCCCAGCCTGAAGTGCTTATGCCTCCACCCCAGTTCCCGTTCTTTGCGCGTATGAGAAGACAGGCCGTACCCTTTGCAGTCTCAGGATCGGCGGAGGGCCACAGCACGCGAGATAGCGGCACATGAGGCCACTCGGCAATATGGTCGGCCGACAGATGCTCACGAATCCAGCGTTCGTAATCCGCCCTCGCCTCATCAGAGAGAAGATCGCGCTTTTGCTCACCGATCTCGGCCGCAAACATCGCGGCGCCTTCGCCCACAAGCATCACGTGGGGCGTTCTCTCCATGACCTGACGGGCAACGGATATCGCATGGAGATAACCCCTCAGAGCTCCCACTGCCCCCGCGCGGAGTGTCGCACCGCACATGATCGATGCGGCACACTCCACCTCCCCGAGCAGATTCGGAGCACCACCGTACCCAACGGAACGGACCGAAGGATCGCTCTCGACCACTCGAAGGGCAGCCTCAACGGCATCGAGGGCCGAGCGTCCGCTACGGACCGCATCTATGGCGGCCTGTACCCCGACCGCGCCCTCGACATTGGCTAGAATCAATGCACTCATATCCGAAACCACTCAGTGCGGGACGACTGCCTGAGCATCAGCCGCGAACTCGAGGCTGGCGTAACGGCGTCGCATTGCACCGGGGCGACAGCCAGGCTCGTCGGCCGCATGCGCCAGCTGGCCGCACTCTCGAGAGAAGCTCCCCTCGCTACGCCAATACACTCGAGATCCAGTCACCGAGAAAATGTGTGAAGGTGATTACGATTATGGCTATCAACAAGTGTTCGCCAACAACCTTCCAGGGTCTGTCCCCTTGTGCCTGCGCCAATAGATAGCTGAGAAGGGTCAAGATCGAGAGTCCCCAGACAAGGCTGATCGCTATGGCCACTGTGAGCGGGAAGAAAATTACGGGAACCGCGAATGTCAGAGCAAAGAAGAACTTGGATAGAAACGTCGCGAGTGTCGAACCCCAGATCTGTGTGGTCGTGTGAACGCGCTCGGATTCTTCGGAGATATGGATTCCCAACGCATCTGAGAAGGCATCGGCAATCGCAATGGTCAAGATCCCGCCGATCACTACCAGTCGAGAGTGCGTTCCGGAATGGAGGCCAACCATGAGCCCCAGAGTCGTTATCGCACCTGACGTGAGCCCGAATGTGATGCCCGTTCTCAATGAATCTTTCATTCGAGGAATCCGGTTTTGAATGAACCACTCGACTGCGGTCTATCCGATCTTCCCATGACACCCCGATACATGTACGGACAAGACGAGTCCATCGGCCTCATGACGCACCCGCCTCTCCGGTTCAGAACATGTACATGGATCGCCGTCGCTTTCACCCTTCACGGCCGATGCAGCTCCTGAACGGCCCTGAGGGCATAGATGCTCACCGGCAGACGCATAGCGAAGGAACACCTGAACATATGGTATGGCGCGCGCCGGCCTTCATAGTCCGGGGCCACAGAGGAGCGTTCGCCCCGCCTGCTTTCCCTCCCACCATGCCTATCGCACCGCCGACTCAAGGCTGGAGATATCCAACCACCTCGCTTCCGCTGGGCTCGTTGTTTCAGACGGGACAATCCTACAGCGAGCACGCACCCAGTGTCAACAAAAGACGCCGTCCCGTGAGAAGTACCACAGAGACGGCATGGGTGGTCGATCTCAATCGCGAGACGCCCCGGTCAGCTGGGAGCAGGCGGAGGTAAAGACGACCCGCACCAGCGGTTCAACCTCTCGGGCCGCTAGCTCCCCAGACCGTACAAAAGGTAAAACTTTCAGGGCGGTGTTTGAGCTGCGGAACACGAGGCAGAAACACGACCTGGAGGGCCGTGGATCCCCTAAATCTTATCGGAACCCCATCTTCCTGGCCTGGGAATGGCAACAGGCATTGGAGCATGGACATTCCCCTTCAAGGGCCGCTCTGGCCCGGAAACTGGACGTCTCACGAGCCAGGGTCACCCAAGTGCTACGCCTGTTGAGGCTCGATCAGGAGGTCATAGACGCCGTCGCCGCCCTTGGGGATCCCTTGTCTTCACGCATCGTGACCGAACGGCGACTCAGGCCGATTGTCGACCGCCAGCCGAAGGAGCAGAAAATGCAAATCGACGCGCTGCTGAGGACCCGCGCGCTTCCTTCAGGAGATTCAGGAGGAGGCCACGCGATCCGGCAAAAAAAGGTGAGCAAACAGGGTTAGCTTCACAGGATAGAGGAGACAGACTGGAGAGAGGGTGGAGCCGGAAGGAGGAGTCTCATCCAAAAGGGCACAATGTGTCTCATTATCGCTGACGACGTACATCCGCTCTGAGGAGACGAGGTTATCAGAGACTCATCCTGAATCCGACGACTCCATAATGAAGCCAAGCGAAGCTAAATACCTCGTCATTGTCGGCGCCGCCCTCCACCATCCGATAGCCCGCCCGTAGCTCGAGATTCTCGTGGAAGGCCCAGGTCGCTGCCAAAAGCACATCCTCAGCGCGCCCCTGCGGTGCGGCCAATGCGTCTATGTCGAGAACACCGCCAAACACTCCATTGCCAGGCCGCCAGGCCACGTGGGCATTCAGCAGCGGGACAAAGCCGGTGTTGGTTTTGCGTCTAGCTTCCACTCCATAGAGGCTGGTCTCCGCGTCGCGGATCTTTGCGGTGAATCCGACTGCGACATCCAGGCCATCGCGCCAGAAGATGCTGTAGCGGTAGGTGAGGCGATACGAGTCGAACCGATAGACGGCGAGCAGTGGGGTTCCTGCCGGATAGGTCGCCCCCAAGAACTCAACGTCCCGGCCCACGCTCCCCCGCGCATTGACCTGGAGCGGGGCGTAGAGCGCCGTTATCAGGTGTCGGTCCGCGATACGGTAGCCCAGCCGCAGCCGGAAGGCAGGCGCCGGCGATGTGGATAGATCGTCGACGAGTGAGAGCTTCGTGCCCGTGTCACCTGGGATGCGCGTGTCGTTGCGGCTCGCGACTACTACCGATGCCTCGACCTCGGCCTCGACCCCGGCGGATGCATTGCTCGCCGAAAGGACGATGGTCATCACCACGCCCAGCGAAAGCGTCTTCATCAAATCTGCTGCCTCCCGTTGTCGGCTCTGTCACCCAAATCGACAGAGATTTCCAACACGTAATATACCGATAGCAGAGTCTCGATGTCAACGAAAACTCTGCCAGCGCAAAGAATGTTTCGACACGAACCCTGTCCCCATCCCCGCC
>LJUI01000035.1 GCA_001303705.1 candidate division TA06 bacterium SM23_40
GGGACCCTTGCGTCACAGGTGTGGCTGGTCGTGGCAATGCTCCTCGTCATCACCGGCCTGCGCCACCCTCAGCCCCTCAATGACATAACCCCGCTCGACGGCAGTCGGCGGCTCTGGGCCCTCATTGCGTTTGCCCTGCTGGTGATCACCTTTGTCCCGAACCCGCTGGCGTTCCATTCGCCATAGAGAGCCGCGCCCCGGGAGGGAAGACTCCACAGTTCCCTCTGGATCGCCCGGGCAGGGAAGGCGCTCCCTCCCCTCGACATGGTCGCCGACCGACCGAGAGAGGAGAGCCGTACATGTTGATACGGTCGCTCATTCGCGCCCTCGTCGCCAGACCTTCGATTCCGAAGGGCCGGCGCCTTCATCCCTTCATCAAGCTCCTGTCGGAGCGGCGCTCGATCAGGCACTTCTTCGATCGCGACATCCCTGACGACGACTTGGATACGATATTAGAAATAGGGCGGTTGTCTCCGAGCACGGCGAATCTCCAGACATGGAGCTTCATCTCGCTTCGAAGAGCGGAGTGGGAGAAGACGTTCGGATCGCCCATCCCGTTCGGAGCCCCTCTGGCAATCGCCGTCTGTGTCGACCTGGACCGCATCCGTCGTGCAGGATTCGAGACTCCCCCATATCCCCTATCGATGTACACGATCGGGCTCATCAATGCCTGTCTCGCAGCAATGAACATGCAGATCGCGGCCCACGCACTGGGATACGGCACCGTCATGGTTTCGGATACGGGAAGGGTGGGATTCATGCATACCCGGTGGGCCCGGGAGCAGCTCGCTCTCCCCCCGGGAGTCTTCCCGGTCTGCACGCTCCTCGTCGGATCGACACGCATGGAGGCACTCCTCATCCCGCCGCGGCTACCGCGCGAACTCGTGGCGATGAAGAGTGCGTACACCGCGCCGGACTCAAAGCTCCTCAATCAATGGTACGAAGAGATGGGTGCCGTCGTCAGGGCACAGAATCCCTTCATGTCGATCCACAGGCGCCTCGATATGTACCTGAAGGAGCTCCCGCGGGTCGAGGCGGAGCTGGCCCGCCTGGTCTATGGTGACGAATCCGCGCCCCACTCGGTAAGCAGCGCTGGGAAAGGGGACGATGCCTGAACTCGTCGATCTTGAGGCCGTCCGGGAGGTGCTCGACATAGAGGTCGCCGGCCGCGGCATCGAACATGTCTCGATCACGCACCCGATCGCAGTACGGTGTCGGTCTCATCAGTTCTTCAGGGAGCATGTCGAAGGGCGGCGCATTGAGGCAGTCGGGCGACGAGGCAAGTTCCTGTTCATCTCGTTAGACGATCGCACGGTCATCGTCATCAACCCCATGCTCGCCGGGAGGGTCCAGCTCTGCGCGAAGACCGCACGCCCGCGCAAGAGCACCTGTCTCCAGCTCACTCTCGATGACGGACGGGAGGTCCGCTACTTCGACGAACGCCAGATGGGGAAGATCTATCTCGCTCTCGACGGCGATTTCTCGGACATCCCCCAGCTCAATGATCTCGGGCCCGATGCACTCTCGCCTGATCTGACGAAGGAGGGATTCATCGCGCGGATGAAGCGATTCCGGGCGCCGATCAAGTCCGTGCTCACAAACCAGCGGTGTCTGGCAGGGATCGGCAACGCCTACGCCGACGAGATCTTGTTCGAGGCGGGCATAAGCCCGCTCCGCCGCAGGGCGAGCCTGAGCCCGGAGGATCTCGATAGGCTGTACGAGGCGATGCTCCGTGTGTTCCGTACCGCGCTCGAAGAAGTTCGACGCCGCCTGGGCCGCGACATCCATATCGAGCATCGGGAGTTCATGAAGGTGCACCGACGCGACGCCACCACCTGCCAGCGATGTGGAAATCGGCTGACGGTCATCGGCGGACGCTCCCGCCCCACAGTCTTCTGCCGCCGATGCCAGCCACGATCGCTCGCCAGCTATCGGTCCGAGTTTCCCATCACCGAGCGCTGCATCTACCTGAACCACGCCTCTACCTCGCCCCTGCCCAAGCGCAGCCTCGAGGCGATCAACGCGTTCTTCTCGAGCCGACAGGAAAGCGGAGAGCAACGTGACGACCAACACTTCAACGCCCTCCGCGAGACGCGCTCGCTCCTCGCTCGCCTCATCGAAGGGGATCATCGCCGTCTCGCGCTGACCTTCAATACCTCGACCGGGCTCAACATCGTGGCACAGGGGCTCGACCTCCGGGGAGGCGATAACGTCGTGGTGGGCGAACGCGAGTTCCCGGCAAATGTCTATCCCTGGCTCCACCTCAGGCGAAAAGGGGTGGAAGTCCGGCTCGTGCCCATGCCTGGCGGCCGGCTCGAGGTCGACACGATACGGGAGGCGATCGATCGGCGAACGAGGATCGTGGCGGCGAGCCTGGTCCAGTTCTCGAGCGGGTATCGGCTCGACGTCGCGGCTCTGGCCGGGCTATGCCATGATCAGGATATCTGGCTTGCCATAGATGGCATGCAGGCCGGAGGTGCGATCGCATTCGAGCCGGACAGGGAGGGTATCGACTTCTTCGCCTGCGCCGGGGCCAAGTGGCTCATGTCTCCTCAGGGAACGGCCTTCCTGTACTGCTCTGCCGCCGGGCTGGCGGCAATCGAGCCAGCGTACATCGGCTGGCTCAGCGTTGCCGGTTCCGAGGACTTCGAGCACCTGCTCGACTTCACCCGCCCGCTGCACGACGACGCGCGAAGGCTCGAAGTGGGAAGCCTTCCGTACCACGACTTCTACGGAATGCGCGCGTCCGTCGACCTGCTCCTGGAGGTAGGGATAGAGCGCATCGAGGAGGCACGCCTCTCCCTGACAGATCCCCTGATCGCCTATCTCGAGCGCAGAGGTTTCGGAATCCGCGGCTCCACTGAGCGCGCCCGCCGCTCAGGGATCGTGGCGTTCGAGCAGACCGATGCTCCCGATCTGGCGAGGCGGCTTGCCCGTAGGGGGATCTATCTGTCCGCCCGTGAGGGCGCGATTCGCGTCGCTCCTCATTTCTACAATACGCCTGTGGAGATCGAACACCTCATCGCCGCGCTCGACGAGGAGGCCCGGGATGGTCCGAGTTGACATCTGGTATCAATCGGGCTTGGGCACGTTGGTGAGGAGGGGGCCGTGGGACTCTTCGTACACGTAGATCTTGCTTCTCCGCGGCCGGAGATCTTCGGGGCGAGACGCCGACCCGGAGGTCTGTCCGTCTGACTCCTCGCCGGGCCCTCCCCGGTCGACGCCCGGAAGGTCCGCGCCGGCAGGAAGCTCATCTGATTCCTTATCTGTATCTGGTAACCCGCACGTTATCAATATCTTCTGTACGTAGTCCTGTGTCTCCCTGTACGGGGGGATACCGCCGTACCGCACCACTCGCTCCGGCCCGGCATTGTACGCCGCAAGGGCCAGTCTGATCTCCCCGTCGAACCGATCGAGCATCTCCCTCAGATAGCGCACTCCTCCCTCAATGTTCTGAACCGGGTCGAATGGATTGGAGACCCCGAGATCTACGGCCGTGGCCGGCATGAGCTGCATCAGCCCCATCGCCCCCTTAGGAGAGATGGCACGGGGATTGAATCCGGACTCGGCGTCGATTACTGCCCTGACCAGGGAGGTGGCGACACCGTACCGTTTCGCCGCCTCCTCGATGAGCGTCTCGTAGGAGACGGGATCCGCCCGGATGTTGCGGATCGCCGTCCGGAAAAGCTCCATACGCGCCGGATCCGGGACATTGGTAATTACGACCGACCTCCCCACCTTTCGATACCGTACTTCGTATGCATCCGCCGAGGCAACGACGCTCGCCACGAGCACGAAGGCGACTCCTATGGAGGTGATGCATCTGGCCACAGAGCTCCTACCTCCTCCTCTTCCGTACCACCGTAGGATCTATGAGATCCTCCCAGTCAGGATCGAACGACTCATCCTCATCGCTGGAGTAGACGAGTTCATACCTCCCGTACCCGGTGCGATCGATAAAGATGTACTGGTCGCCCCCGCGCCCGTAGTACAGCCAGCTGACATAGGAAGCATAACGGACGTCAGCCGGGTGCCTTTCGATCTCATCCGGCTCCCCGTTCTTTATGTAGATCCGGCCACGATCCGATCTGTGTCCCTTCTCGAAGCCGGAGGAGAAGTGCTCGTCGGCGTACTCAATGCGCCGGACAAACTCCTCGAGCAGTTCGTTTCGTGGCGTGCCGGGAAGGGGATCGCGATCTTTCCAGAACTTGACGAGGAACCTCTCTTTCCCCTCCGGGCTCAATGACTCATAGAGAGAGAGCTCGTCGCGGTCCGCGAGGTATTCGATCCGCTCGTACCACTCCCCCCCCACCTCCTGCAGCCCCCGCAGCTCGGCGGCGGCATCCCGCTCAGGAGCCTCCTCTTCGCCTTCCTCGGAAAGCGCACGGAGTCCCACATCGCTGACCGCCTCGACATAGAACGGAGCACTCGCCGTCGCCTCTGTGCCGGACGAGAGGTCTTTGACGACAAGGGAGATAGCATATTCGCCGGCCTCCAGGGCAACGACATTGACGCCGCCCATCTCTACCGCGCTCTCCCCGGGAGTAGCTTTCCTCTTGGACGGCAGAGTGCGAACCTCCTTCCCCTTCGAGTCACAGATCGTATACGCGATACTGAAGCTGTCAGGTATCTCTTCAGTGCCGGTGGTGAGGCCGTAGATTTCGCTGTACCAGTAGAGGATGGGGAATTTGCCCCCGAACCGGTGCTCGGGATTCGGCGATATGTACAGGCCATTCTTGACGAACCGACTATCACTCGTATCGGCCTCGGCCTCGATCTTGATCGCGAGCTCCACATCGCTCACGGCCAGCTCTTCGGATGAGGGCGCCACAGGGACTGTGAGAACAACCTCGCCCGCCTTCTCGCTGGTGAGATCGGTCATGGCCAAGGAGATCTCGTACTCGCCCGGGCTCACATTCTCGAGTTCCATCTGGTCCACCATCAGTGGAGCCTGACCCCCGGTCACCTCGTCCGGATCGACGACAGAGAAGTGCCCTTCCCAGCTGTCGCTCACCGTTGCCTTGGATCCCTTACGTTGTAGCACGAACGATGTACGGAACCGCGCGGTCCACCCGCCATCGTCCTCCTCGACATAACTGAAATCGGCCACCGGCAAGGTGTAGTAGAGTTCGACGTAACTCTTCCCCCCGCCCATGCGGAAGCGGCCAACATCTATGTGGAAGGTAAGATCGCCCTCGCTCTCGGCCGGCAGGGCCTGCTCGGACGCGAGAGAAGGGGCTGTACAGAGCGCCGCAATGAGCGCCATACTCACAACTACCGTCCGCTGCATCGATCTCTCCTCCGCCCTCTCTCTCCCGATCTTCTTCGACAGGAGTCATTATGAGAGAGTTCAGTACCCCTGGTCAAGGGGGTAGACTAACCTGTATTCGCCGAAGCCCCGCTCATCGACGAAGATGAACTCTTCTCCCAGCGAATAGTAGTACCAGATCTCGTACGGGTGTGCATCGGGATCGAAGTAGTGGCGCTCGATCTCACTCGGGTGACCGAACTTGATGTATATGCGGCCCATGTCGCTCCGCCACCCGCCAAAGGGGCCGAGGAAATGGCTATCGGCATAATCGACGCGCCGGAAATACTCCAGCATCCGCTCATTCCTCTCCGTATTGGGAGTGGGATCGAATTCCTTCCAGAACTCGTTCCACAGCCTGACCCAATCCTCGGGCGGAGCGGATCTCAACCGCTCCCGCTCCTCGGGGGTGGCGACGTATTCGAGCTGTTCGACCCGTTCTTCATACTCCTCGCGAGAGGCAAAGAACGAGCCGACGACGGAGAACTTCGCCTCGCCGAACGCAACACGCTGCGTACGTTCGTCCTCCAGTCTGATGCTCAGCGCATACTCTCCCACCCTGAGCCCCTCCAGGGGAACCGTCCCCAACCTCACAACCGTACCCTTCACCGCCATCACGCCCCTCGACCTGAGCTGGACGAGGCCGTCGGCATCGATGACGTACCATTCCTCACGCACGTCTCCCGAGTCATCGGGTCCCCGATAGATCTCATAGGAGAAGAGGGCTCTCTCATCCGTCTCGTCGTAGCGCCGCTTCGGATATGCCTCCCACCCTTCTCTGCCAGTTGCCAGGCTCGTCGCCACCTCGTCGCCCGAGAAGATGAGGCCTTCCGACCTGACGAACGTGACGTCGCTCATCTGGAGCGAGCCGAACCCGAGATCCGGCACATGGAGTTCCTTTTCCACAGTCCCCTCCCGGCTGGAGTGCCGGTCTCGCAGCAACACGCTGAGATGATATTCACCGGGAGCAATGGAGAGCTCGTGCCGGCTTGTGATGAACCGCGACAGGCGCTGAGTCTGGGCGTACGCCTCGGGCTCCGAGTAGACTGTCCAGATGTCACCCGCCGCTTGATTGCCGGCAGTGTCACGCAGTATCGCCGACAGATCGTATCCCGCCTGATATGAATCGCCGACGGCGATGAACTGGAGTTGTTCGTAGACAACCGAGACCTCAATCTCCAGCTGCATTCTCTCGCCTTCGCCCAGGAACACATTCGTTGCCACATCGTACACGAGTGACCCCGACCAGTGAACCTCGTCGTCGGCGACACTCCCTGTCGCCAGGCAGAGAAGGCAGATCACCGTCGGGGTGAGATGCAACAGGACGCGTCGTGCGAGGCTGTTTCCCACGGCAGAATCCTCTCCGAAATGGCCATTCATATATACAATAGCAGAACCAGGGCCCAGGGGCAAGCGAAAAACCCCCGGCCGCCGCCAGCCTGTCGAACTCATCCCTCCCGCGGGCTTGATCCCGCCGCGGGCGCGCCCGATCCCCGACCGCTCAGGGAAGGGGCCCTCCAACCGCACTCTCCAGACGCGCCACGGCGAGGCGCCGGTCATAGACCGCCTCCACTTCCGACGATTCCGCCATGTTGAGGGCGAGCTGCGCAGTCACCAACTCGAGCGGAGCAGCGGCGCCCAGCCGATACCGCTCCTCAGCCATCCGGTAGTTTTCTCCCGCCTCCTCGCGTGCCAGCTCCACCACATCGAGACGCTTCGTCGCCTCCTGCACCGCGAGGTACGCGGCCTCAACCTCATACTCGATCGCCAGCACCCTCCTCCGCTTCTCCTGTCCGAGGAGCGCGCGCTGCGTGGCCGCCCTCGATAGGGCCGACTCACGACGCAATCCGTCAAACAGGGGGAGTTCCGCCCTGATGCCGATGCTCCAGCTGTCGTTCGCATCCCAGGTGGTCGCATCGTCCGGGAACTCCTCGCCGCTGTAGCTGTAGTCCGCCGTCACAAGGAGGGTCGGCAGGTACGTCGTCCTGGCAGAGAAGACATTCAGATTTGCCTGATGGAGCGCGGCGTCGACATTGGCGACCTCAGGACGGCGCTCAAACGCCAGATCCTTCAGGGCAGCGAGAACGGGCACCTCACGCTGCACAATACCGGGAACCTCCTCTATCTCGACTGGACGATCGAACGGGATGCCCATCGCCCTGACAAGGGATGCCCTCGCCAAGTCGACCGCGCCTCTCGCAGTGATCAGATCCACCTCGGCCTGCGTCTTCTCCACTTTGATGCTGAGGTAGTCTGCCTTCGACGCCGCTCCCAGTTCGTATAGGGCCTCGGCATGGGCCAGATTCCCCTCGCTTCGTTCCAGAGCGAGCAGAGCCACATCCTCGAGCGCAATCGCCTTGAGAAGGCCATAGTAGCCCTCGGTCACGGCCAGGACCACGGCGTTCTCCATCTCGCGGAGCGACGCCCTGCCAGCCGTGACCGCTGCGCCCGCCGAAAAGATGCCCGTCCACCCGGGAAGATCGAGAAGAGGCTGGCTGAGCGAGAAACGAGTACTGTACGTCTCAGTCGTCACTTCTTCCATGACGCCCGTCGCGGAGATCCGAAAGCTCGGACCAGAACGTGTGTACCCGCTCGACGCATGAGCGCTCGGGAGCAGCGCCGAGAAGGAGGAGACGAAATCCGCCTGATCGAGGCGGAGATCCTCCTTGGTCTGGGCAAGGTCGGGGCTGTTTTCGATCGCGACCGCAATACAGTCGGCCAATGAGAGCGGGGATTCATAGACCTCGGTACCGCCTGCCCCCGCACATGACAGCAGGAGGACTACGGCCGCAGCAGCCCCCGTGCAGAACGAACCTCCTCGCATGCGTCCTCCTTTCAACACATCGGTCGATCGGCGCGTCGCCGTGCCGGGCCGTAGCGCCCCAGGGGTCGCCCCCTGGCCCGGTTCGGGTCAATGCACCAGAGTCTATGACAGCGCAGGCGGGCCTCACCGGTTGGCGCGAACGCCACACCGATGGCCCTGTCCCGGCAATCAAACAGCGATGAACGACTCTGCAATCTGGATAGCGTTGAGCGCCGCGCCCTTCCGCACATTGTCCGCCACTACCCAGAATGCGAGGCCGGAGTCGACGGAAGGATCCCCGCGTACCCTGCCCACGAAGACCTCATCCCTGCCCGACACGAACCGCGGGGTCGGATAGAGAGACCGTCCGGGCTCGTCGATTACCACGACCCCCGGGGAACGCTCCCAGACCCTCCGTGCTTCATCGGGAGGGAGAGGTTCGGTGAGCTCGGCCCACACAGCCTGGGAGTGGGCCGTCTGAATCGGCACACGCACAGCAGTAACGCTCATACGGAGTTCATCGAGACCGAGTATCTTCTTCGTCTCCTCGCAGATCTTCGACTCCTCGCCCGTATACCCATCTCGTGAGAAAGGCCCGATCTCCGGGACGAGATTGTCAACGATCGGATGGGCGAATACCCCCGGTCCACGAGCGGTGTCCGCGTGCGCTCCCCCGGCTGACGCGCGCTCGTTCTCGAGTGTCTCCATTCCCCCACGCCCTGCGCCGGAGACCGACTGGTAGGTGGCGACCACCACCCGGCGCAGACCAGCGGCCCTCGCGAGCGGCGCCAGGGCCACGCAGAGCTGGATGGCGCAGCAGTTCGGATTGGCGATGAGCATGGTGTCGCCAGAGACTGTGTCGCCGTTTACCTCGGGCACGACGAGAGGAACGCCGGGTTCCATGCGAAACGCGTGGGAATTGTCGATGACGCGCGCACCGGCGTCGAGGGCCCAGGGGACCGCAGTCCGGCTCACCTCAGCTGATGTGGCGAATAAAGCGAGATCGATGCCGCGAAATGAATCAGGTTCGAGCCGCCCTATGGCGTGTTCCGTGCCCTGGTAGGAGATCTTCCGGCCAGGGACTTCCTTCGAGCCGAGGAGCCGGAGCGATGCGGCGGGGAACCTCCGTGCCTCGAGCAGCTCCACGATCGTCGATCCGACGAGGCCCGATGCCCCCGCGACTGCCACTGCCAGATCAGCCATCGATCACCTCTCCCCTCAGGCGTCTCTCCCTCCCGGACCCATGGCCGGACCGGTCCATGCTCCGCCCACGAGGCATGTCCCGGACGATGATCTGCCGCACGCGACTACTCTCGCGGGGCGGAGGCTCGCTTCCTTCCCCGCCCGCCCGAGGTGCTCCTGGCCGTCCGCGGCTTCATCAGATCGAATTCCCGGGCCAGAGCTCTAGCCGCGCGCCCCACCGCACTCTGGGGGATGATACAGCTCACTCTCGTCTCCGAGGTCGAGACTGAGCCGATGTGGATACGGCTCCTGGAGAGGGCCGTGAAGATCCTCGCCAGCATATCAGGAGAACGCGTTATCCCGACCCCGATGACTGACACCAGGCCCACGCCCTTGCTGGCGCGCACTTCCCTCGCGCCGATCCGCCGGGCCTCTGACGCGAGAACCCGGCGGGCAGTGGCAAGATCTGACTCATTGACGACGAATGAGAGATCGGTCGTCTTCTCCGCCCCCGCCCCATGGAAGAAGAACCTCACGGCAACACCCGCGTTGGCGAGGCTCGTCACCACCTGCGAGAGGGATCGGGGACTCCTGGGGACCCGCCTCAGGGAGAGCAGGGCTATCGCCTCATCGTGCGTCACACCGCGCACCTCTGGCCGTTCGAGCGTCTCATCTCTGATCACTGTACCAGTTCCTTCACCGATGCTCGGGCGGACCCGGAGCGTGAGATGGTGACGGGCAGCGAGCTCGACTGAGCGACTCTGCAGCACCCGAGCCCCGAGCCCGGCCAGCTCCAGCATCTCATCATAAGTTATCTCTGGCAGCAGTCTCGCGCCCGGAACGACCCGAGGATCGGCAGTGAGGATCCCATCGACATCCGTGTATATCTCGCATTCTCTGGCCCCCAGGCTTATGGCGAGCGCGACTGCCGTGATATCGGAGCCTCCCCTGCCGAGCGTCGTCACCTCACGCTCAACAGAGACCCCCTGGAATCCGGCCACGATGACGACCCGCTTCTTCGCCAGCTCTCTTCTGATGCGGTCGGCACGGATCTCGAGAATGTGAGCGTTTGTGTGGCTGGTGTCCGTGATGATCCCGCTCTGCGAGCCCGTGAACGAGATCGCCTCGCTGCCGAGATCCTGAATCGCCATCGACAACAGAGACATCGTCACCCGCTCGCCCGCCGTGAGGAGCATGTCAAGCTCTCTACGGGGAGGCTGAGAGATGACGGAGCGCGCCAGCCCGAGGAGCTGTTCGGTCGTGTCTCCCATCGCCGAAACGACAACGACGATGCCGCACCCTGCCCGACGCGCCGCCACGATACGCTTCGCCACGCTCCTGATCCTGGCAGGCGTCGCCAGGGAGGTGCCACCGTATTTTTGGACGATTACCTTCACGCTGTCGTTCCACCGAGAAAGCCGTCGAGCTCACCGAATGTTGGGGCGACCATGGGCGGCAAACGACCCCGCACGGGCCACCCTCTCTGCCGCCTCCGCGATGCGCTCCTCCCCGAGCGTCAGTGCCAGGCGCACGTATCCCTCTCCGTATTCGCCGAATCCCTGTCCCGGCGTGACCACGATGCCCGTCCGCTCCAGGAGCCAGCCCGCCCATGTCGACGAGTCATAGCCCGGCGGGACCTCGGCCCAGAGATAGAACGTCGCGGGAGACGGCGTGATACTCCAGCCGGCACGCGAGAATGCCTGAACCGCGAGGTCTCGCCGTCGGCGGTACGTAGCCCGAAGCTCTTCCACGCACCCTTGAGGACCTCTCAGGGCAGTTATCCCGCCTCGCTGGATCGCCTGAGGCGCTCCCGAGTCGCAGTTCTTCTTCACGCTGAGGAGTGAGTTGAGGATCTCTCTGTTCCCCACAGCAAAGCCGAGCCTCCAGCCGGTCATGTTGTATGTCTTCGACAGAGAGTGAAGCTCGACTGCCGCCTCCTTCGCACCGTCGACCGCGAGGAGACTGGGAGGCGGATTGCCATCGAGATAGAGCTCACTGTACACACAGTCATTGACGAGGAGGCACTGATGTCGGAGAGCGAAGTCGAGTACGCGATGAAAGAAGTCGAGGGAGGCTGACGCTCCGGTGGGGTTGTTGGGGTAGTTGAGGACGATCAGCCGCGCGCGGTCTGCAATACCGGAATCGAGCGAATCGAGATCCGCCAGGAAGTCATGCTCGGCGCGCAGTGGTACCGGAACAGGAGTGGCGCCCGCGAGGACCACCTGAGAATGATAGACAGGATAGGCCGGATCGGGCACGAGAACGAGATCGCCCGGCTCGACCACCGCCCACAATAGGTGGCCGATCCCTTCTTTGGCGCCGATCAGAGTCAACACCTCATGCTCTGGATCGAGCCCGACCCCGAACCGCTGCTGATACCAGTCCGCGACCGCACGGCGAAAATCGAGCAGCCCGTCGTACGTGGGATAGCGGTGATTCGCTGGATCCTGTGCTGCTGCACAGATCGAGTCGACAATGTGTGGCGGCGTGGGCAGGTCGGGATCGCCGACGCCGAAGCTGATGATGTCGATACCACGCGCTCTCGTCTCAGCTTCGAGTCGATCGAGCTCAGCATAGAGGTACGGAGGCAACAGATCGATGCGACCGGCCCGGAAGCGAAACCCCTCTTTCCCCGGGCCCCGGTCTCCACATCCCGCAGCTGGAGCAGTCCTATCTGTGCTGTTCACGGCCGCACTCCCAGGACATCGAGCATGTCGTAAAGACCGGGCGCTGCTGCCGCGACGAACCGGATCCCGCGCAGCGCTCCCTGGGCGAACGTGTTGCGATCGGCAGCGGTGTGGCGGAGCTCCACTTTTTCCCCTGTCCCCGCGAAGATCACCGCGTGCTCGCCCACGACATCGCCTGCCCTGAGAGAATGGATGCCGACCTCCCCGGCGCCGCCCCCGGGGGCTATCTCACCGGAGCCCGCGCTCCGCCCCTCGGCCACGAGATCGGCCAGGCGCTTTGCGGTGCCGCTTGGCGCGTCGACCTTCTGGCGATGATGAGCCTCCACTATCTCAACATCGAAATCACCGCCCAGAAGACGCGACGCCCTCGGGACGAGATCGAACAATACACTCACTCCAAGAGACATACTAGGCGAATAGAGGCACGGGATGGTCGTGCCTGCCTTTCGGATCATCTCTTCCTGCGCGGCATCGAATCCGGTCGTACCGAGCACCAACGGCTTCCCTGCCTCGCGGACCATCTCCAGGTGTTCGAGAGAAGCTTCAGGAGTAGTGAACTCCACAACGACGTCGGCGAAGCCCAGCACCTTCCCCAGGTCGACCGTGATGAACGCTTCACTATCACGAAGCCGCTGACCCACCAGCGGGTGATCATGCCTCTCGATTCCCGCGATAACTTCCAAGTCATCCGCCCGGGCGGCAGCACGCACGATAGCGGCACCCATCTTTCCACAACAACCGCAGACGACGGTTCTGGTCTTTAGAGCCATGAGATCATCTCCCTGCAGTCGTCCGGTCATCGTCTATTCCGCCCAGAGGCGGAACCGAGACCCGGACTTCGGATTCGACCACCTCACGAAAGCACCCCGTACTCCTTAAGAGCCTTGCGGAGCGTCCGCTCGCCCTCTTTCGAGAGTGGTACAAGGGGAAGGCGCACCTCATCGCCCATCAGACCGATGAGAGACAGAGCACGTTTGACAGGTATGGGATTCGTCTCCACGAACAGAGCCCTCACGAGCGGGTACAGTGCGAGATGGATCTGGCGAGCACGACCAACCTCTCCACGCCCGTGCTGGTCGATCATCTCGGCCACATCACGGGGCGCGATGTTGGCAACCACTGAGATGACGCCAACCGCGCCGACCGCGAGCATCGGAAGTGTAAGGGAGTCATCGCCGGATAGTATGGCGATCCGGTCGCCGGCAAGCCGCGATAGCTCGCTGACCTGATCGAGGTCCCCGCTCGCCTCCTTGATGCCAGCGATGCGGTCGAGGGAAGCGAGGCGGACCACAGTCGAGGGGAGGATATTCACTCCAGTCCGAGAGGGCACGTTGTAGATGATGATAGGAAGGGACGACTCCCCGGCAACAACCTCGAAGTGGCGGAAGAGCCCTTCCTGCGGAGGCTTGTTGTAATAGGGCGTTACGACCAGGACCGCGTCGGCGCCGCACGCGTGAGCTTCTTTTGTCCTGGCCACCGTTGCCGCGGTGTCGTTACTCCCTGTGTAGGCGACGATGGCGAGCTTTCCCTTGGCACGCCCCGCCGCGGTCTCGATGACCGACCGCCACTCTCCCGGAGTGAGAGTGGGAGACTCTCCAGTAGTGGCACACAGGACCAGCCCTGCCGTCCTCCCCTCGAGGTGGAACTCGATAAGCCGCGCGAGCGCTGCCTCGTCGAGACGACCGTTCTTGAAAGGCGTGACGAGCGCTACGTAAGATCCTTTGAACACACTACCTCCATGCAGACTAAGAGGACCGAGCCATTCACCCATCGATTGCGTGGAGTATACAGAGGCCGAATAAGCATGTCAAGAAGAAGAGAGGGGCGTTGGTAGGTTCGGTAGGTTACAGCTGACCAGCGACTCCCCCTCCATTCAAGGAGTGTGTACGACGGCTGCGGAGGAGAGTGCTCGATCAGTTCCCGCTGGTCTTCCCCGTATCGAGCACAGAGGAGAGGACCTCATCGATGGTGTCGGCGAAGATGAATTCCATATCCGCTTTCGCCTGCTCCGGGACCTCTTCGAGTTCGCCCTCGTTCCGCCTGGGAAGCAGCACACTCTTGATCCCGGCACGCTTCGCCGCGAGGACCTTCTCCTTCACTCCCCCGATCGGCAACACCTTGCCCCGGAGGGTGATCTCGCCGGTCATGGCGATCTCCGGCCTCACCGGCCGACCTGTCATGAGAGATGCCAGCGCTGCAACGATCGCGACACCTGCCGACGGCCCATCCTTGGGAATGGCGCCCGATGGCACATGGACGTGGATGTCACTCTCCTCGTAGAATAAGGGATCGATGCCAAGCGCATCGGCTCTGGTACGAAGGAGGGAGAGGGCGGCCTGCGCCGACTCACGCATCACCTCTCCCAGATGACCGGTAAGAATGAGTTCGCGGCGGCCCTTCATCCTCGTCGCCTCGACGAAGAGAATCTCTCCTCCACGCGGTGTCCACGCCAGGCCCGTGGCGATGCCCACCTCACCCACCCGCTCGGCCACCTCCAGCGTCACCTTCACCGGGCCGAGATATGACGGGAGCCCCTCAGGCCGTACCTCAACGGAATCTGTCCGCCCCTCGGCCACGCCCTTCGCCACCTTGCGGCAGATCGATGCTATTTCACGCTCGAGATTCCTCAGGCCGGCCTCCCTCGTGTAGTCGCGGATGATCCCCAGGATCGCCTCATCGGTGAACGAGATCTGGCTAACAGTGAGGCCGTTCTCAGTGATTTGCCGCGGCACCAGATACCGTTTCGCGATCTCGATCTTCTCCTCATCTGTGTACCCGGGGAGTTCCAGCACCTCCATCCTGTCGCGGAGAACGGGAGGAATTGGATCGAGAATATTGGCGGTCGTAATGAACATCACTTTCGACAGATCAAAGGGCACATCGAGGTAGTGGTCGGAAAACGCGCAGTTCTGCTCAGGATCGAGCACCTCGAGGAGCGCTGCCGCCGGATCCCCGCGGAAGTCCTGTCCGATCTTGTCGATTTCGTCCAGCATGTACACCGGGTTCTTCGATTCAGCCTGGCGTATCCTCTGGAGGATCCTTCCCGGCAGAGCACCGACATACGTCCTCCGGTGGCCGCGTATCTCGGCCTCGTCCCGCACGCCCCCCAACGACAGCCTTACGAATTCTCTCCCGAGCGCCCGGGCGATCGAGCGTCCGAGTGACGTCTTCCCCACGCCCGGCGGTCCAACAAAGCAGAGGATCGGTCCCTTGGCCTCAGGACGCAGGCGGCGCACCGCAAGGTGCTCCAGTATCCTCTCTTTCACCTTCTCCAGATCGTAGTGATCCTCATCGAGCACAGCCCCTGCCTGAGAGACGTCGAGATTGTCAGTTGTCTCCCGGGTCCAGGGAAGTGCGATGAGCCAATCGAGATACGTCCTGGAAACGGTGTACTCAGCTGCTGCGAGAGGCATCTTTGCGAGACGCTCGAGCTCCCGCTCCGCCACCTTCCGCACCTCCTCAGGCATTCCTGCTCCCTCGATCTTCTCGCGGATCTCGTTGATCTCAACGGTCCTCTCGTCATCTTCCCCCAACTCACGCTGAATCGCCTTCAACTGCTCGCGGAGGTAGTACTCTCGTTGATCCTTGTCCATCTCCGTCTTCACCTGGGACCTGATCCTGTCGCCGAGCTCCAGAATGTTGAGCTCCTTCGTGAGCAGTGGCATCAGCTTGGTGAGCCGTTCCTGCGGGTCGAATGTCTCGAGCAGCGTCTGACGCTCGGCCATCTCGATATTGATATTCGAGGCGACGAGATCGGCAAGCTTGGACGGATCATTGAGGTTCAGAGCCACGCCCTGCAGTTCGTCGGGAAGGTATGGAGCGAGAGAAACGATTTTCTCGAACTGAGAGAGGACATTCCGGATCAGCGCCTCGGTCACGACGGTCTTCTCGTACTCCTGAGAGACGGCCTCGACCTTAGCCTGCAGGTACGGCTCTCGCTGCGTGAATTCGATCACCTTGACGCGACAAAACCCTTGAACGAGAATGCGGAGGGTCCCGTCGGGAAAACGGAGCATCTTCACGATGACGGCAGCAGTTCCGACATCGTACAGATCCTCCGGGGTCGGTTCTTCGGTCTCCAGATTCTTTTGTGCAAAGATGCCAATGATCTTGTCTCTGGCGAGTGCATCGTCGGTCAGCTCTACGAGATTCTCTTCGGAGACGACGAGAGGGACGATAAGGTATGGATAGACCATTACGTCCTTTGCCGGCATCACAGGGATGACAGGAGGTACTACGAGCTCCCTCTTTACATCCGATCCCTCGTTGTTCATCTACTGCCTCCGATGTAGCCCCCAGCGCGACCCATCTGATCCTACAGAGAGAGACCGGCGCAGACGGCACCTTCGTATGAGCTATTCGATGTCGATGGTCCTTGGCTGGGGACGAGATCCCTCCTTGGGCATCCGTATCGTGAGGATCCCCCGGTCGAGAGAGGTTTCTAGATCGTCTATATCCACACTGCACCAGAAAGGAATGACTTGCTCGAAATCGCCGAAGTTTATCTCCATCTTATGATAGTTCCTATGACGCTCCCGGGGTGTCAGATCGCGCCTCGTCCCCCGAACAGTCAGCGCCCTGGCCGACGCGAAGACCTCGACGTCCTCCGCGGCCACGCCTGCGAGCTCCATAATGATGACGATGTGAGCCTTGGTCTCGTAGCAGTCAGCGGAGGGTCGCCAGACATGTCCGCCAGCCAACGCGAGCGAGTGCTGGAAACGGAAGAAGTCCTCGAATAGCGCCTCAACCTCATTCCGCATGCGATTGACGTCATCGAGTATGTCATCTCGCTCCATTACGGCGTACTCCTTTCCCCGACCGGCATCGAATCATCTGCACGTAACCACCACAGGTTCCCCTCGAGCAGCGGCCAGGAGCTCAGCGGCATTCCTCATATTCGCAGATATCTCGAGGAATCCGGAACTCCCGAATACAGCGAGCAACTCTCCTGCCTCGACGCAATCATAACTGCGCCGAATCATCTCTATCTTCCTGTCAGCCACTTCGATCACACATTCAGTCTCGCCTATTTCCGAACGAACGAGGTCAATGGGGATATCAGTCACCATGTTGCCAAACCTGTCGACGTGAATCACGTGTCCCTCGATCCCCCTCGCGGTCGTCAGTGGCCTGGACAACGGGATTGACACGCATTCATCGAGGGGCGACCCCACCTCACAGGCCGGCAGTCCGAGGGTGAGGCGCCCGGCGATCGGCGCAAAGATGTCCCGGGCATGAAACAGGTCACTCGGCTGCTGCGGGAGGAGAGACGCTTCATCGATTGCGAATATGGCGGCCTCGAGCTCATCATAGATGTGGCTGAATATGCCGTTGTCCGGCCCGACGAATAGCCAATCGGCACTCTCCACTACCACGCCGCGCCGCTTCCCTCCGACTCCGGGATCCACGACTGCGAGATGTACGGTGCCCCGCGGAAAGTAACGATAGTGGCGACCGAGCACGTACGCGGCCTGCACCACATCGTGGGACTCGATGTCATGAGAGAGATCAACGAGCGTGAGGCGGGGATTCACCGAGAGCAGGAGACCTTTCACTGCCCCCACGTAGCCATCGATGTTCCCGAAATCGGTGAGCAGAGAGACACAATGTGCATCACGGCAGACAGCAGGATCCATGAATCCTTCTCCCCGACATGTCAGTCCACCGGCGCTCCCGGTGGCGAAGTGCCGTGGGGGCCGCCTGTCGACCCCAGTCACTCGAGGATGCAGTTGGACTCAGATTCCCGGGCCAGCCTGGGAAATCGTCTCCGGTGAGTCTAGCTTTCTGATGCACGTTCGCGGGTCTGTGAATCGATGAACTGCTCGATCAGGCGACGGAATCTGGCTTCGTATATGAGATCGTAGGTCTCCATCTGATCTGGTATGAGCCGCTCGGCCTCGCGCCTCACGTTCTGGACGAGTTCTTCGGCCTCGGCCCTGCTCACGTTCCCGTAGCGGAGTTCCTCACACGTTGCGTCGACGATCTCTTTGAGTCGATCAATGGGAGAGGTCACGTCAGGGGGCCCCCGGCGGACTGCGGCCCGTCAGTCGCTGCAACTGCTCCACTCCTGGTGGCTCCGGTCCAGATCTCGCCAGTAATTAACCTCGAACTCCCGTTCGAAGTCGAAGACATCTGTGAAGTCCTCTTTTCGGTCCTCAGTTCTCTTGCTCAGGATTCCGGCGTCGATGAGATCGAAGACGATCTCACCGAAATCGTCCGTCCTCGTCACCCCCCAGTATGAGAAGACGGTCTTTGCGAGCGGCCCATATGACTCCAGGGCCAGTCGTCTCACGCCATCGAGCAGTTCCTGGCCGCTCACATGGCGCCTCTCGCCCACCTGCTCAAGCGTGTACTCCAGCCCCTGAAGAAGAAACTCGTACGCCGCAGGTGCGTACCGTCCCTTCTCCAGAGCCACTCTCTCGATGGTATTCCTTATGGGTTCTGCCACACTCATTCTATCCCTCCATGAGCCAGGTGCCGTTGCTCCACACATCACAATCTAGCACCCTGCAGACCATCTGACAAGGGAAAAGTCGCCCTGGGAGGCGACTTGCTGGAGCATTGTTCGCTGTCTGTGGGCAGACCCTGCCGCCCGGGAGGATGCTGCGGCCCCGAACGCGGATGCCGCGACACTACCTGGGCGACCCGGCATCACCACACTCAGAGTAGATGTAGATCTCTTCTTCGCCGTGGTGTCTGACGAGGGACCCGAGAACGTCGACATTATCCAGGAGTTCATCGCCGCTCGACCCATCGACCGGGTACGAGGTGATCAGCGCCCGCGACTGGAGTTGGCAGGACGCCTCCCTGCCCGATCCTGAGACCCTGTACGGCCCCACATGCTCCTGCATGCGCCGGGCAACGACGAGTGCCCCCTCCTCAGGTGTCTCCGGCAGGATGAAAAAGAGAACACCACTGCGCGTCTCCTGGAGGTGGTCAGTACGCCGTATGTCCCCCCTCATCACGCTTCTGAGGATCGAAAACGCACCGACAAAACCGGCGCTCTCCGAATCTCCGTTCATGACATGAAGGACAAGCACCGAGAGGAAGTGCCCATACCGCTCAGCACGCAGCACCTCCTCGTTGAGCCTCCGTCGCACCACAGCTGTGTGCAGCCCCTGATTCAACTCATATCCCTCTTCTGAATGGTCACCGTTCCCTGCGATCCTGGATCCGTCACCTCTTCGGCGCGGCAGCCAGGGTACATCTCATGGCCTCACATAAAAGCAATAACCGTGCCAGACAATCTCACGCGATGCCGCAAGCCGTACGGCTAAGACGTTGGTAGCCCGTCAGTTCACCACGTCGCTTCCAGCCCCTTGTCCAGCCCCCCTCCCGGTGCGCACCGATGTTACCAATCATTGCATCTTTCTGCACAACCTCTGAGACAAGCCGCAGCGATATCGCAGCGACCGGCGGCGGCATATCATTCGGCAGTTGTGATCCCGTATTCCTTGATCTTGTCGAGCAGAGAGCGATAGCTGATTCCCAACAGACGGGCAGCCCTGGTCCTGTTCCAGTTCGTCCGCCTGAGCGCCTCCCGTATCAGGGGAATCTCCGCCTCGACAGCCGCCCTCCGACTCACCTCCTTCAGAGAGAGCGAGAGCTCCTGCTGGCGTGTCGGCCTGTGGGGCTCCTCTTCCGCGGATCCGCCGGAATGGCGGAACGGCTCAGGCATCAGACTCTCAGCAATGATCTCCTCGGTTCCGAAGACAATCATCTTCTTCATCAGACTCTCCAGTTCCCGCACGTTGCCGGGCCAGGTATGGGCCACAAGCGTATCCATGGTCTCTTTTGAAGGGAACTGAATCTCCTTGCCGTATTGATCGCCGTACACCCGGAGGAAGTGACCGACGAGGAGCGGGACATCCTCTCGCCGTTCTCTCAAGGGCGGGATTTCGATCATCACCTCGTTGATTCGATAGTAGAGATCTTCTCTGAATCGCCTCCGGGCCATCTCTTGCTGAAGATTGCGGTTTGTGGAGGCAACGATGCGCACGTCCACACGGATCGTCTTCTTACCTCCGAGCCTCATGAATTCCCGGTGCTCCAGTACCTGCAGCAACTTCGACTGTAACGCAATGGGCACTTCCGCTATCTCATCGAGAAAGATGCTCCCGCGATGGGCGTACTCAAATCGGCCAGGCTTGGTGTGATATGCACTGGTGAAGGCCCCCCGCTCGTACCCGAACAACTCGGCCTCGAGGAGTTCGCCGGGAAGCGCAGCACAGTTGACCTTGATGAACGGCTTAGTCGCGCGCCTCGACATGCTGTGAAGCGCCCGGGCCGCCAGCTCCTTGCCGGTCCCGCTCTCTCCCCGTATGAGGACCGTCAATCCGCTGTCAGCCACCTGCTCGATCGTCCGCTTCACCTGGCGTATGCCCGGACTATCGCCGATGATGCTCTCGTCGATCGAGCGGATCCCGATCTCGGTCCTCAACTGAGCGAGCTCGCGTGTCAACGCCTTCCGTTCCAGAACCTTCGACAGAACGATTTTCAGTTCATCGATCTCAAACGGTTTGTTGACGAAGTCCGATGCTCCGAGCTGCATCGCCCTGACAACCGTCTTTGTCTTCCCGAAGCCTGAGATCATGATGACATCAGTGCTCTCATCTATTTCCTTGACCTTCTTCAGAGTCTCGAGTCCATCCATCCCTGGCATTCGGAAATCGAGGAATACGACGTCGGGTGCGTGCTTGCGTACGCTCTTCAGCGCCCGCGCCCCGCTCTCAGCGGTTATGACGTGGTACCCTTCGCCCTCGAGCTCCTCGCGCACCATCCAGCAGAGTTGAGGGTCGTCGTCCACAACGAGCACTGTGGGCGCATCGTCCGTCACGGTATCCACATCCCTCTTCCTCATGCGACCGATCGCCTCCGGGATTGACCGCTCCCCCCCGCTCGTCATCCTTCAAGCGGCAGTCGGATGTGACCACCCTCGATCCAGTGGCACGACGGCGGGGCGATGTGTCCCACTTTCATAGGGCGCACTCGCGCCCT
>LJUI01000160.1 GCA_001303705.1 candidate division TA06 bacterium SM23_40
AGGTGGGCGAAACCGACAAACGCGGGTGCGGTTGTTGCGGGGGTGGCATATTCGGCAGCATAGGAGCCGTTCTTGCCGCGCTGCTCAGTTGGCAGGTCAATCACAGTATCCTTCTGGCCCTCGTTCATGCGTTCTTGAGCTGGTTCTACGTGATTTACCACTGGCTCGCGTACGGCAGACTGTTCCCGTAGAAGGAGCGGCCTGAGCGATCTGTCGGGCACTGGAGCGGTTTCTCGAAATGCCGTTGCCGGAGGCATCGCGGCGCCGTTGAGCTGCCGGGGGCTGAGCTGTTCACGATCTAGCGAATGGGGATGGAAACGATGAAGGATTTTTCGGGCAAGCGTGTTCTCGTCACAGGTGGTTCGCGCGGGATCGGCCGCGCTATTAGTGAAGCGTTTGCCCGCGAGGGTGCGCGCGTTGCCATATGCTACAAGACGGACGAAGCGGCAGCGCAGAACACGCTGAGTTCTCTGCCGGGGGGGCGGCATGTAGCCATTCAGGCAGATATCGCTCAACCTAAGTCGGCCCGGTCTCTCGTCGAGAAGGCGGTGGGAGAACTGGGTCATCTCGATATCGTGGTGAACAACGCAGGAATCGGCATGATCCATCGGATAGATGAAGTGAGTTTCGAGGAATGGGAGTATGCATGGGATGAGATTCTGGCGGTGAATCTGTTGGGGCCGGCCAATGTCACCTACTTCGCCGTCCAGCACATGATAGAGAGGGGCGGCGGAAGAATCGTCAACGTCTCCTCGAGAGGGGCGTTCCGCGGAGAGCCGGACAAGCCAGCATACGGTGCCTCGAAGGCCGGACTGAATGCAATGAGCCAATCACTGGCGCAGCGGTTGGCGAGGTTCAACATCTTCGTCGGGGTTGTCGCGCCGGGATTCGTACAGACCGATCTGTCTGCCCCGCTTCTGACCGGCCCGGAGGGCGACGAGATCAGGAGGCAGAGTCCGCTGGGGCGGGTGGCGAGGCCGGAGGAGGTGGCTACTGCGGTTCTCTTTCTCTGTGCTGAGGGGACTGAGTATATGACAGGGGCGATCATCGATGTGAATGGAGCGTCATATTTGCGTTCCTAGTTGGAGCGCGAAGGGGCGGGGTTGGCACGGCGGCCAAGCGGCGCCGAGTTTCGGGCGGGCAGATTGAACGGGTGGCGAGAGCTGGTTCGGGGTTTGCTAGCGGCGGTGTTAGCGGCGACGTCGGGTGATTGTGGATCTGTCGAATGGCGTGAGTGCGTGGATTGATGGAGTTATGTGTTGCTGAATTCTGAGTTGCTGATTGATCGGGGGTGGAGGGGGCGGCGGATGGGGCTCCTTCGGAGTTCGCTAGCGGCATTTCGTGATGTTCAGGTCGCTTTGTTATCGATCTTTTGTGATATGCTCAGTTTGTTGGGTGAGGGCGGAGGACGCGGGGCGTTCGCTTCGCGTCCGCCCAGCGGCGGCTGTTGGCAGGATTGCGATTCGCTTGTGCACTGATGTGGCGTTGATAGTTTGTGAGCTGAGGGCGCGGCCGCGGAGCTCACTCCTCACGAGCCCCCTCCGCCGCCTTTGGTGAAGTTGGTCGAACGAGGGGCACGGCTTCGCGTGGGCTCGGGGGCAAGAGTTGGCTAGTTCGTGATCGCCTGAAGGATGGGGGTGGAGGGGGCGGCGGATGGGGCTCCTTCGGAGTTCGCTAGCGGCATTTCGTGATGTGCAGGTCGCTTTGTTATCGATCTTTTGTGATATGCTCAGTTTGTTGGGTGAGGGCGGAGGACGCGGGGCGTTCGCTTCGCGTCCGCCCAGCGGCGGTTGTTGATCGATCTGTGGTCTGCTGGTGGACTGATGTGCTGTTGATAGCTTGTGAGCTGAGGGCGCGGCCGCGGAGCTCACTCCTCATGAGCCCCCTGCGCCGCCCCTCGGGATGTCTGTCGGATGAGTTCGGCACTTAGCGTGACGGAAGGTATGATCCTGAAATGCTACAGACAATACCTCCGAAGATCCGAGACCGCATGGAGTATCTCGAGCGCATCGACGAACGCGATCGGATCGATGGCACTCCCCACATGAGGCGTCTTCGTCAAATCACTCCAGAGGTGGGGAAGTTCCTGGCATTGCTTGCCGCAAGCGCTCCTTCGGGCGAGTACATCGAGATCGGTACGAGCGCTGGTTACTCTACGCTCTGGCTCGCCGTGGCCTGCAGGGAGGTCGGGAGAAGGATAACTACGTTCGAAGTGTTGGAGGAGAAGGCGCGGATCGCCCGTGAGACGTTCAGTGAGGCGGATGTCTGGGATGTCGTTGAACTGGTTGTGGGTGATGCCCGTCAATGCTTGCGCAACTATGATGAAATAAGCTTCTGCTTTCTCGACGCGGAGAAGGACCACTACATCGACTGCTATAATGCGGTAGTCCCGAAGCTCGTGACGGGCGGACTTCTCGTGGCCGATAACGCGATAAGTCATCGGTCTGTTCTCGAGAGGTTCTTGGACAGGGCTCTCGGCGATACGAGCGTGGATGCGGTAATCGTCCCTATTGGGCGAGGCGAGCTGGTCTGTAGAAAGTGCTAGTATTTGAGGGTGGAGGAGGCCCGCCGTGGCCGGTGCCCAATCGGCCAGGCTGTCACAACAGAGAAGAGGGAGAGAGATGAATCGCCATGGCGCGATCCTTGTCGTCGTGTTGCTGGTGTCGATTCTGGCGGTGGGATGTGAGGACGAGCCGACCTCCATCTCGGATCAACAGTACTCGGAGGTCGTGGAAGGTGATTTTGCCGTGGGGGATTCCAGCACTCTTACGGTTGAGAACTTCGTTGGCAGTGTGGACGTGCGTCCCGGTGATGTTGGTATCATCCGAGTGGTCGCTACGAGGTGGGCCGAGCGGGAGGCCGACCTGGCGGAGATCGAGGTCGAGATGATTGCTGTGCCTGGTGGTGTGCGCATCGTGACTGAAAATCCCCTGGAACTCGATGATGTTTCGGTCGATCTCGAAATAACGACGCCGTCAGATACGCGGCCGACACTTCAGAACGGCGTGGGGAGCACGAACTACGTGGGCCGAGCCGAGGGCGCGTGCTATTTCCAGACGGGAGTGGGCAGCATTACGCTCCAGCTGTCTGCCGACGTCAACGTCGCAGTGCAGCTGGCCGTCGGTGTTGGCTCCATTAATGTGGCATTTCCTGTGGTGGGAGAGGTGAGTGAACAGCTTGTCAGTGGGATCATCGGAACCGGCCTGGACGGGCAAATCTACGCCCAAGTAGGGGTGGGCACTATGAGGCTGGTCCCACAATAGCGTCAAGGTACCGGCAGGCGGTGATCCCGCCACGGTGACGAGTGCTCGGTCACCCTATCCGGGTCAGCAGACGAACGCCCAACCGGTCGATGCGCTCACGTTTCGGAGCGCTTTCCGGCCCGGAGGCGATGCTGGCCGGTGAACTTCACCGGTAGGATGGTGAGGAGTATCGGATGGGGAAATCGCCCATTTCTCATACACATGAGCCCGGGTCCAGTGTGACGGTAAATGAAGAGCGGTGGATATGCGTCTCGGATTTTGCGGATTCCGGGCCTGATGATCGCCACTACACTATCGATAGAGCGACCGGCGAGATCAGGTTTGGAGACGGGATTCGTGGAAAGATACCTCCCGATGGCTCGGAAATCGAGGCGACATACTGGTGCGGCAGCGGAGCCTCTGGAGACGTGGATTCTGGTCCATCTATCGCTTTCAGGTGGGCTCCTCTGGACCTCCGCAGGCAGAGGGTCCTCTGGGCAGGCGATTGGGAAGTCGACTGGTGAGAGTCGCCAGCCTGTGGTTACTGCGTCTTATATTCCGCATCAGCCCGTCTCGCCCGTGCTCGGCTGGCCAAGATCATTAGAAGGATCATTGCGTGCCGGATAGATCCCCTGGTTCACGGGGGAATAGTAGATGACTCTACCGATCGAGACCGAACGCCTGCTGCTTCGACGATATCGTATCGAAGATGTGCCTTCCATCGTCCGCTATTCATCTCATCCCTCGATCGCTCGCCTCATCGACTGGGCCTCGCCTGAGGGAGAGATCACCGAGCAGTCTGTCGCGCGGTTCATCGAGGCTCAAAACAGAATCAATCCGGGGGACCCGAGCTGGATGGATCTTGCCATTGCCCTCAGGTCTGATGACCAGGTCATCGGCGCAATAGGCATCATCTGTCGAGCTCACCGTCAGGGTCAGACGGGCTGGGCACTCGCTGTACAGCACCGCGGCCGGGGTCTGGCGACGGAAGCCGCCGCTGCGATGCTCGATTACGGATTCCTTACGCTTGATCTTCACCGCATATATGCGGTAACCACAACGTGGAATATGCCTTCCTGGAAGCTCATGGAGCGCTTGGGCATGCGGCGCGAGGCCCACTTTCGCGAGAGTGAGATGGCCGACGGAGAGTGGCGGGACGGATTGATCTATGCCATCCTGAAATCCGAATGGCTTGAGCGGAGATAGCCCCGGGATCAGTGCGGATTAGCGGTGCAGGGCCTTGTGGTGGGGCGGCCAATCGTACGACGGGGCAGGTGGACGCTGGCCCACCTGGGAGTCAGCGCTGCGGTGGCCGAAAAGGAGAGAGTTGATGGGCAACGCAGTGAACATCGAAAAGTGCTTCGGTAGGTTTACCGACACCTATTCGCCGAAGATCGTGGGAGAGCTGAACGGTCAGCATGTCAAGCTCGCACGGGTGGAGGGGGATAAGTGCCCCTGGCACACACACGATAACGAGGACGAGATGTTCTTCGTGGTCGATGGAGTGCTCGATATCGAGGAAAGAGACGGGGTCGTACCGGTGCATCCCGGGGAGTTCTACATCGTTCCACGGGGCCGGGAGCATCGTGTGGTCCCCCATGGGCATGTCAAGCTGATCCTGTTTGAACCAGAAGGTATTGCGCACACCGGGAACGTGCGGGCCGAGATCACCAGAGATCACTATGATCGACTCGAGGCCTGAAAAAACCGGGTGACCAGGGACCTATCGATGGAAGGCAGTAAGATTACTGTGATGGTAATAGGGACTGAGCCAGTCTGTCCACGATGCGATCTGGTCGCACGTCTTGTCCAGGAGATCGCGAGGGAATCGAACGTCCAGGTCGACCTGCGGCACTTCGCATTCGACTCAGTGGACGCTCAGGCGCTCGGACGGCGACTGGGGCGAAACGTGGGGACCGCCAAGCACGTCGCGAAGGCTGCAGCCATCCCGGTCGACTGGGAAGCCGTTCACCGCCTGATTGATCGCAGGAAAGAAGTACTGGGGCCGGACGCGAGACCCGCGGACACATGGGCCCCGGAACTGGACCGGATGCTCGAGCCCTGCCGGCAGGCAGCTGAGTCCGTCGGATATCTCATGACTCCGGTCCTGGTAGTGAACGGTGTCGTCACGCACCATGGGAGCGTGCCCACGAGAGAGGAGATTCGCTCCTGGATCCTCGAGTGACGGCCGAGCCTGTCAGCGCCTCCGACGCGGCACTTGCCATCGCTTGGAGGCGAACGTTCGCTGCAAGATCGATCACGGGGAAGGCCAGATGCCAGAGCGAAATAGACCCCTTGTCTTTGTCTCAGGTCCGTATTCTGCTCCCAGCGAGCCGGAAGAACAAGTCAACATCCGGAGGGCCGTTGATGTGGGTAGAGCCGTTTTTCAAAAGGGCTACTACCCCATCGTGCCGCATCTCCTCGTCCGCGAATACTACATCCATGGCGATAGCGGCCTGTTTGGGTATGAGTCACTCATGCAGTACACCCTGGCGATCCTGGCGAGGTGCGACGCGGTGCTTCTGTACGGTCACTCGCCGGGAGCCGACCGTGAATGCAGGGCGGCGGAGGAGCTTGGAAAGCCCGCCTATTTCGATATCGATCAGCTACCGGATCTTAGCGATCAAGAAGGACCGGGGGCTGACAGTGGTACAGAGGGGCGTGCTGGAGGCAGCAACTAACGCACGCCGCGTGGTGGCCTGAACGGTATGCGGAGGATCACCGGGGTGGGAAGAGCGCCCGACGTGTCGGTGAGGCTGGCTGCGATCGAGGACATCGAATCACTCTGCTCGCTGTACGCGGAGTTCCGGGAGTTCCACGTGCGGGCGCTTCCAGAGCGCCTGGCGGACGCGTCCGGTTCGGGGGTGGACGAAAAGCCATGGCTGTCGGCTCGCCTGCGAGAGATCGTCCTTGCCGGCGACTCTGCGATCTTTGTGGCAGAGGCAGCTGGTCGGGCGATCGGGCTGGCCGAGGTTTACTTGAGGAGAGATGAGCCCGATCGTGGCATCGTACCTCGGCGGTTCGCCCACCTGCAGAGCATGGTGGTGAGAGAGGAGCAGCGCCGTGCGGGCGTCGGAACCCTGCTCTTACAGGCAGCTGAAGAGTGGGCTCGCGCCGGGGGAGCCTCGGAGATGCGGCTCGATGTCTGGGAGTTCCCGGGAGGGCCGCTCGGGTTCTACGAGCGTTCCGGTTATAGGACGCTCCGCCATACACTGGTGCGAGAGCTGGAATGAGAGCGCCTTCTCAGGTCGGAGCAACCCATCTGATACATCGAGACAATCGAGGCATTGGGTATCACGCTTGTTGAGTGCGCACGAGGTGCGCTGCCTCGCGCGCCCTTGACGTGCAAGTAGTCATGACTACGTGAGGCTGAATGAACCTTTCAATGACAACGGACTACGTCGCGTACCTCGGCGATCCGGGGCCATATTTGCGGCGGATTGCCGAGACGGGCTTCACCCACGTCCACTGGTGCCATGAGTGGAATACCGACTACCTGTACTCAGATGAGGAGGTCGCACAGGCCAAGGCATTGCTCCGGGAACTGGATCTTGACCTTCTGGATCTTCATGCCTCCAACGGAGTCGGAAGAAGTTGGGGATCGTTGCTCGAGGAAGAGCGGTCGGTCGGAGTGAAACTGATTCGCAATCGGATCGACATGACAGCGAGACTGTCGGGTCGCGCGATCGTCCTGCACCTGCCGCCAAAGCCTCACAGCCCGGTGGAGCTTGACAGGTTCTGGGCATCAGTCTGCCGGTCTCTCGATGAACTCGAGCCCCATGCGCTCCGTGCGTCTGTCAGGATCGCCCTGGAGAATATGGAAGACGATAGGTTCGACGGCATCGAGAGGCTCTTCTCGAGGTACGGCCGTCAGTTTCTTGGTCTGTGCTATGACTCAGGCCACGGCAATATCGGCGGCCGTGGTCTGGATCACCTCGAACGGTTCAGTGATCGCCTGGTATCCATTCATCTCCACGACAATGATGGTAGGATAGATCATCACAATCTGCCGTTCACCGGGACAGTCGACTGGCCCCGACTTGCCCGGCTCATAGCGGATTCGTCCTACGATGGGTGCATGAGCCTTGAGTCGAACATGCGCGGGCAGGATATTGAGGAACGGCTCTATCTCAGACAGGCCTACGAGGCAGGCTCTGCTGTTGCCCGGTTGATCGAGACAGAGAGACAGAGGCTGTGCTCGCACGCCACATGATGTCCGGTTGCAGCGGACCGACCCCGCCCGTGAGACAGGGGTCAAGAGCTTAAGTCCCCTCAAGTGGGGGCCGTGAACACCCCGTGTGATGCCCGGCCCGGGACCTGGAGACTGTATGATCCAGTCTTGGAGCCGTCTCGTGCCGCCTCTCTCATAGCGCAGTGTCTGGCGCCGTAACAGACAGCTCGGCGGAGTTGGCTCCGCCGGGGCCGTCACCACGTTGCCCTCAGCCACGGTACAGAGAAAGGAGACTGTGATGCCGAAAATGAAAGATGGCTGTGTCAAACCGGCCAGGGGACCGATTCTCGAAGCCGCCGAGTCGACTACTCCAACTGGAAAAGCATTGCCACGGGAGGTAGGAAAGATGCAGGCACGTGTTGGTGCGGAGGCGCCGGATTTCGAGGCCAACGCCTTCGTCGCCGGTGAGGGTTTCAAACCGGTCAGACTCTCGGCGTATAGGGGGAAATGGATCGTGCTATGCTTCTACCCGGGCGACTTCACATTCGTTTGACCGACAGAATTGGCAGCGGTCGCTGCCCGCTACGAAGAGCTGAAGTCGATGGGAGTGGAAGTGTTGGCGATGAGCACCGATAGCCGCTTTGTGCACAAGATGTGGCAGGAGCAAGAGCTATCGAAGATGGTCGAAGGCGGCGTCCCCTTCCCCATGCTTTCGGATGCCGGGGGGAAGATCGGGGCAATTTATGGCATCTATGATGATGCGGCTGGAGTTGATATTCGTGGACGGTTCATCATCGATCCCGATTTCGTGATTCGAGCTATGGAAGTCCTGACGCCGGAGGTGGGTCGCAACCCGGATGAACTAGTTCGTCAAGTCAAAGCATACCAGCATGTGGCGGCAACCGGTGAGGTGACGCCCTCGGGATGGCAGCCCGGAGAAGTGACACTGACACCTGGTCCCGATCTGGTTGGCAGAGTCTGGGAAATCTGGAAACCATAGAGACGATCTCGGGCGATGGTTTGTGGGCAATCCTCTTGTCTTCAGAAAGGCAATCGTCACACGAGGAGTTTTGTCTATTGAAGGTCCCCTGAATTATCACTGGGCCTGACGGGTCCTAGGCGCTTCTCCCGTGAGCGGCCGATCAACGCGTGGAGGCCACACCACCACCATCGTGACGGCTCAGGGCGCAGAGGCGCCTGGACGGCCGGCCCTCGGCGGCTCAGGACCCGGCTGATGAGGATGTTGGAGGCACGAGGAATGATGGAGTATCACGAACTGGACGACGAGGATCGGGATCTGATCCGTGCCGCATCAGATGCGATCGAGCGGAACTACTCGTACCCACGGCACACGGTCGGGGCTGCCGTGCTCTGCTCATCCGGTGCAGTTTATGTGGGCGTGAACGTCGAATGCTGCGGGTACGGCCCCTGTGCTGAACCGATCGCGATAGGCCGGGCGATAACCGAGGGTGAGCGTGAAATCGAGAGGATCGTGGCTGTCGGCGGACCGTCGGAGCCGCACAATGTCCTCTCACCGTGCGGTAACTGCAGACAGCTGGTGTACGATTACGCGCCAGATTGCTGGGTCATTCTTCCGCAGGCATCTCGGATCGTCAAGATCAGGGCGAGGGATCTACTCCCGGGCGCATACGGCGACTCGGACTGAGATCACCGACCCCTAGGTGAAGAGAGTCCTGCCCCCTGGTGCCGGCACACTCGTGAAGGGTTCAGCCGTCGTCTTGCTCTCGTGTCAGGCCCGTAGTGCCGTTCGGGTTAGCTACAGGATCGTTCGCTGCTCAGCCACCTCGC
>LJUI01000161.1 GCA_001303705.1 candidate division TA06 bacterium SM23_40
AGGCAGTCTGCTTCGATGGAGAGTTCGCACGCCTGCGAGGGGTGAACGTCGATGTCTTTTTTCTGTTGCTGCTCGTGCTGACCGCGCTCACGGTAGTCTTGCTCGTCCGGGTCGTGGGAATCGTCATGGTGATCGCCCTCCTCACAATACCTGCCGCGGTTGCTGGGTATTTCGCCAGGAAACTATGGCAGACGATGTTGCTCGCGACTCTCTTCTGCATGGCCTTCATCATCGCCGGAATAGGTGTCAGTTATGCCTATGACCTGCCCACCGGCCCCACCATCATCCTCATCGCCGGGGCAATGTACCTGCTCCTCGCCGCCGCAAGCCGTCTCTGGACGCGGTAGCCCCCTCTCCTTCATATCCGATAACCCGCACCGCCGCGCGTGACCATCAGGGCCGGTACTGAAGCAACGAGGCGAAACCGCTCTTCCCAGCAGTTCCGCCTCCGCGATCGTTCCGTCCCGACCGACCTCCTACACCTCACTCACCATGCCCTCACCGAGCGGAGCACCGGCAGGCCCGCTCCCCGGGGCGACTGACCCGATCCACGCCAGCTCTTCGGGACATGAAGCTCTATCCCTGCTCATTCGAGGACATAGATCTTCTTCTCCCTGCACATATCCTTGAGTATCCTCGGCCACACCGTGACACTGCACTCTCCGAGGTGCGCCTTCCTGAGCAGGAGCATGTATGTGCGTGACTGTCCGATACCGCCGCCGATACTGAGCGGGATCTCGTTGTTCAGGATCGCCCGATGGTAGGGCATCTTGAGAAAGTCGAGCTGCCCGGACAGCTCGAGCTGCTTCTTCAGCGTGTCAGCGTTGACCCGGATACCCATCGACGTGAGTTCGTGACGACGCCGGGTCACCGGATTCCAGACGAGGATATCCCCATTGAGCCCGTGCATCGGCCTGCCGTCCCTGGACCGTGTCTCCGTTATCCAGTCGTCGTAGTCTGCCGCCCTCATCTCATGGGGCAGGCCGTCCGCGAGCGGATACCCGACCCCGTAGATAAAGACCGCGGGGTGTTTTTGTAGGATTGCTGTCTCCCGCATCTTGCGAGGCAGGTCAGGGAACTCGTCGAGGATCTCTTCAGCATGCAGGCATGTGAGCTCCTCAGGAAGATTGGGATACTTGTCCGTCTTCAATGCCGGGAACTGGTCCTGAACATACGTCTCCGCTCCCTTGAGGACCTTCCAGATCTTCTTCACCACTTCCGTCAGGAAGTCGAGCGTGCGCTGCTCTTTTGTCATCACCAGCTCCCAGTCCCACTGATCCACGTAGGCGCTGTGATCGTGATCCAGGAAATAATCTTTCCGCACGGCACGCATGTCCGTGTACAGACCTTCACCCACCTCCATACCGAACTGCCGCAGGGCCATACGCTTCCACTTCGTCGCCGCCTGCACGACCTGGGCATCGACCGGATTCTTATCGTAGTCGTTCGATATGTGGAACTCGATCGGCGTGCGCGAGCCATCACGATCGAGGTAGTCGTTCACTCCGCTCTCGACGTCCACGATGAGAGGGACCTCGACGCGTATAAGATTGAGTGCCTTGCTCAGATGCTCCTCAATGTAGACCTTGAGCGCAGTGATCGCCCTCTGCGTCTCCTTCGGGTCGAGCAGAGGAGTGTAATCATCCGGCAGGATCTTCTCCAGCTCAGCATAATTCCCGATGCCGGGACCGGCAAGGTCCGCCTTCTTGTCTCGTTTTGTCTCTGCCATTGTCCTCAATCCTGGTTGGTGTGGAAATGCTAGGCTCTCCGCATTCGGGTCGCTCGTACCTCGCGGCAGACGTCAAAAAAACCCAACCCTCCTTTCGACAGACCACGGGCAGGTTTCGTCTCAACAGGCAGATTGCCGCCCACTCTCCGGGGCAGAGCGGCCCCATCACTCTCAGGCGACCATAGTAGTGTGTGGCGGGCCAGGTGTCAAGAGAAAAGAGATCACCGCGGAGGCCGCCCGCAAACGCACGGCACCCTGACCCCGGGGGATCGCGCGCCGAGGGGCGGTCGGGCGGTACCGGCCGAGGCCCAGAGAGTTCGACATGGAAGTTGACAGCATGCCCTGAGCCCAGTATTCTCTATTCCAGCCCAACTGACCTGGCCTCGGGGGACCGGCCGCTCCCCGCCGGGCAACGGGGAGAAGGCCGCGGCCCGGGATATTGCCCGGTCTTCAACCGTCATACTCGTCACAGAAAGGTCCCTCTGAGGCGGGCACCACAATAGCAGAGCATCTCTGATCAAAGACGCCAGACCATGGCAGCCCGGTGACGACGATGCCTGATCCGACTCTCGCACATTACAGAACCCTTGCAGAGTTGGGTCGAGGAGGAATGGCCACGGTCTACAAGGCCATCGACCTCGTCGATCAGAGACCAGTAGCCCTCAAAGTCTTACTCCCCCATCTCACAGCTGACGATGTCGTGCGCAGACGATTCCTCAGGGAAGCGAGGGCAGGGATGGAGCTCGATCACCCCGGAATCGTCAAGGTATACGAGGTCGGAGAGGAAGAAGACCAGTCCTACATCGCCATGGAGCTGGTCGAAGGAAAGACCCTGGACGTGGTGCTGGAAGAAGAGACGCTCGGCGTACAGAAGGTCATCGATATCGGCCTGAAGGTTGCCGATGCTCTCGCCGCGGCGCACGAGAAGGGCATCATCCACCGGGACATAAAGCCCCGGAACATCATGGTGAGCGATGAACGCGTGAAGGTGATGGATTTCGGCCTGGTGAAGATCACCGAGGCTACCTCATTGACCATGAAATACGAGATCATCGGAACGCTGCACTACATGTCCCCTCAGCAGGCGATAGGGGCTGCGATAGATCAACGGAGTGACATCTTCTCACTGGGAGTGGTCCTGTACCAATTGCTTACCGGTATCCTCCCCTTCGAAGGTGACCATCCGGGCACAATCATCCACTCGATCCTCCACTCCGATCCACTCAGAATGGAGGAGCTGAGAGAGGGGATACCGGTTGAGGTGGAACAGGTAGTGTTCAAAGCCCTCCGGAAGAAGCCTCAAGAGCGATATCAAAACGTTGCCGAACTCAAATCGGATCTGCAGAGGGTCCAAGAGATGTTCCGAGGGGAGCCCGCCCAACTCATCGCCACCGACGAGGTCTTCGAGGAGCAAGTCCGCGGCATCTACTCTGCTCTCATCGGAAGAGAGCGCGAGCTAGATATGCTTCAGGACCGCCTGAGGAGAGCGCTGGGCGGTGAAGGGTCAACTGTTCTCGTCAAAGGCGAGGCCGGGATCGGTAAGTCTCGCCTGGTGTGGGAGCTGGGGCGAGAGGCGAAGAAGGCAAAGTCCCGGTACCTCGTAGGCCAATGCCTGTCTGGCGCCGAGGGCTCCCCCTACCAGCCCATCCTCCGCGTCATACGGTCCTATCTGGAGCTCAAAGGTGTCAAAGATCCCGACAGGCTTCGTGCGTTCATCGAGGAGAAAGCCCCCCACCTGGCAGGAAGAATGGGAGTGATCGAGACATTCCTCCTCATGGGAGAAGAGCGCGGACCGTCACTGATCAGCAGAGAGCAGCTTCTCGACACCGCCTACGAGCTCGTTAGAGTAATGTCCCGGGACCGGCCGGTCCTGCTTCATCTCGAGGATCTCCACTGGGCTGATCCACCTACTCTGAATCTCCTCATCTACCTTGCGAGGAACATACGAGGAGAGAGCGTGCTGATCGTCGGAACCTACCGGCCGGAGGAGATGACGCGGCATCTGTCGGTCGCCCTGGACAAAATGCGACGAGAGGGACTGTACGAAGAGATCGATCTGGAGAGGCTGGACAAGCAGCAGACTCGCGGGGTGATCGACTCGGTCTTCCCACGATCTGACTTCACTGAGACCTTTGTTACCTCCATGTACGGTGATACCGAAGGCAATCCTCTGTTCATTCTCGAAATGCTGAAGCTGCTTCGGAACGAGGGTAGGATCAGTCAGGAGGACGGAGGTTGGCGGCTGACCTCCGATGTTGTGAGAACCACCATCCCCGAGAAAGTAAGCGACGTGATCATGCATCGGCTGAACGGCCTGACCCAGGAGGAGAGACACTTCATCGATGTCGCCTCAGTAGAGGGGCGCTCTTTCCAATCTGACACGCTCTGCCACTGCCTGAAATTCCCCCGAATCAGGATACTGCGCGGCCTGCAGAATCTGGAACAGATCCACCATCTCATCCACGCTAAAGAGAGAGAGTACCAGTTCGACCATGGAAAGATCAGAGACGTGGTCTATAATAGTATGATCCCTGAGCTGAGGAAGGAATACCATAGGCTCATCGGGGAGCATTTCGTAGAGAGATTCGCCCAGAAGGAGGAATACGCGGGGACGCTCACCTACCACCTCCTCGAAGCCGACCAAGAGGAAGAAGCCCTTCCCTATCTCGTCAGAGCGGGAGAATATGCAAAAGGCCTGTTCGCCAACGAGGAGGCGACGGGATACCTCGACCGGGGTGTCGACATCGTAGAGAGACGCCTGCAGCTCCAACCCACGCCGCACCTGCAGCGCACGAAACTCTCCCTGCTCAAGGCCAGGGTCGCCGTGAAACAGCTCACCGGCTCCTACGATGAGGCTCGAGAAGACTCGGAGAGGATCAGAGAACTCGCTCAACAGATCGGAGACCAGCAGGAGGTGGCGCACGCACTCGTTGATATGGGCAACACGTTTAAGAGCAAGGGAAACCTCCAGACAGCCCTGGAGCTGTACGAACTGGCCCTCGGAATCTGGAGAGAGATCGGAGATCGAGGGGGCGAAGGAAAGAGTCTCTACTCCATCGGTGTCGTCCACTTCAATCGGGATGAGTACGAACTCTCTCTCAGATACTGCGACGAAGCCATGAAAATCCAGAGAGAGATCGGAGACCGAGTGGGCGAGGCGTTCACCCTCAGCAATATCGGAACTGTCCACTGCTCCAGAGGCGACTACGAGCAAGGACTCCGGCACTACGAGGAGACGCTGAGGATTTTCCGCCAGATCGGAGACAAACGAGGCGAGGCCGGCGCACTCAATAACATTGGAGCTGTCCATTACTTCCGCGGCGACTATGAGCAGGCCCTCGTGCACTGCGAAAAAGCTCTCGAGCTGCACAGGGCGATCGGAGACAGGGCGAACGAAGCCGGCACTTCAACCAATCTTGGAGCCGTCCAGTACTTTCGCGGGAACTATGATGAGGCTCTCCGATACTACGATACAGCACTCAGAATACAGCGGCAGATCGGAGACAGGCATGGCGTAGCCGGTAGCCTCAACAACATCGGAAAGGTACATCATGACCTCGGTGAGTACGACGGCTCGCTCAGGTACTATCATCAGTCGCTGGAGATCTATAGAGAGATCGGAGATAGAGTGGGTGAGGCCGGCACCCTCGGCAACATCGCGAGAGTCCATTATGAGCGCGGCGATCTCGATCCAGCTCTCAGGTACTCCCAACTGTCACTCAAGATCGAGCGGGAGATCGGGAACAGACTTGGCGAGGCCGATGCGCTGTGCTGCATTGCAGCGATCCATACATGCCGCGCAGACTATCGGGCTGCAGACTATCGGGCTGCACTCGGCCATCAGGAGGAAGCCCTGGCTATTCACAAGCAGATCGGCAACAAGGCTGGGGAGTGGGATGCACAACACTTTCTGGCCAGAGTCTGGTTGGAGATCGGCGGCCAGGACAGGGCGCTGGAGGTGCTTGAGGAGGCTGGACGGACTGCCCAGATAGTCGGGACGAAATCCATGCGCGCCGCGTCCCTCATCGATGCGGCACTGGTCAAGCACTTCAGAGGGGACAACGAAGAGGCGCGCATCGATATCGAAGAGGGATTGCGCATTCTCCGGGAGCTCGGGATCGTTGAGGCGATATCAGAGGCCCTTACTCTTGCCGCACAGATAGAGACCGCCCAGAACCATGACCGCCAGGCCATTCAGTACGCCGAGGAACTGCTCGGCCTGGCAGCGGACAAGGGTAAGCCGCAGTATATCGCCCGGACCCATCTTATTCTCGCCCGAATCCGCCTTGCGCAGGGTGATCTGGATGAGGCGGAATCTCATGCCGGCCAAGTCCTGGAAATCGCCGAGCCCCGCGGGATGAGAGAGCTTCTGTGGCGGGCACACTTTTGTGTCGCCAGAGTCCTCCTCAGGAGAGCACAACACGTACCCGCACG
>LJUI01000162.1 GCA_001303705.1 candidate division TA06 bacterium SM23_40
GTCCCATCGGCTCGTAGATCGACTGGAGCGCGGCGATATCGTCTTCCGCCCCGAACCGGATGATATCTCGAGCCTCAGGGGCTGTCCGGAGGCAAGCGGGCGGCATTCTATAGACGCGACGCTCGCTGGCAAGTGCCCACCCCAGTCGCCCGTAATACCCATAGGAGAACGGATAGAGGACCGAGACCGGTTCTCTCCGATCTCGCATGCCACGTATCGCCTGGTGCATCAGCCGATGGGCATATCCGTGCCCGCGTCCTTCCGGCGCGGTCGCCACATTTGCGATCCCTCCAGCCCGTAGCACGGCCCCTGCGATTCTCAGACGGAAAGGGAAGATGCGAAGGCACGACATGAGGTCCCCGTCGACATATAGTCCCCATGAGTCTTCGAGCGGTGAGATCGAGAGACTCCACTCCGTCTCTTCCAGTGTGCCGCCGAAGGCGTAGTTGCAGATCTCGACGTAGCGTCGGCGGTCGTCCTCAGCTATCTGACGAATGTCCGTGGCCATTCAGGTCTCCTCGGGTTGTCGGCGCCCGGCGACTCGTGGGCTAGTTCCCCGGCTCCTTGAGACGGCTGAGCCTCAGGAGAACAGTCTCGTGAGTGGGGGCCCGTTCGAGAACCGCCCGCCGCAGCGGCTCGTCCAGTTCGCCGCTCTCGAGCGCTCGCAGGAGACGGGACCCGCTGAGTTGTGAGACCTCGTCCCACACTCCCCGCTCCCGGAGGATATGTTCCAGCGCATCTCTCGCCGGCTCGCCCTGCCCGGGCAGGGTGAGTTTGCTCCTCCGGGTGAGCGTGAGGCGGTGGGCGGAGCCGAACAGGACGTCGAACCCGCGGCCGGCGGCGTAGGCAATGATCTTCTGCTTCAGGGATTCGAGCTCGTCCTTGACCTCATCTCTTCTTCCGGCCAATTCCGCATAGGCGTCGACGAGGCGCACGCCATCTTCCAGGTTCTGTTCGTCCACGGGAAGTTGCTTGATCTGGACGAGGTGCTGCCTGCGTGGGCAGTGTTCCTGGTATCCGCACCACTCGCACAGGGAGCTCTCCCGGGGCGGGAACTCGAGCGCCGCGTCGATCTCATCAATGAGGGCAATAACCGCTTCCTGCAGGCTGTCGAGCTCCTCCGGCGCACGCTGCGATGCCATCGTCTCATCGAGCGCCACATAGTGCCAGATGAGACGGACTTCATTGACATCCCGCCACCGCTGCCGCAGTCCGATTTCGTACAGAGCCAGTTGCCGGTCGGAGTCGATCTCTTCCTGGGAGGGGAGATGTTGCGAGGTCTTGTAGTCGTGGATCTCGTAGGCGCCGTCCGGCCTCCGTGCAATTCTGTCCACGTATCCCTGGACTCTGTATCTTCCCTCATCATCGAGCGCGAAATCGAGACGCTGTTCGATTGCCAGGGTTGTGGCATCGTCGAATGGGTGGTTGCGGCGGTAGAAGTTCGAAATGCAGCGCTCACCGACTCTCAGGTAGTCGCCGCTGTCATATTCGGCTTTCGTGATCCGAATGGCGTCGTTCCAGTTCTCCTGCCAGGATCTTCTGAACTGTGCGAGTAGATCATCGACTGAGGGCATCCGCGCCATCATCAGATCGCGAAACAGCTTCGCGAGCGTTTCGTGCACACGGATCCCGAGGAACGCCTCTACGTTCTCCTCTCGGGGCTTGAGGCAGTCGATGTATTGAGACTTGTACTTGAGCGGGCAGTCCTCGTATGTCTGGAGCCTCGAGTGTGACCAGACCGGCATGTTTCGGGGTCCTTCTCGGAACGTGCTGACTGCTCTCGCGCGCAAATCGCCTGCGCCGATCCCATACAATCTTCGAAGAGTGGCGCCCGGTGGGGAAGACCTCTATCTTAGCCTCCAGGGCTGCCTCGAAGATAGCCGAAATATCTGCATCCGGTCAAGTCTGTTTCCTCCGCCTGTTCGACCGCTTGACATTTGGTGCTCGGCAAGTATATTGTTTTCCGGACATCGATACCGGGAGTACGTGTCACGACAGACGAGAGAGATGAGCCAGGGGGTAACCGGTGAGAACGGAAACGAGGCATTCGGTTGTTGCGAAGATGATCGTACGATGGGCAGTCGTCTCTATGTTCGGTATCTACTCGCTGTCTCTGTTTGGCGGATGCGCCACCCTCCGGTCGGGCTACGTCGGAGGCGACCGGGAAGAAGAGATCCTCCCTGAACCCGAGGCATCGCCCGCTGTCGGTTTCTACGGGCCGCTGGCAGAGGCCGCCATCGGGGATGCGCAGCAGGGTTTCGACCTCGCCGAGGCGGCATTCGATGATTCCCTGTACGAGGAGGCCCGCCGGCAGTACGATCGGGCACTTGCCGGTCTGCTCGGAGCGCAAGTCGACGAGCGGCGCTATCCCGAGATCGCCGCCGATCGGGACATCCTGATCGAGGAATTGTGTCTTGCCCGCATTCGGGTGGGACGTGTACTGGGAAGTGTAGAACACGCGATCCGGGAGAGCGACTTCGATCTGCCGATCGAATACAACAGCCGGGTGGGAAGATGGATAGAATTCTACGTAACGCGGGGGCGTGAGACATTCCACCTGTGGCTCACGCGTTCGGGACGATATGTTGAGATGATGCGTTCGATCATGGCGAGCGAAGGCGTGCCCGAGGATCTGGCATATCTCCCATTGGTTGAGAGCGGGTACAATCCGAACGCGTACTCGAGAGCCCGCGCAGTCGGCATCTGGCAGTTCATATCATCGACGGGTGAGATCGCCGGCCTCAGAAGGGACGCCTGGGTCGACCAGAGACGCGATCCGGAGAAGGCGACACATGCTGCGGCACGGCATCTCAAGGAACTGTATGAGGACTTCGGTTCGTGGCCGCTCGCTCTTGCCGCTTACAACTCGGGACAGGCACGCGTGATGCAGGCGATCGCAGCGGCGGGAGACGACGACTTCTGGGGCCTCTCGCTCCCGTGGGAGACGATGGATTACGTGCCGCGGGTCTACGCTGCCATCATCATCGCCAAAGATCCCGAGGCGTTCGGGTTCTCGGTTCGCTACGAGTCATCCGATGCGTATGAGGACGTCGTCTTCGATCGGGCGATTGATCTGAGTACGGTCGCGCGCCTGGCCGATGAGTCAGTGGAAGAGCTACGGAGGCTCAATCCCGAGCTGATCAACGGGTGCACGCCGCCTGAGACGGAGTATTCTCTGAGAGTCCCCCGGGGCTCGAAGGAGACGCTGCTCAGGGCGTTTGCAGAACTTCCCGAGGAGGAACGGTACCTGAGCGAGAGGGAAGTGAGGCGTCGTGCCGAGCGGTATACCTGGATCACCTACCGGGTAAAACGAGGGGATACGCTGAGCCAGATCGCGGCGAGGTACAGGACGACGGTGAGCAAGCTGAAGCGGTGGAACCCCCAGGCGAGGGGGAGGTTCATCCACCCCGGCGATCGGCTGCGGATCTATACCCGGGGGAGCGGATGAGTGCGAGAAGCTACCCGCCCTCGAATCTGTAGTGAACCTCCGAACGGTTGCCTGCGGCGTCTTCGACGACGATGGTGAGGAGGTGATGGCCGGGAGATAATGCGCCGCGGCTCCACGCAATCACCCGTTGCTCGAATGGGTCCCATTCGGCGACCATCCGCATCCCATCTAACTCCACGTTGATCCCTTCCTCTGTGAGGCCGCTTCCCTGATCCCTTGTGTGAAAGCTGACCAGGGTCTTCGCGTCTGCGACCTCACCCGACGTGGGGTGGATAGACCAGATGTGGGGCGCGACCGTATCCAACAATGCGGCATAGGTCCCCATACGCTCGATGGTCGCCGTCACCCGGCCTCCTTCCCTGTTGCGCCCGAGAAACTGCCACTCCCCACTGTCGGTCTGTACATAGATGGCGACTCTCGGATCGGCGCGCGCCCAGCCGGGCCGAGGCGTGATCGCGATCGTGGCATCGCGGGCGAAGGCGGATATGTCGGGTCCGAATTCGTACGCCCTGCTCGCGGGGCGCAACCCTTCCCCGGCGGGGAGATCTTGCGACTCGACGAGTGCAGTCAGATCGGAGAACAGGCTGCCGGGATCGATCCGTATCTCGGCAAGGCCGTCAGATGAGATGATGACTCCGCCCGCCTCTCTCGTCGCCCCGTTCACAGAGAACCTGGTATGGCCTTCACCTACCCGTCCCCACGCATCGGTCCACCTGAATCGGACCACCGCCTCTCCCGGAAAACGGGGGTCGACCTTCATCTCACCACGATATCGATTAGCCGCCTCTGCATGTAGTGCGATCTTCCTGGGAGGAGCGCCGCGCTGCTCGACCGTGAGCTCCGGCTCAAACGCCAGCGGCGTGCGCGATCTGAGCGCAAGGAGGAGGCGCGGAGGGATCTGTTCGGCAGCACAGGTGACCCCGATTTCCGAGGTGTCGGCCGGGGCGCGGTCAGGGGGCCAGATGCCGATCTGCCGGACCCGGTCTGTCCGTGAACGGGGGGAAGAATCAGGTCGCCGGGAGCGAGCGGGCCGGGTCTCGTCCGGGTCGTCGGTGGTCGGTCTCTTTTCGGTGGAGACCTCGTCGGCGCCCGGCTCAGGCTCTGCAAGGGGGGAAGAGATGACCGGCCTGAAGACCGGATGTGACGGGGCATCGAATGGATCAGAGACCTGCACCCTTGCCAGTAGCAGGCTCTCCGCCGGGGCAGGGGGTTGCCAGGCCGCCTCTATCCACCCATTGCCAGCGCCCTCACGCGCGAGCGTCATGCGTTCCCAGGTCCTTCCGCGGTCGGCGGAGATGTCGAGGGAGACGGTGATCGAGTCGGTCTCCGGATCATCTGCCAGGACCGCCAGTCTTCCCCGGGAGACAGAACATGCGAGGATCTGAGGTGGGGAGTTGACGAGAAGCACGACTGCGCATCTGGCCTCATTGCCGGAGGCATCGATGGCCGCTGTCTCGAGGGTGTGTAACCCGGGGGCGAGGTATCGCCTGGCGCTCCCCTCCCCGGTTCGGAGGAGCCCATCGCCCTCGACAGTGGGGAACCCGAGGGTGTACCCGCGCGGCCTGAACAGGCGACGGAAACTGCCTTCTCCCCGGCGATAGCGAGGGCAGTCATACTCGATATCGACCTGTCGCGTCTCCCCATAGGAAAACTCTTCGGATGCGCTGCTGTACAGGAGGCTGTCGTTGACGTGCAACGCCAGCCTGTACAGGGGCAGTCTGTTCGAGAGCCCACATGCCCTGTCCCAGACGTTGGCTGCCACCCCCACCGTTCCCGAGATCTGCACGGTGTCGCGCGCCGCGTACCGGGCAGGCTGCCCTTTGAGGCGATGCAGAGCTACGATCTTCGATTCCGATTTCCCATCGATGAACGATCTCACGTCCATCGGCACGAACTCGATTGCCGCAAAGACCGGATGCTCGTGATCGGGCAGCACGAGACCGTTGGTGAGGGGATTGATCGGGTGATTTTCCTCGTTCCGCAGCTCGAAATGCAGGTGGGGAGCCTTGCAACCGCTCCTCCCGGTCCGCCCGATAAACTCTCCGGCCCGGATCGGCAATCGATCAGGCGGAGGAT
>LJUI01000036.1 GCA_001303705.1 candidate division TA06 bacterium SM23_40
GACTCTAGTGGGACAGAATATGGGCGCCCGCAAGCTCGATCGGGCGGAGCGAAGCGCCTGGATCGCGGCAGGATCGTACGTCGCCGCGATGGTAGTCGTGGGAGCCATCTTCTGGATCTTCGCGGATCGGCTCGTCGCTCTGGTCAACAACGACCCGGGGATCGTAGGCATCGGCAGTCAGTACATCCGGATCAACTCGGTCTGCTACCCGGTGCTAGCGCTGGGGGTCGTCCTGTCGCGAGCCTTCGGCGGCGCAGGCGATACCCTCTCCCCCATGATGATCACTGCCCTAGTTCTCCTCGGCCTGCAGATCCCGCTCGCGCTGGTACTCCCCGCTTTCGGCGGCCTGGGGACGACAGGGGTGTGGCTCGCTGTTGCCGCATCAGTCGTTGCCCACGGGGCCATCACTGCCGTCTGGTTCAAGATCGGACGCTGGAAGCATATGGAGGTGTAGAGAGCGAGCAGTGGGTACTTGATTCTGCTTGGGGGATGGAGTATAACGTCTCTGATCCCCCGAGCGCCGTTTCAACAGGGGCGCGGCGTGGACGCAGCCCGCATCGAGGAAGCGTAGGTGTTGCATAGTAGTGAAGGGGATTCTCAACATAGAGTCGAGGTGATCATGTACATGCGCGAAAGGATCGAGGCCGCGCTGAGGCAGAGCAAGGCCGACTACACTGAAATCAGGATAGAGGAGCGGGAGGCTACAACCGTTGCCTACCGCGGCAAGGATCTGGAGACCGCGAACGCGATCATTGACGTGGGAGGTATTGTGAGATGTCTGTGCAGGGGTCGTGGATGGGGTATTGCCACATTCAATGATCTCACGGATCTTGCAGCCAGAGTTGAGCAGGCCTACCAGTGTGCGCGGCTCGTCGAAAGCGAGGAGCCCGTTGAGCTGGCACCGATCCCGGTCTCCGAGGATAGCATCAGGGCCAGTCTGGAACGTGACTTTCGTGGCGTAGCGCTCTCCGATAAGAAGGCGCTCATCGAGAAGTACAACACCATTCTGCTTGGGTACTGCAAGAAGATCGTGCACACGCACTGTCACTATAACGATAGCTTCACTCGCATCGTCTTCGGGAATTCGGAGGGGACGTTCATCGAGGAAGAACGTCCCATGATCACCCTATACATCGCCGCCAGCGCGCGTGATGATGACAATGTCCAGTCTGCGGGTGAGAGCCTTTCGACCCAGGCGGGATTCAGCTATGCGGAAGGCCGTGAAGACCTGACGTTCGCTGTCGCCCAGCGTGCAGTCGATCTTCTGAGTGCGGAGACCATAGTGGCCGGTGTGTACCCCGTCGTGATAAACCAGGCGCTGGCGGGGACCTTCATCCACGAGGCGTTCGGGCATCTCTCGGAGTCTGATTTTGTCTACGAGAATCCCCGGGCAAAAGAGATGATGGTCTTGGGGAGACGATTCGGCCTCGACATTCTCACGGTTTTCGATGACGGATCTGTCCCCGGACTCCGCGGTTCGCATCGATATGATGATGAGGGCACACCGACCGGGCGGACCGATCTCATCAAGAATGGCATCCTGGTGGGCCGCCTCCATTCCCGCGAGACGGCAGGCAAGATGGGTGAGCGGGTCACCGGCAACGCGCGGGCAACAGACTATCGCTATCCGCCTATTGTGCGTATGACGAATACCGCTATCGAAGGCGGGGAGACCTCGTTCGAAGAAATGGTGAGCGATATAAAGCTCGGGGTCTATGTCTGCAATTCATTTGGTGGACAGACGGCACTCGAGAACTTCTCGTTCAGTTCGGCGTACGCCTACATGATCCGCGACGGAGAGGTCGCCGAAATGGTCAAGGATGTCATCCTGGCGGGTAACTTATTCACCACGTTGAACAACATCGACGCCATCGGTAACGACTTCACGTGGTCTGAGCGAGGCGGTAAGTGTGGCAAGGGGCAGGGAGGTCTGGCCGTCGCAATGGGCTCACCTCACATCCGCATCCAGAACGTCGTCATCGGCGGGAGATAGGATATCATCGTGTCTGTCTATCGAAATGATCAGAAGGGAGTGAGCCGAGCGTGGATATTCTGAGTCGATTGAGGGCTCAGGCGGATCAGGCCGAAGTTGCTCATGTCCGGGACGAAGCCACCCAGATCGGATTCGAGGCGAACAGGCTCAAGTCGAGCAAGGTCGTACAGACCCGGGGCGTTGCCGTCCGCATTGTCAAGGATGGGCGTCTCGGTTTTGCCGCATCGAGCGATGAGTCGGCTGTCGAAAAGCTCGTCGCGAACGCAGCTGAGTCTGCGGCATACGGCGCTGAGATTCCGATCGAGTTTCCTGCGCCTGCGCCGGGGCCGCAGGTGAAGACATTCGACCGCACAGCTGCGGAGCTCCCGGTCGAGCGGCTGGTTGAGATCGGCGAGAAGATGATCGACCTCATCACAGCGAAGGATCCGGATGCGCGGGTGGATGTCAAGCTGGAGCGCGGCATCGAAGAACTCTCCATCCGGAACCAGGCGGGGGCCGACGTCTCGGTCCGACGGTCACCACTGTCGGTCCTCCTCCACGTCTCCCGGGTGCGAGGAGATGACGTGCTGAGTATCTGGGATGCCGAGGGTTCGACCGCATGGGACGGCAGGGTCATGGCGTTGGCGCGCAGGCTGGAGAGGAAGGTAGAGCTGGCGCAGGAGAGCGCGACGCTCGAGTCAGGACGTATGCCCGTGCTCTTTTCGCCGACCGGTGCTCTGGTGTTGTGGGTGCCCTTGGTCCAGGGACTCAACGGCGAGAGCGTCTACGCGAACATCTCACCGATTGCCGACAGAACTGGCGAAAAATTGTTCGATGAGAAGCTTACCATTGTCGATGATCCGACCATCGATGGAGCCTTCAGCAGCGCCACCCACGACGACGAGGGTGTGCCTCACCGGCGTCATGTTCTGATCGAGCGGGGGGTGTTGAGGGGTTTCGTGCACGACCTCAGGACTGCCGCGCGATTGGGGGTCGAATCGACGGGGAATGGTGCTCGCACCCTCTTCACTCCCCCAAGGCCCTCGACAACGAACATAGTGTTCGAGCCGGGCGAGACGCCGCTCGCAGAGATGATCGCCGGTATCGATCGGGGGCTGCTAGTCGAGGACGCGTTGGGTCTGGGGCAGGGCAATGTGGTCTCAGGAGCATTCTCCAACACATTGAGCCTGGGATTCAAGATCGAGAAGGGCGAGATCGTGGGACGGGTGAAGGATGTGACGGTCGCCGGCAACGTCTACGATCTTCTGAGAGACATATCGGCAGTGAGCCGAGAAGTGGGATGGGTCCATCGCAGTCACCGCCTGCCCTATATTCTCCTGCCGGAAGTGAGCGTGGCGACCAAGCAGCGCTAGAACGATTCCCCACTGATTACTCGTATGCGGCGGAGCACGGCGCGATGAGCTATTCTCGCTGGATAGTCCGGAGGAAGGTTGCCGGACATTCCCTTGTGGTTTATGAACGGGATGCATGACCAGCGGCGTAGCACTAGCAAGATCTCAAACAGAAGGGAGGCGGATCATGCCAGAGTTCGGGACACCCTTTTCCGGAGCCGCACATGATAGAAAACTGACCGATGACGAGTTGATCCGTGCGATACGGTTCATGGTCGCGGCAGAGTACGAAGCGGTTCAGCTGTACATGCAGCTCGCTGAGTCGACCGACAGCAAGCTGGCCCGCGAGGTACTCAAGGACATCGCTGATGAGGAGCGGGTCCATGCGGGGGAGTTCCTCAGGCTCCTCAAGGAACTGGCCCCGGACGAAGAGAAATTCTACGCCGAGGGGGCGGAAGAAGTCGAGGAGATGATCACGAAGCGCAAAAGGAAGTAGACATAAACGCGGGGCGATGTGTACAGTCCGCTGAGGTCCACTGGACCCGGTGGGAACTGGATGTGGTCTTTTAGACAGCCAATTGACAATGCCGAATCTCGAGTCGACCGTCGTGCTCGCAGTGGTTGTCGCCGCCATGGGCCTGTTCATCAGCGGGAAACTGCGGGTTGACCTCATAGCTCTCTGTGTATTGACTGCCCTGGTCGTGCTGCGTCTCATCGAGCCGGGCCAGGCCCTGTACGGGTTTGCAAGCCCGGCCACGGCGACTGTCGCGGCCATGTTCGTTCTGAGCGCCGGGTTGGTGCGGACTGGTCTTGTCCAATGGCTGGCACGCCGGCTGGACAGGCTCGCCGGGAAATCTGAGACACGCCTGGTTCTTGTGTTGTGCGCAGCCATTGCCGTTCTCTCCGCGTTCATTGTGAACACCGCCACCGTCGCAATCTTCATCCCGGTCGCCGCGGTATTGGCGAGAGCGCGCAGAATCGCTCCGTCCCGGGTATTAATGCCCCTCTCCTTCGCCAGTCAGTTCGGCGGTGTATGCACCCTGATCGGCACGTCGACAAACATATTGGTCAACTCGATTGCGGTCGATGCCGGTCTGGCTGGCTTCGGGCTGTTCGAGTTCGCCCGCCTGGGAATACTGATGTCGGTCTTCGGCATCGTCTATCTCGTCATCGCGACTCGCTGGCTGCTGCCCAGGCGGGAAGGAGAAATAGAGCAGGTTGACAAGTACCGTCTTGCTGACTATTTGGCGGAACTGCTTGTTGAGAAGACCTCATCGCTTATCGGGAAGACGTGGGTCGAGAGCGAGGCGGGTACCGATAGAGAACTGACTCTGATCAAGCTGATACGCGGTGGCGACGCGACGTGGCGGCCCTTGAGGACGAAACTGGAAGCAGAAGACATCCTGGTGCTCCACGGGGATGTGGAGAAGCTCATGGCGCTTGCTGACCAGTATGGTCTGACCATGAAGACAGATGTGACCATGCGCGATCAAGAGATCAGCTCTGACGAGCTGAAATTGATAGAGACTGTTATCCCGCCGCGCTCGAGTCTGGTCGGGCGCACACTACGGGATGCGGGTTTCTTTCGTCGGTATGGAGGGGTGGTTCTTGCCCTGCAGCGCCGGGGAAGAGTCCTGCGTGAGCGTCTCGGCGATATTCAGCTCGACGGCGGGGACACGCTCTTGGTGCAAGGCGGCAGGGAAGACGTATCCCGTCTCATGCGATCACCAGACCTGATAGTGACGAATGAGTTGACGGAGCTCTATCTACGGAAGGATCGGGCCGTTTACGCACTCTTACTGTTGCTAGCAGTAGTCGTCCTGGCTGTGACCAACGCCGTGCCGATCTTTGTCGCCGCACTGATAGGCGCTGTGGGCATGGTATTGAGTGGCTGCCTGAGAATGGAGGAAGCCTACAGGGCGATAGATTGGAGGGTGATCTTCCTGCTGGGCGGCATCCTTCCGCTGGGGCTCGCACTTGAGGAGACCGGGGCTGCCGCCTGGCTGGCGAATGCAACATTGGGTCCGTTTGTGCGATTCGGGCCAGTTGCGGTACTGGCGGTGATATACATCGTCACGGCGATCCTGACGGAAACGATGTCGAACAATGCCGCTGCCATCCTGCTCGCGCCCATCGCACTTTCTGCAGCTACGTCGATAAACGTAGACCCTCGGCCGTTCTTGGTGGCGATAACATTCGCCGCCTCGACGAGCTTTGCCACACCCGTCGGCTATCAGACGAACACTATGATCTACGCCCCGGGAGGGTACCGTTTCAGCGACTACACTCGCGTTGGCGGACCACTCAATGTGGTCTTCTGGGGTCTGGCCGTGCTCCTCATACCCTTGCTGTGGCCGTTATGAGCGACCACTGGGGGGGATGGTTCATCGGGGTGGGCCCTAGAGCTCGGGCCAGCACCTGTCCTGGCGAGCCTCGCCTCGCACACACAATCAGAGCTCTGTCTGGAGTCGGGTGGCGACGCCGGGGAAGTACGGTGAGTTTGCGCTCCGGATGGGCACTACTCGATTCTTCCTCGCACTTTGTCCCACGAGCCGGTGGTGAGGAAGCTCTCCGGCATGTTGTCGATCATGCGGACGAGCTTCGGCCAGGGAACCGCGAACGACAGCACTTCATCTGGCACACACGGACGCGCGGAGACATCGAACATGCCGAGCACTGCCCGGGGGCGAGCGGAGGCGCGCTCCCGGTACGGATAGTCGACTATCGAGGCGCATCCCGAACAGAAGGGAGCGATTACTCCATTGGGATCGGCCTCGTCGAAGTTGGCCAGTGTGAACAGGCCCGAGAGGACGTCCGGGGGTGAAAAGAAGATCACGACGGCCGGTTCATCCTTGCTACCCAGGTTGTCCCACCTCTTGAAGACGATGTACTCGGCAGGGGCGCGAAGCGGGGGATGGTGTTTGAGAAGCTCTCGCACCAGTTCCGGCGACTTCTTATAGCGTTCACCTTCGAGTTCGCCGGGAATGCCGCATGAGAGGAAGTACTCGAAGTTCGGCATCAGATCCTGTTCGAATCCCAGATACCGCCTCCCGCCGGGGCAGCCGATTCCGTCGACGTTGAAGCAGAGTGATGCGCCGCTGCGCACTCTGGTAAGATCGCAGATGACACACCGGTGCTCACGAGGGGGCGGCACGAGCTCTCTCTGCGTCTCCTCATCAGTGTAGTAGAATGCGATTGGAAGCTCGGCCCTGAAGAAGTACTTCTTCCAGAGTTCCACGAACCGCTGTTTGAGTTTCTCGTCCACCGTCAATACCTCCCCCGGTCGCCCACCTCGGAGACCATCTCTGTAGTCGGGCAACGGCTACATCTCCATTGAGTCCTTGCACCCGAGTTCCTTGATGGACTTGAGTTCGCTGAGATAGATGGGTCGCGCTCCCCATGTGACTGTCTCCCTCCCCTCAGCGCCTGCCCCTAACATCCATCGTGACCTTTGTCGCCGGATTCAATGCGAGCACGCACAACGCGCGCGTTGCGTATACACTCCCATCCTTCGATCACGTGCTCACGGCGGGTCTGTGTCTGGCCGACGCAGAAGCGGAGTGTGAAGCGCCCTCCGAGCCGCGTGTGCGTGATGTAGATGCGTCCTGAGGCGTTCACTTCGTCGAGCAGTGCTTTGTTGAGTTGATCCAGCTTCTCGTCCGAGAGCTCGTCCTCGGCCTCAGCTCTGGGGTGGAACCGAAAGCAGATGGTGTTGAGCGGCACGGGAGCGAGGAGCTCGAAGTGCTCGCTCGCCTCCACCCAGGTGCGGAACTCCTCGGCGAGGGCGATGTGCTCACGGAGACGCTGTTGCAATCCCTGCACACCATAGGAACGGAGCACGAACCAGAGCTTGAGCGCCCGGAAGCGGCGGCCGAGCTGGATGCCCCAGTCCCGGTAGTTTGTCACGTGCCGGTCGAGATCCGTCTTGAGATACTCGGGGAGGACGGAAAGCGCCCGGATGAGCGTCTCTGGATCGCGGGTGAAGTAGGCTGAGCAATCGAAGTTCGTGAACAGCCACTTGTGGGGATTGAAGACGAACGAGTCGACGCCTTCAATGCCTTGCAGGATCCAACGCTTCTCCGGTAAGATCGCGGCGCTTCCGGCCAGCGCGGCGTCCACATGGAGCCAGAGGCCGTATCGCTCCGCTACTGAGGCGATGGGTGTCAATGGATCGATAGCTGTAGATGATGTCGTCCCCACTGTCGCCACGATGCAGCAGGGGCGGAGCCCGGTTCTCTGATCGGCTACGATACGCTGTTCGAGATCGCGCGGATCCATCGCGTATGCCTCGTCAACTTCGACGCGGACCACGTTCTCAGCCCCGAAACCCGCGATCTTCGCATCCTTCTCGACGGAGGAGTGGCCCTCCTGAGACGTGTACACACGCAGCGTCCCGCCCTCTGTGCCGGCAGCGAAGCCGTGGGCGTTCACTCTGAAACCCGTGACCCGCTCACGGGCACAGACCAGGGCGCAGAGCGTGCCCGTAGATGCTGTGTCCTGGATCACGCCGCGGAACCTCTCGGGCAATCCCAGCATTTGCCGCAACCAGTCCATGACCAGTTCCTCGAGCTCCGTGGCAGCAGGACAGGTCTGCCAGACCATGGCGTTAATGCCCAGCGCAGCCGAGAGCAGTTCTCCCAGGATCGAGGGCCCGCTGTTGTTTGCAGGGAAATAAGCGAAGAAGCGGGGGTGGTTCCAGTGGGTGACTCCCGGGACTATTATGTCGCGGAAGTCGGCAAGTATCTTGTCCATTGGCTCGCCCGTCACCGGAGGCTCCCGCGGGAGCTGCTTTTGCACCTCTCCCGGGACCACAGGGGAGAGGACAGGGTAGCGCTCCACATCTTCCAGATAGTCGGCCACCCAGTCGACGACCTGATGCCCGTAACGCCTGAAGGTTTCTCTCTCCATCGCCTGCTCTCCTCGGCACACGCCGGCCGCCGGGCGGCAGCTCTCCGCATGTCAGGACGCGCTGAATCCCAATCGGCTCCCGGCGTAGTGCGCCCCTGTCGATCTCAGTACAAATCGCGCAATTTCATCTTGAGTTTCTTCATCTTCCCGTCGCGGAGAATGGTGAAGCGGTACTCGGTCCCTGCGTCTTCCCGCAGGAGCTCACGGACTGAGATGACCCCCGCAAAGTAGTCCGCACTGATACCGTTGATCGACTCGATGATGTCGCCTTTCTTGAAACCCGCCTCTGCAGCAGGAGTATCGGGGGAGACGAAATTGACCTCCATATCATCATCTTCCGATAGCCAGATCTGGAGGCCGCTCCTGTCTCTCGGGGGTGTTCGGTTGAAGTCCGCTCCCTTTTCGACGATGAGCTGCTGGCGTTCGTAATCGAGGTACAGCACGAAGCGCTGAAAGAGTCTATTGCCGAGGGTGCCAATCGGCTCCGCGTCACCGAATGTCTCCGGACACCTCCCCGGAGGAACGCTGATGAGCGGATCTTTTACCACGAACCCCGCGAATTCTATCGTCCGAAAGCGCAGGTTCCGCACCGGGAATTCGCCGCCCGCACCGCGGCCCACTCTCTCAATCCCTCTCCGGATGACAACGCCCTCTATGTCGGGAGGAAGGCAATCGAGATGCACGCCGCCAGCACCGAGATCGACCCTCCATTTACCGGAATATTTACCGTCAACGGTGGTCGCCACAGTGAAGATATTCTCCCTCAGCGGAGCCTCGAGTACTGTGCCGTCGCCGTGGTACTCAAACCTGTCCGGATGATAGAATGAAAGCTTTTCGTTGGCGTAGTCGACCTTCGTTACGAGTCTCGACAGGAAGTCGTACCCGAGAATTCCCGCCACATCCAATCCGAACGCATTGTGGAATAGGTCATGAATATTGAGAGAGGCAACCATCTGTTCGCTGAATTCTATGCCGGGGATACTGTATGGAGGCAGTGTAGTGAAGGAGATCTCGACCGGGCCTCCCGCGCCCTGGCCCATCAGTCTGCCTTCGGGCTGGAGGCCGAGTTCGGCAGCAAAGGCTGAGTCGATGACCGATACACTTGCCCCGGTGTCGAGAATCCAGAGCGTCTTTTTGCCGCCGATCGAGACATTCAGGTAGATGTGTTCCTCAATGTACTGGAACGGGATGTCCTCAGAGCTCCAGCCCTCGGTGAAGGAAAAATCCTGGACATCCTGCTGAGGCGGCTCGAAAAGGGAAGGTTCGAACTCCCGGCCAACGTCATAGGTGGCCAGCTGAATCGTCATCGTCTGGCCGACCGGCGCGATCGCGACCTCCATTTTGAATGGGCGATGGACCCCGTTGACCTGCCGGTAGTCTGAGTAGAGCGTTTCGATTTCCATGTCTGGCTGCAGCTGCAGGGATTTCCTGAGAAACAGGTCTCGGGTATCGAAATACTCATACCGGATGTCCTGGTTGATGGTGTTCTCGATCTTGACGAGGTAGCAGTCGTCCGTGCCGACTGTCTCAATGCCTTCAAAGCTCAGAGTGAAGTGCTCTGAGTCCGGATTTAGATGGTCGTACATCTCGAGCAAGGTCTCGATCTTCCTTCTCGCAATCGCCGCCTCATCGCGTACGATGGTGAGCTTTCCATTTGTGTCGACCACCCAGTTGACCTGACCATTGTCCCCCGTAGTCTGCCTGAAGACCTTCAGGTCGAGCTCCTCTCGTCTTCTGGCTGGCGGCTCCATCCACTGTTTAATGGTGCCCTCCATGCCGGGCATGGTCACCGTCCCCTCGGAATATCTCGTCTCCTCCGCGGCGAGTCTTTCCAGTCCCCCGATAGCCTTGTAGTGCTTGTGGAGGATCTCGTACGGATCGGCCAGCCCCTGGCCGAGGGCGGCACCCGCGGTCAGTATGAGGACGATTGGCACTGACAGAATCTGTCCATGGGAACGCATTCGTTTGCCTCCTTGTCGATCTGGTGATCGTGATGGTTCGGCGATGTCTCCTTCAAGAATCAGGCCGTTCACGGTATGTATACATACCTGCCTTCTGCTACGATCAATCCCTCCCGTTCGAGCTGCTCGAGGTTCTTCGTGACCAGTGTCGGGGCGCATTCGATCTCATGGGGCAGTCTATCCCGGGCAATCCGGCGTCTGTCGACAAGTGATCGAAGGATCTTGCCTCTGATCTGTCGGTTCGAGCCTTCGAACTGCGTCTGTCTCGAGTGGTGTGCGCTTCGACTGCTGGGGTTCGGATGTTCCTTCTTCAGCGCCGCTCCGTAGTCCATGAGTGCGCAGTACCATATCCGGGGATTGCTGGTGTCGACCGTCTGGGCGACAAGGGGGCGTATCTCGCTGTCCTTGACGGAGTCTCTTTCAGTGAAGAAATGATGTATGAAGACCGTGCGTATGTTGGTTTCTATCAGGATGGTCGGCTGGTCGAACGCGAACGCACAGATCGCGTGGGCGGTGGCGACGCCGATCCCCGGGAGAGCAGTGAGCGCCTCTGCATCGGATGGGATCTTTCCGTTGTATTCCGCGGTAAGAGTCTCGGCTATCCGCTTCAGTGCGAGGGCTCGTCGGTTATATCCCAATCCCTGCCAGACGGCGAGTATCTCGCGCAGCGGGGCGCGTGCGAGGGAGACGATGTCGGGGAATGTGCGCAGGAACAGATCGTACTTCTCGATTACGCGCGGGACCTGCGTCTGCTGGAGCATCATCTCTGAGACGAGGATCCTGTACGGATCCGTGGACTTCCGCCACGGAAGGTCTCGGCCGTGGCGGTTGTAGTGCGCGTACACCACGTTGCGAAACTCTCTGATCTGTCGCTTATTGAGGGCCGGCTGCTGTCTCATTATCGTTTAAACTCTCTGTAGCACAAGAGCACGGAAACTGCCTCTATATCACTCGTTATGCAGGAGAGGACGGCCTGACGACCAGATCGAGCGCCAGCTGGTCGTGTGCCTCGGACAGGCGAATGGTTATGCGGAGCTGGGCGGGAACGATGGTGCCTTCTCCAGAGGAGCCCGTCCGTCACTGACGTAGAGAGTCTGCGTGGGATAGGCGAATTCGATACCCTGCTCCTCAAAGGCCTCGTAGATAGCCAGGTTGATCGCCTGCTGGATGTCCATATACAGCCTGTAATCGGGGTCGAGCACGTAGTAGACGACCTCGAAATTGAGAGAGAAGTCGCCATACTCCTTGAAATGGGCCCGATCGAAGCGCGTCAACTCCAGGGGCTCCACGATCTGCTGTACTATCGAAGGAATCTCGCGGAGCTTCTCGTGCGGTGTCTGGTAGATTACTCCGAACGAGAAGACGATGCGTCGTTCCGCCATGCGTTTGTAGTTTCTGATCCGGCTGCTCAGGAGGTCATTATTCGAGAAGATGAGCTGTTCGCCCGAGAGACTGCGGATTCGCGTCGTCTTGAGGCCTATGTGCTCAACGGTTCCGAGATAGGTATCGACGATGATGAAATCTCCGATGACGAACGGCTTATCCAGCGATATGGAGAGAGACGCGAAGAGGTCGGCAAGGAGTCCCTGGACGGCCAGTGCGACGGCGATGCCTCCGACCCCTAAGCTGGCAATGAGCGTGGTCACCTCTACGCCCGGTATGTTGTCGAGGGCGAGAAGTGCGACAATGGAGAAGAGAATGAGCCGGACGACAAAGCTGAGCGCTCTGACGGTTGTCACACGCGCCGCATCCTCTTCGATCTGCCGTCGTTGATAACGGGTAACCCAGAACGGGATGATGGCATCCGCCCACAGCGCGATCTGTATGAGGAGCGCGATAAAGGCCAGTGTGCCGATCCAGACGGGAACCTTTCCGGGGAGGGTGAGCGCAAGGGATCCGGCGTAGGTGGAGAATATGGCGAGGAGAAAGGAGTTCGTTCTCCGGGAGAGGAGCGTCACTAGCTCGTCCCAGTCGCCGGGGATCCTCCGCACTACGGCAGAGAAGCGACGGTGCAGAAGGGTCCGCAGAATACGGAGTGCCGCCAAGGCGGTCAGGGTGATGAGAAGACCGACCAGCCACCGCTGGAGCGTGTTACCGAGATACGTCCATTCGAGAAAGTCCATCGTTTCCTCCTCTGCTCGTGCCCTCGACGTGACGAATATCGATCTGGCCTCTGGTGGTCGAGACTCCGCTCAGTCAGGAGCACCCGGGCATACGTGAGAGGTCACCATTGTATCGCTGCCTGGGCCTGAGAGTCAACGGATTCGAAATCCCGGACGCAGAGCGAGTAGAAACGAACCATCTGGTGTGCTTCGGGTGTGCAGACCAGATGGGGAAATGGAGGAGCCGTCTGCCGGGGAGAACGAGCGGCGGTGGCGGGCCCAGCGAAAGAGGAGATCGGGATCTGCCCCTATCGGTCTCCGATGCGCCTAACGTCCCCGGAACCGCTCACTGACGTAACTACTCGGGGGCTCCCGTAGTAGTCGACCTCCCCGCTGCCGCTGACGGCGACGCTCAGGTTTTCGCGGACCCAGACTCTGGCGGAGCCGGAACCACTCACATCGACTGCTGTTGACTGACTCTCCAGTTCCGAGCCACGGTACTCGCCGGAGCCAGAGATGGCGACCACCTGTCGGGGGACTTCCCCCTCCACATCACACCTGCCCGAGCCAGTGATGTCGGTATGTAGCTCCTCTGCCCTGAGCGAGCTGATGGTGATGCTACCAGATCCCGATATGGCCAGGCCCAGACGGTCCGTCGCGACGGAGGGCGCTTCAATGCTTCCTGAGCCTGAGACCTCGAGTCCGACGATCTCCTTCATGGTGAGGGTATACGTGATCGGCTTCGTCGGTCGGATCGCCGTCCCTCTCTCAGCGCGTCTGAACCCGAGGACGAGTTGACTGTTCTTCACCTTGGCTTCGATGTAGGGCATGATATTATCTTCAGCCTCGATCGTGAGCGATTCCCTCTCGCCTTGCGTGAGATTCACGGTGCCTGAACCGTTGAGCGAGATCTTGTTGAAGTTGCTCACATCAGGGGACTCGGTGACGAGGGTTCCTGAGCCGCTGATCACTTTACAGCCTCCTATGAGAAAAGCAGCTGCGACCAGTGGGATAGCGATGCACTTCATCATCCGGCATCTCCCTCCTTCGTATGCGCCCGCGTAGCAGACCTCTACTTGGCTGCGTGGGTACGCGGCGGTGGTACATGTGATCTGACCGCGTGGCCTCCATGCATCTCTCCGGTCGTTCACCGCGGGGTGGATCCACCGCCATCTATGAGGTGAGTCTACGGCTGCCCACGGGGCGGGCCTATCTTCACTCATGCGGCGGCTCCGGGGGCTTGTGGAGTCCGAGCACCTTATCCGGCAACAGAACCTTTCCCGCCTTAGTCATCTTTCCGGCACGCAGCATCCTGAGTGCGCGAGCCAGGTTGGAGTTCGACCAGGTGCTACGCCTCTCCCGCGGCGTGAAGCGACGTGCGAACTTACCTTGGTCTATCGACTTCAGCTGGCCATCGATCCAGCCGTAGCATATGGCCTCCTCGACAGAGGCGTCATAGGAGATCGATGGTGTGCCCGTCGCTTTCTTGTAGAAGATGAGCCAGATCTCGTTCTTGTGGCGGTGGTGGTGAGCAAGCCACCGCCGCCACTCCCTGCGCGACGTCACATAGAGAGTCTCACCTATGTCCATCGGTTCTCTCAGATGGTGTGTAACTCCCGGCGATATACGGAGCGCGGGACGCACTCACCCCGGCGAGGCAACTCGCCCGGCGGTCCGCACACAGGATCCATTGATCCGGCCGTTGCAGAGTCCGCACCCTGCCTATGAGTCAGGCAGTATCGTGTTCGGGAGTCGCGTAGGATACAAATACCACACTGAGGGGAACAGAGTCAACCAGAGAACCGGGTCTGCACTTCTGCGGAGACGATTGGCTTGATACACCAACGCCCCGCAGATGATGAGTCAGTACGTGGGGCAGGTCGCCTCAACTCATATATCCTCACCTGCGAGGCGGTGGTGGAAGTGCGGCGATATCTGTCAGTATGCGAAACGAGTTGTGCAGCGTCCTCCTCGACTCATCCCCCTGACATGGTGGCGCCGTATATCGATTTACCGGATCGCGCGTTGCCGTACACTCGGACACGGCCGGGAGCGTCCTCCAACCGGAGCAAGCTCAGGTCAGCGTCCGAGCTGTGTCAGCCTGCCGGAGCCCTCCATCACCTGAGCGACGATCGGGCTGCCGTAATAGGCCACTTCGCCTGTTCCGGTCACCGTGGCCGTCAGGTTATCATGTGTGCAGACAGTGGCACACCCCGTGCCCGTGACCACGACAGTCGTCGTCTCGCTCTCGAGCTCGGGGGCGACATATCTGCCAGAGCCGGAGATGTTGACCGTCTCTATCGGGGTCTCTCCAGCCACGGCCACGCACCCCGAGCCGCTGATGTCCACCGCCAACCGGTTCGCAGTACACGAGCTGATTGCGATCTTCCCCGGTCCGGAGACGGCAGCATCGAGAGCCTCGGTCGTGATGGCGGGCGCGTGAATGCGTCCTGGTCCGGAGACGGCCAGCCCGAGGATTTCCCTCATACCCACCTTGAACGTGACCGGCTTGGTGGACCGTGTGTCAGTCGGGGACTTATCTGGATGGAATCCCAGGTGAAGTGTGCGGTCCCTCACCTCTACCTCGACGTAGGGCATGATGTTGTCTTCTGCCACGATGGTGAGAGATTCTTCCTCACCCTGGTCGATGATCACCCTGCCGGTGCCGCTCAACGAGATGCAGTTGAAATCCGCGACCTCGCGGGACTCGGTAATGATGTTGCCCGAGCCCTCGGCGGCGACGGCGCCAGTCATCAGCATGAGGGTGAGGGTGCACGTGAGGAGAAGCCTGTGCGTCATCGCCATTTCCTCCCTCTGTGGTGTGATGGTGAGTGACGTTCTGACCTGGGACCGACGCCGGGGCGTCAGCCCGACAAAGAGCGCATATCTGTCGGGGAGGCACATAGGAGGGTGTCAGTACTTATACGTCTTGAACGGCGAGATGGTTTCATTAGAATTGCCGAAGGTCAGGCATCAGGGGGGTAAACCGTTGCACGGAGGGTGACATACTCCAGGGGGGGCACCTGTTACCGAGAGGGTGACGTATTCCGGGTGGGCTACCTGTTGCAGAGAGGGCAGCGCGTCGTACGAGGGCGAACCGATTGCAGGTAGGGATCCCGTCATAGCGACAGACAGGGAAAAAAGGCTTGACAGATACCGGCCCATGGGCTAGAGTTGTGACAAGAGTAGTTAGGGACGTACGCGAGACTGCAGGCCGGGCTGGCCCGCCTTGCAGCCGCCACTGAGTACTGGAGGAATCGATGCTAAGCAGGTTGGCAAAGTTGAGTATCGGGCTTCTCGACGAGGGAGGAGTGTGTCCGTAGCCTACCTGTTTTAGTGCATCGCGTAAGTCATTGGGCCATGGGCACCTCCGAGAAGGTGCCCATGGCCGCTTTTATGTCGTTTCGGCCATGGGATCGGAAAGAGCGACGATCCCATCTTTTTTCGTAGGAAATCTCTACCACGGCCTGACGGCGGGAGGAGGTGAGCGAGATGGCCTCCCGGGCGGCTGACGATCGCGAACAGGGGCGACTCGTTGTGGCGAAGGTGCAGGGTGGGACCACCAGTGAACGAGTACAGGATATGAAAACGAAACCAATGAAAAGAGGTCATGTCGGGAAGACTGCCGTGCTTCCAGAGGCAGGGGACGTGGCATTGGCCTGTCACAGCGTAGGGAAGGTGTTCTACAAGACCCCGAGCGGCGGGCCGGGCGAACGCCGGTTCCCGATGAGACGCGCGGGGAGACGGAAGGTTTTTGCGCTCAGGGATGTCGGGTTCTCCGTGCCCAGGGGCGAGATATTCGGGATCGTCGGGCCGAACGGGTCGGGGAAGAGCACGCTGGTGCGGATCATCTCCACGCTCCTCTACCCCGACCAGGGAAGTGTCTCGGTCTTCGGATACGACGTCCAGAAGGAGGCGCGCCAGGTCCGCCGCCTCATCAACCGCGTGAGCGTCGATGCCTCTTTCTTCAAGAGGCTCTCGGCGTGGGAGAATCTCAGGTATGCGTCCCGGCTGTATGGACTGCCGCCGAAAGAGGGGCGTGAGGCCACACTCCGCATCATGGAGCGTCTGGGCTTCAAGAGGGAACGGATGAGCGATCCCCTGGAGGATCTCTCCCGTGGAATGCAGCAGAAGGTGGCGATTGCGAGGGCACTCATGACCTCTCCCGTACTGCTTCTGCTCGACGAGCCGACTACGGGTCTCGATCCGAAGTCGAAGCGGGAGGTGCAGCGGTTTATTCTCGAAACGCGGGACGAGCACGATGCGACCATTCTCCTCACGACCCACGACATGGACGAGGCGGACCGGGTATGCAATCGGGTCGCCATCATTGATGGCGGACGGTTCGTGGCGGTCGATACGCCCGAAGGGCTGAAGCGAGCGATCGGCAGCGGAGATGGCGGCACTACATTAGAAGATGTGTTCCTCGAACTCACAGGAAAAGGCTGGGGAGATGAGGATGAGTGAGATCGAACATGACGATGAGCGATATATGAGCCATGTGCTGACGGCAGATTGCGCGGGGGAAGTCGGCCCCCTGCGAGAGTTGTCGCGATTCAGGAGGAAGGTAGAATGGGGATTATGGCCGAGGCTGGGGCCTCGTGGGCGTTTGTAGAACGTAACTTCACGCTCGTACGACGCTACATAGGGTGGGAGGCCGTCTTCGTCACTTACAGCATCGTCAATTCGCTGACGATCGCATTCATCGGCGTCACACAGGGGAAAGAGAAGGTGATGTACCTGGTAGTGGGCGCGATGATCTGGGGGTTCCTCTCGCTTCTGTTTCACGAGATCAGCGAGTCGATCGCCTGGGAGCGCTGGGAGGGTACGATCGAGTACACCTTCATGGCGCCGATCCACCGGTTCACGCACCTTGGCGGTAACTGCGTCTTCGCGATCATCTATGGGACGCTTCGGAGCTTCTTGCTGCTCTTCTGTGTGGCGATCTTCTTCCGGCTCAGCCTGCAGGGCGCGAACCTCGTGACGGCCCTCATCATACTGATGGTGAGTGGACTCTCCTTCGTCGGATTGGGGCTTGTGGCGGCGGTTCTTCCCCTGCTCTCGACTGAGAAGGGCGCTCAGGCGACGCACATCTTCGAGGCCGTGCTCCTGCTCATCTCGGGGGTGTACTATGAGGTGGACGTGCTGCCGGCTTGGATTCGCCCGCTTTCGGCGGTCTCCCCGGCCACCTATACCCTGCGGGCGATACGCAGGGCTCTGTTGGAGGGGGCGTCTATCACTGAGCTGTGGCCGACGGTCGCCCTGATACTAGGGCTCGGCATCGTGCTCATTCCCGGGGGGCTCGTCATCTTCAGGGCGGCTGAGGGGCATGCGAAGCGGACGGGGAAACTGAAGCGGAGCGGATAGGGCGTACACGGAAGAGGTTACTCGTGGGAGAGCTTCTCCAGTATGGCGCTCTGGAGGATGCGGTTCGAGGCGACAAGTGACAGATCTCTCGTTCGGAGACTCTCGAGCTGTGGCGAGGAGCCGTGGAAGTCGGTGAGGGTGCCGCCTGCCTCCTCCAGGATCAGTTTCCCGGCGGCGTAGTCCCAGATACTCTGATCTCTGCTGACAACGCCCTCGATCCTGCCGCAGGCGACATAGCAGAGCTCCTGGGCACACGACCCGCCTGCCCTGATCGATCGTACTGACCTGAGGAGTTCTCTCGTCGCCGAGCCGTCGTCGTCGAGCCGCAACATCCTGTGGCCGAACGATACGATGCTGTCATTGAGCCGGTCTACCGTAGACGCCTGGATGCGGGTTCCGTTCACGTACGCGCCCTCTCCCTTGCAGGCGGAGAAGAACTCTCCTGTCGCGGGGCAGGAGACGATTCCGAGGACGGGGCCCCATCTGTGGAGCAGGGCGACGGATATGCTGAATGTATCCAATCCTCGCGCATAGTAGCTCGATCCGTCGAGCGGATCGATCACCCAGAGGTAGTCTCCGGAGATCGCATCCCGTCCGGCTTCCTCGGAGATGAACGAGTGGTCGGGGAATTCCCTTCTCAGTCTCTCGATGATCAGCGATTCGGACTCTCTATCCTGCTCTGAAACGACACTGTGGTGAGATTCCTTGCGCTCCACTTCTCGCGACGGACCGAAGTGGTCCATAAGATAGTGACCGGCCTCGCGGGCGGCCTCGACAGCGATCTCCAGTGCCTTTCTTGCCGGTATCTCAGTACGATCCATCTGGTGATCCATGTGGGCTGAATCCCTCTCCGCGGCAGCTTCTTCGGCCGTGCCCGTCCATTCCGGTGACTCGCAGGTGACTCGCAATAGAATATATGGGACAAACCTACCCGATCGAGGCGCCCATGTCAACCGCCTGAGTGTCGATTCCTCCCGCATCCCCGGCAGGTGGAATCCATGTCCTCGGGGCTGCGAAGCGCGAGATCTCCGTGGTGCCGGCTCTGGCACCTCTATGTTGCGTCGACAGCTGGCAGTGGAATCGAGCTGGCAGTGAAATCGCTTGACAGGTAGGACCGCTGAGTGTAGTATCCCGACGAGAGACCGGGCACGGGCCCGGTCTCTCTCTATATAGGGGCCGGGCGCGTGGCAGGAGCTGCGGGTGAGATGAGGGAGACAGGACCATGGCAGCGCGTGGACGAAGGAGG
>LJUI01000163.1 GCA_001303705.1 candidate division TA06 bacterium SM23_40
GTCTCATCTTCAAGATGCGAGCTACCCGGGAGCTGCGCGGCTGGGACGGGGTGAAGGATACCTCTATCCCCACAGCGCACCTGAAGGACATCAGGAGCAGATATATCTTCTTCATCCGAAGCGTTACTACCGACCGGTCGACAGAGGCTTTGAACGGACCATTGCGGAACATCAGAAGCTACGACGGGGAAGGGCGCAGCAGACAGAGAGTCGAATATCGAGGCGAGAGGACCAAGCGAGAAAAGACGAAGAAAGACAAACATCGAAAGGGCAGAAACGAGAGACAACAAAAGGACGAGAGGTACGAATAGCAGACGAACAGAAGGGAAAGAGAGCGCAAGGGAAAAAGAGAAGAAGACAACGTTCACAAAGAACAGCTGACGATACACGATAGTGAGGAGGTGAGGTAAAGCTATGCCGAACCTTGGGTATCTTCTACTCGTTTTCCTCGTGGGCGGCGTGCCGATGTTCTTGCTCGGCCTGTACGTGGCGAAAAGGATCGGCGAGAGTAAGCTCATCAACGCAGAACGACTGGCAGAGAAAATTGTCTCTGAGGCTGAGAAAGAGGCTGAGACTCAGAGGAAAGCAGCCGTTCTGGAGGCGAAGGATGAGGTGTATAAGGCACGGAGCGCATGGGAGAAGCAGGCACAGGTCGAACGACAGACTCAGATCGACCTGGAGCGTAAGCTCAGTGCGCGCGAGGAGAACCTGGAACGGAAAGCCGACCTGATCGCGAAAAAAGAGAAAGAGATTACGAAGAGAGAGCGTGACCTCTCCACACGGGACCGCACGCTGCGCGCCAAGGACGATCGTCTCACCAAGCTCCTCGAGGAGGAGAACGAGCGGCTGCAGCGAATCGCGTGCATGACCGCTGAGGAGGCAAAGAAACAGCTTATCACCAATCTCGAAGATCAGGCACGGCATGAGGGTGCGCAACTGATCAAGAGCATCCGGGACAAGGCGAAGGAAGAGGCAGAGCGGGAGGCGAGGCACATCATCGCTCAGGCAATCCAGCGGTGCGCAACAGACCACGTAGTTGAGAGTACGGTCTCTGTTGTCTCACTCCCCAACGAAGAGATGAAGGGCAGGATAATCGGCCGCGAGGGGAGGAATATTCGCTCCTTCGAGACGGCGACCGGCGTCGAGGTGATTATCGACGACACCCCGGAGGCGGTAGCGCTCTCCGGATTCGACCCGGTGCGCAGGGAGGTCGCGAGGATAGCCCTGGAGCGACTCATCGCAGATGGGCGCATCCATCCTGCGCGAATCGAGGAAATCGTCGATAAGACACGTGAGGAGATGAACGAGCTGATCAGGCAGATCGGTGAAGAAACGGTGCTCGAAGTTGGAGTGCCGGGCCTCCATCCCGATCTGGTCAAGCTCCTGGGTCGGCTCCGCTACCGGACCAGCTACGGGCAGAACGTCCTCCAACATTCCCGCGAGGTTGCATACGTGGCCGGGATGATGGCCGGGGAGTTGCTCCTCGATGTCGATGTGGCAAAACGGGCGGGACTCCTCCACGACCTGGGAAAGGGACTCGACCACAGTGTCGACGGACCGCACGCCCGGATCGGTGCCGAGGTGGCCGCGAGGTACGGAGAGGCTCCGATCGTTTTGAATGCTATCGCTGCCCATCACGAGGACGTACCGTACGAATCGACGATTGCAGTTCTCGTCGCAGCTGCCGATGCCATCTCCGGGGCCAGGCCCGGGGCGCGGCGAGAGAGCCTCGAGGCGTACATCAAGCGGCTGCAGAATCTGGAGGAGATCGCCAGTTCATTTACCGGGGTGCAGAAGGCGTATGCGATCCAGGCTGGCCGCGAGGTGCGCATCATCGTCGAACCGGAGGACGTGAACGACCATCAAGCAGTCGAGCTTGCATCGGATGTAGCAAAGCGGTTGACGGCCGAACTCGAATATCCCGGGCAGATCAAGGTCCTGGTGATCCGGGAGACGCGTGCGATCGACTACGCCAAGTAGAGGTGTTTCACTGGACCGAGGACGAGTGTGAGAGTTCTGTTTGTCGGTGACATTGTTGGCAAACCCGGCAGGAAGGCAGTTGCCAGGCTTCTCCCCGACCTCATCTCTGAGCAGGGCGTCGATCTCGTGATCGCCAACGGAGAGAACGCGGCGGGGGGGTACGGCCTGACCGGACAAGTGATAGAGGAGCTGGTCCATCTCGGTATCGACTGCATAACTTCCGGGAACCATCTCTGGGATAGACGTGAGATCGTGTCCCTGCTCGATACCGAGGAGCGTGTCCTGAGGCCGGCCAACTACCCGCCAGGGACTCCCGGGCGCGGGTGGGGCATCTTCACCGGCCGGAGCGGCATCCGAGTCGGAGTGGTCAACCTCATGGGTCGGGTATTCATGAGAGACCTCGACTGTCCGTTTCGTACGGCCGACCAGGTGCTCGAGAAACTGACTGGATCGGTGCAGCTTACGATCGTCGACTTCCACGCCGAAGCGACCTCGGAAAAGATGGCCATGGGGTGGTACCTGGACGGCCGGGTCTCTGCCGTCGTTGGTACGCACACCCACATCCAGACCTGCGATGCACAGATCTTGTCCCGCGGGACGGGGTACATCACGGATGTCGGCATGACGGGCCCATTCGATTCAGTCATCGGGATGAAGAAAGAGTTGGCGCTCAGGCGGTTCCTCACTCAGCTTCCGACACGATTTGAAGTTGCTTCAAGCGATGTGCGGCTCAATGGCCTGCTGCTCTCTCTGTCCGAGGAGACAGGTCTGGCGGAGAGGGTCGAGTTGCTCGATATCGCCCTCTCTTCATGAGCAGTCCCTCACCGCGAAGGTGCGCAATGGCGGCCGAAATCATCGACGGAAAAGGGATCGCGCAACAGATACGCCGGAAGATCGAAGGCGAAGTGCGCAGCCTCAGGGAGCGGGGAGTCATCCCCGGTCTTGCGGTCGTCTTCGTCGGGGAGAATCCGGCATCAGCGTCTTATGTGCGCGGCAAGGAACGCGCCTGCGCGGAAGTGGGCATTGAGACAGAGACGCTGCGATTTGCTGATACGATATCAGAGGGCGATCTGATCGAGGAGATCCGCCGGCTCAACCAGGATCCATCGTTTCATGGCATCTTGGTCCAGCTTCCCCTGCCAGGACATATCGACTCAGGATCTGTTGCTGAGGCTGTTGCCTGTGAGAAGGATGTGGATGGATTACATCCGGTGAATGTCGGGAAGCTCTGTCTCGGCCAGCCGACATTCGTGCCCGGAACGCCTCGCGGCATCTGTGAACTTCTTGCTCACGTCGGTGTCGATCCGGAGGGCAAGCACGCGGTCATCGCAGGGCGGAGCAACATAGTGGGCCGGCCGCTGGCAATTCTGCTCTCGCGCAAGGCTCGGGGAGCGAATGCGACCGTAACAGTATGTCATTCCCGTACGGCCGATCTGCCGTCGCACACCAGGCAGGCCGATATCCTCGTCGCGGCGATGGGGCAGCCGGAAAAGATCGTTGGATCGATGATCAAGCCCGATGCCGTCGTGATCGATGTCGGCGTGAACCGGGTTGCGGACTCGTCGAAGAAGCGCGGGTACCGGTTGGTGGGAGACGTCCACTTCGAGTCCGCGCGCGAGGTCGCTTCGTACATCACTCCGGTCCCGGGGGGCGTGGGGCCGATGACGATTGCAATGCTCCTGCGCAACACCGTCGATGCGGCCGCCGGGCGCATTGGGCGGTCGATGAGCGAGGCGGGAATCCACGGTCCGGAGGCTGAATCGTGCTCCTGACTGACGAGACCGTGTACACGGTTAGCGAGATCACGCGGCAGATCCGCCGATCACTCGAGGAGGAGTTTCCGCTCGTCCGGGTAGAGGGTGAGGTCTCTAACTTCACGGCACATTCGTCCGGTCACCTCTATTTCTCGCTCAAGGATGAAGGCGCACAACTGCGGTGCGTGATGTTCCGTTCGCGGCGCCGTCGCATGATCGGTCCCCTTCCCTCGAACGGCATGGCGGTTCGCGCCCTGGGACAGATCACTGTCTATGAAAGGAGTGGACAGTACCAACTCAGTGTGATAGAATTGCGGCCCGCGGGGATAGGAGCCTTAGCGCGGGCATTTGAGGAATTGAAGCACCGGTTGGCTGAAGAGGGTTTATTCGACGCAGTACACAAACAGCCGATTCCGAAATTTCCCGGACGGATCGGCGTCGTCACCTCGCCGACCGGTGCCGCCGTACGCGATATCATCCGTATCATCGGGCGACGCTTTCCGCTTGCCCGCCTCATACTCGCTCCAGTGCAGGTCCAGGGGGAAGGCGCGGCCCGAGAGATCGCGCTGGCCATCGAACGCATGAACCGTCATCGGCTGGCCGACGTCCTGATAGTAGGGCGGGGCGGGGGTTCGATGGAGGACCTCTGGGCATTTAACGAGGAGGTCGTGGCGCGCGCGATCTTCTCCTCGGCGATTCCCGTCATATCCGCGGTCGGCCACGAGATAGATTTCACCATCGCCGACTTCGTGGCGGATCTGCGGGCTCCCACACCGTCAGCCGCAGCAGAACTGGTTGTGCCGGACAGGCAGGAATTGGCAGGAGTCATCGCCGGGGCTCGACAGCGGCTTCTCTCTGCGGCAGCCGGCAGGATCGGGAGGCAGCGTGAACGTGTCGTTACGTTGGTGAGAAGCTACGGCCTGCGCCGCCCTGCCGACCTCATCGCGGGGCGGATGCAGAGGCTCGATGAGTTGGAACGGCGACTGCAACTTGCCAGCGAGCGTCATGTAGCACTGAGAAAGAGGTTGCTCGATAGTACGACACGTCATCTGGCGAGTCTCGGCCCGCAGGCGGTACTGGCTCGCGGGTATAGCGTCTGTCGCAGGCTGCCTGATGGTGCCGTGGTTACGGACGGAGGTGTGCTGACCGGGGGTGAACTCCTCGATCTATGGTTCGCGCGTGGTGGGGCGGAGTGTAGGGTTGAGCGGGCGACGTCAACTCGTCGTGATCTCCTGACCCTGGAGGATAGTTGACCGACATGGCAAAGGCCAAGAGAGACAAGAGCGAGGAGATCACCTTCGAGTCTGCCATGGCGCGCCTGGAGGAGATTACGCGACAGCTCGAAGCGGGCGAGATAGCGCTCGACCAGATGATAGCCACGTTTCGCGAAGGGATGGAGTTGGTCTCCTACTGTTCGAAGAAGCTCGAAGAGGCCGAACTCATACTCGAGAAGCTGATCGGCGATGCAGGGCAGGCGATTCAGGTGGAGGCAGCGGACCTGGGTCCCGAAGAGGCTGAGTGAGACACTTGAGGAGAGCCGGCAGTGGCGTCCGAGATGTCGTTGGAGGAGTTCAAGACCGCCCTGGAGGAACGTAGACAGCGTGTCTATCGCTATCTCAGAGCGGGGGACTACGCCCGATACTTTCGTCCGAGTCATGTCTGCGATGCTGTCTTCAGCTATCTCGATCACGGTGGCAAGGGGCTGCGACCGGGTATACTCTTCTTCGCCTGCGGCGCAG
>LJUI01000037.1 GCA_001303705.1 candidate division TA06 bacterium SM23_40
AGATTTGCCGAAGCTGTGAGCGCTAGGGCGGTCGCCAGCGAAGCAATGCTTGGAAAGCCCATACGGCAATCTCCTTTCGCTCCAGACGGCGCTAACATGGCCTTGCTCGGTCAAGCGCGAGTCAAGTGAGTCTCGCTGGGACCGCTTCCTGCTCATTTTCAAGAAAGGCTCACTCGAGAGACCCCAGGGAGGGGGAGATGCGTGTCAATCAGATACGGCAGAGCGCCGTTGCGCGCCGCGGACCTGCGTACCACTCTTATGCTGTAGCCTGTGGCCCTGCACCATCCGCCTGGGAGTGGCATGGAAAGGCCAGACTGGAGAGCGATTCGCGGCGGACTGATACCGTGGTCGGCCTCGGAATATCACGAGGTCCTGGAAGAGGCACATCGCCTCATGCAGACTCCTCACGACGATTGGGATCGTCGGCCCCAGAGATTCACCATCTATGACGAGGACACCGGCGAGGAGCAGGCACTCGAGGTCGACGTTGACAATGTTGCCTTCCAGATCGACAACCTGATCCTCAAGCGCTACGCCGATCAGCCTCAAGATGTGGTCCTGAGTCACGTCTACAGGTTTCGCATGATCTTCAGGTTCATAGAGGACAACCTCGAACGGCTCGTGGTAGAAGGACTCATAAAGGACGAGCCCGAAGCGATGCAGGTCGCCGAGGGACTGATTGAGGTGCTCGCGACGGCGAGGTACGAAGCCACCAGGATCGAGGGCGACGAAGAGGTCAGCGTTTTCGATTGCGATCAGGTTGTGGACGGAGCCAAGCGGTTACAAGGAGACATGGAAGAGGAATCGAGCTGACCGTCGCCGCGCGATCGCTGCAGAGAGCCTTCGCTGCACAGAGCCTACGGCGCCGAACGCGTCGCCGTGACCGACACCTCGAGGTCGTAGTCGATATCGTCGCAGGTTAGCGGGACCGTTCCGGATTCCGCGATCAGCTCATCGCCCGAGAATGTTCCGGTGAGGTTCTGGCCAGCCTGGCCGCTGCACGTGAGACCTGTAGCGCCCGTCTCGTCGTTGATCCACTCCTCGAAGAGACCCCTGATTGTCACGGCCCCACTCGCCTGGACTGTACCGGTAAAGCCACCTGCCGCGGCCCTGCAATCCGAGGGCTGGATAGTGAAGTCGCCTGAGAAGTTCTGACCCCGCTGGCCGGTGATGCGCAGAGTGCCCGGGCAGGTGCCGGAACTGCCCCCTCCTGTGAAGGTGGTCTCGAAGCTGTAGGTGGCGTCGTAGGTCCCCTTCACGTCCGGTGGAGTCGATGGCCCGGTACCGTCATCTCCGCAGCCGACCAGCGTCATTCCTAAGATCACGCCCAGCGCAATCTTGGCCGACGGCGTCATGCTATCCTCCTGAGCAGCGGTCCGCAGCCTGCAGTCAGAGCTGCACCAGGACCGCAGTGTCTTCAGGTCACACGAATGCGAGGAGTGTGCTCACTCCCTGTCCCTGGAAGTACCGCACCATCTCTTGTGTCCCCGAGCTCTTCCCATCCCAGAAGAGGATGATGAGGTCCGACTTGATGCAGAACAGCACATCACGCGGGCTCGGCCCTTCTACGCCCCTGGGCAGCGATTCAACGGAAGCGTCGAGGAACTTGAGTCTCCCTTCTTTGACCATTTCGCGTAGCCCCGGCGCGCAATCGAATCGGTCGTAGCCGACGGCGGCGACCTGCTGATCGTGCTTGAGCAGGAAACGAATCGCGGCAAGGTCCACGGTTCCTTCGGATCCCACCAGCCAAACCGTCTGCTCTGAGAGATACGGTGTGAGAAGACCCTCGATTCTTCGGCCGGCTGCGACTTCATCTGCGCGCATTGACCCGGTCACCGCGATGGTCCGCTGCTCGGCCATCGTAGAGGACGGCAACGTGGCGACGCCGGTCGTCTTCAACTCGTAGCGGGCCAGTGTGTCGCGTACGGCTTTTGAGAGCTTGTCCTTGAGATCACCCAGCCGCTCGGGCGAGTATTCCAGAACACGGTGCGACCGGAGATCGAAGGGCAGCGAGTCGATGTTCTGCCCGATCAGGATCGTCGGCTTTCCCAGTGCCATCGCGTAACCGGTCTCCCACATGACGTTGGGGTTGTCTCCGGTGACGTCCGCGATGCAGAAAGTCGCCTCGGCGAGCCCGTGCATGATGTCATCGGTGATCCTGCCTGCGGCGTGGACATCCTTGAGCCAATAGCAGTCGAAGTCGGTGTCGGGAACGGCACTGGCCGCCACCTCGCTGACGGCCTGGAAGACCGGGTCAAAGGCTTCGGCGAAGGGCATGATGACAAAGCACTTCATCTTTATGACTCGCGAAGGTAGCGTTCAGCGGTAGACCGTTGCCAAAGTATAACTCTGAGATTCGGGGCGCCGTGCTTCAAATTGCGCTGCTCGCAGTCTCAGATCAATGAGCGGAGGGATAGTCTCGTTGGCTGGGGGCAGTGTCGGGGCCGGACCTAGTCAAGTGCGAGTCGAGCGATAGGATCGTCTGTCTAACCTGGGCCCCCGACTCCCGCCAGCGCCACAAGGGTGAGGAACGTGAGGGGACGTCCGAGGAGCTGGCGAGCTGGGGCGATCAGGTAGGCTATCACGTAGGTATCATGTCGATCATGTGACGATCATGCAGCTATCATTTGGCTATCATGTGGTGGGCCGGGGCACACCGCGGCGTAGATGGGAAAGCTCTTCATCCGGGCCCAACACCAGCATGATGTCACCTGGCTGGAAGACGTAGTCCGGCGTCGGGGCCGCGTTGATGCGGTCCTCGCCGGGCGCGGAAGTCTGTTTGATCATCAGGACGCTGACCCCGAAGTTGCGGCGGATGTCCAACTCGCCGATCGTCTTGCCGACGAAGCCCGCGGGGACGTCGATCTCGGCGACCACCGTGTGACGCTCGGTCGGCACCAGGTCGACCTTCCTCTCTCCGGTCACCGCTGACGCCACGCTGCCGGCCATGTCGCGCTTGAACACCTCGGTGTGGTAGCGCTCGATGACATCCTGCGGCCAGATCACACCCGCGAGGCGCCCGTTCTCGAGGACCGGCACCTCGCCGCGGTACGAGCTCAGAAAACGCATTACGTCGGCCAGCGAGCGGTCCGGGGTCACCGCCGGGAAGTCGGTTTCGGCCACGTCTTCTGCGATGACCAGCAGCTCGAAGCAGGCCGGGTCCCTCATCACCGGTCGTATATCGTCGGCGGTGATGACGCCTTCCAGACGGTCGTTCTCATCGACGACGAACAGGGTGCTGCCGGGATGATCGATGAACTTCGAGATGAGGGAATAGAGATCGGCATCTGGGCTAACGGTGACCACGTCGGTGCGCATCACCTCACGCACGGGCACGTGCTGGAGCACGTTCACCGCGCGGCCCCTTTGGATGTCGAGGCCGCGACGCACGAGCTTCATGGTGTAGATGGAGGCCCGCTGCACGCGGGTCGCCAGCAGCGTGCCGATGATGCAGCTGATCATCAGCGGCATGATGATCTTGTAGTCGCCCGTCATCTCGAAGATGATGAGGATGGCGGTGATCGGCGCGTGGGTGCCCGCGGCGACCACGGCGCCCATACCGACCAGTGCGTAGGCTCCCACGCCCGCCGTGCTGGTCGGCCAGAGGAGGTGGACTACGGTGCCGACGGCGCCGCCCAGCATGGCGCCGATGAACAGCGAGGGCGCGAAGATGCCGCCGGAGCCGCCGGATCCGATGGTGAGGGACACCGCGAGGATCTTGAGGACGACTAGAGCGGCCATGAACTGCCAGACGAGCCGACCGTGCAGCGCTTCGCCGATCGCCTCGTAACCGACGCCGAAGATCTGGGGCGCCCAGATGCCGATGACGCCGATGAGCGCGCCGCCGATCACGGTCTTCAGCGGAGGCGGCAACTTGATGCGGTCGAACAGGTCCTCGCAGCCGTAGAGGCTGCGGATGAAGGCGAGCGCCACGAGCCCGGCCAGGACTCCCAGGCCCGCGTAGGCGAAGAGTTCGGTCCAGTGGACCAGGCTGTACTCCGGGACCACGAAGGCCGGGAAGTCGCCCAGGAAATGGCGGCTCACGACGGTTGCGGCCACCGACGAGATGACGATCGGCGAGAACTGGGCGACGCCGAAGTCGCTGAGGATGATCTCCACGGCGAACAGCGCGCCGGCGACCGGCGCGTTGAAGGTCGCGGCGATCCCGGCGGCGGCGCCGCAGCCCACCAGCGTGCGCAGCCGCCGCCGATCGATCTTGAGCCACTGACCCAGCGCGGAGCCGAGCGCGGAGCCGATCTGCACGATCGGACCCTCACGGCCGACCGAGCCGCCGGAGCCGATACAGATCCCGGAGGCGAACAGCTTGGCGATGACGACGCGCGGCCGGATGCGGCCGCCGCGCATCGCCACCGCCTCCATGACCTCGGGCACACCGTGCCCTTTGGCCTCGCGCGCGAACAAGTAGACGATGAGGCCGACGACGAGACCGCCGGCCGCCGGGGCCAGGATTTTCCACCAGAAAGGCAGGGCAGCGAGGTAGTCGAGCGTATAGGTGCCGCGCTGCCAGGCCAGCAACTGGATCAGCTGGATCAGCCGGCGGAAGGCGACGGCGGCGAGTCCACCCAGCACGCCGATCACCACGGCCACCAGGACCATGTAGAGCCGCTCCGTCTCGCGGAGCCCGCGGTGCCAGGCTCTCAGGGTCGTGATCGCCGCCGTAATTCTCATGGTTGCTCCATCCAGCCTCGGAAATGGGGCCCAGATCAGGCAGGCCAGCCGGTGGGAACGCCGGGCCGCCCACTGGGGTAGTGTTCGCTGCCGGACCTGCGAGCGCAGCCGCGCCGCAAGGTCCTGCCACCCCCCCTGGAAGCCCCACGGGGAGCCCCGTGCGAAGAAGAGTCGTTCCTTGGCTCGACCCGCCCAAACTTAGGCAAGCCCGGATTGCGGTGCTATGCCTTCGTGTATCTTGCTGGCGCCGCCGTAAGCTGTATGGTCGCTGGCGCGGCCGCCTGATCGAGGCGCCCCCCGCCGATTGTGAGACAAGGGGAGGGTTCTGAGATGAAGGGTGCCGGGGAAGAGAAGCGACCGGCCAGCATTCTGATCGTTGATGACGAGGTCTCCGTTACCTCCCTCATCTCCAAGCAACTGAGGCGCGACGGGTTCGCCTGCCAGGAAGCGCTCTCGGCGGAGGAGGCGCTGGAGCACCTCGAGGGGAGCGACTTCGATGTGGTCGTCACCGACATCAGGATGCCGCAGATGTCGGGGATCGACCTGCTGAAGATCGTGAAGCAGCGGGACCCCGAAGTCCAGGTCGTCATGATCACCGGCAACCCGAACGTCGATTTCGCCGTCGAGGCGATCCGCCTGCAGGCCGACGATTACCTGGTCAAGCCGTTCGAGCTCGGCCAGCTCAGTCACGCGGTGGCCCGGGCGCTGGAGCACCGCGAGCTGTTACAGGAGAACCGGCGCTACCGGGAGCGGTTGGAGATTCGCGTGGAAGAACAGTCGCAGGAGATCGAGCGGCTCTTCCTCGACGGGCTCTCCGCGCTCGCCGCGGCGATCGAGGCGCGTGACCGCTACACCGGCGGCCACGTGGACCGGGTCAGCCGCTACGCGTTGGCCACGGCCGACGCGATGGGGCTGGAGGATCAGAAGATGTGGGCCGTGTGGCTGGCCTCGATGTTCCATGACGTGGGCAAGCTGGCGATCCCCGACTCCATCCTCAACAAGCCGGGCCCGCTGACTGAGGAGGAGTACGCGGAGATGAAGCTGCACCCGGTGCTGGGGGCACAGATCGTGAAGCGGGCCTCGTTCCTCATCCCGGCGGCACTGGGCATCCTCCATCACCAGGAGCGTTGGGACGGCCGGGGCTACCCCTCGGGCCTCAGGGGCGACCAGATCTCCATCGAAGGCCGCATCCTCGCCGTGGCCGACGCCTTCGACGCCATGCTCACCGACCGTCCCTACCGACCGGCGCAGACCGAGGAGTACGCGGTGTCGGAGCTCGAGCGCTGCGCCGGTACCCAGTTCGATCCGGTGGTGGTGCGCGGCTTCCTGGAGGCCCGGGCCAATGGGTTCCCCGGCCCGTCGCCCCACGAGCAGTACCCGCTGCAGCGTGTGGCGGAGTGGTCGGGTAACGCGGGCAAGCGGGACTACTAACGCCGGGTTGACCCTCCAGAAGGTGGCGCGTAGATTGCCGTGTCCCGGCGCCACCGTAGCTCAATGGTAGAGCACGTCATTCGTAATGACGGGGTTGTCGGTTCGAGTCCGACCGGTGGCTCTTGGGGTTAGGTTCCCGTGTGCGGGCGTAGCTCAGTTGGCAGAGCGCAACCTTGCCAAGGTTGAGGTCGCCGGTTCGACCCCGGTCGCCCGCTCTGCGGCGTATCCGAGGGATGCCCGGGGAGGAGGAAGCCAAGGGCGGGCTTACGGCCGGCCTGCGGTGTAAACTCTCCGGGCCTCTGACTATCGAAAGCGGGGAGTAGCTCAGCCCGGAAGAGCGCTGCGTTCGGGTCGCAGAGGCCGCGGGTTCAAATCCCGCCTCCCCGATTCCCGCTCGCTGGTTGTTACTCGGGACGTGGCGCAGCCCGGTAGCGCGCCTGAATGGGGTTCAGGAGGTCGCGGGTTCGAATCCCGCCGTCCCGATTACGATAACCTGCCGTAGACAAAGTAGTTAGAGTATCCAGATCCTCGCTTGTAACCCGCCCTTCTGGTCCCGCAGTGTCAAGAACAGTGACAAAAGGCTCACTTTGGGCTATATTCATGGGCAGACCCGCCTTTCCAGTCCCGCCGAGGAGGCAATGCCCACGTGGCCCGCAGGAAGCCGCGAAACCGCATCTACTGGCGAAGTCAGGGCAGGGCGCGTCGTGCCTACGGTGACTTCCGCGACTACTCCGATGTGGGAGGGGGCCGTGAGGCTCTTATCGCGCCGGGAGAGGCTCGGGCAACGACCGATCCTGACGTGGCTCAGAAGCTCGTAGCGGACAGGGTTAAGGAGCTAGAGTCTCGACGACGGAACAAGACCCTCCTCGGCCTTGAGAGACCCGCCCGGCTCGGGGAGTTCGCGCAACATCACCTGACCGAGAAAGCCAAGAGCGGGAATGTCAGCGAAGCGTGGTTGGCTCAGAGTCAGTACCAGTTGCAGGCTGCTCTCGAATTCCTCGGTGACCGCGATCTTACTTCCATCCGTGTCTACGATGTCCAGAGGTTCGCGAACCATCTGAGGCAACTTGGAAATGGTCGCGGCGGCAAGCTCAGTAGTGCAACCATCAGGCTGTACCTGAACTCCCTGTCCAACCTCTACACTCGCGCTGCCAGCGAGGGATGCGTGCCACCCGGATACAATCCGGTGTCGGCGATCATGGACAAGCCGGTGGCGCGTCGGAGGGAGGCACGTTGGCTTGAGATTCACGAGGCTGCTCTGCTTCTTGAATCGGCGCGGATCTATCGACCGCAGGCTGATGCCTTTCCGTTCATGTATCCTCTCCTCGCGACCTTCCTGCTCACAGGCGGACGCAAAGCCGAAGTCCTCGGCCTCGAAGTGGAGGACGTAAGCTTCGACCGTAGGACCGTGACGTTCCGGCCCAACAAATGGCGGGGATTGAAGACGAGCACCAGTCACCGGAGCGTACCATTGTGGCCTCAAGTCGAAGAGATCCTCAGGGAGTACGTGTTCGGCGGAGAGGCTCCCCTCGGCTCGCTGCTGTTCCCATCAGCGCGTGGTCGAGAGGATCTGATGATTACCGACCTGCGGAAATCGCTGGATGCGATAGCTGCGAAGGCCGGTTGGAAGGCTGGTGAGATCAGGACAAAGATCTTTCGGCACACGTACTGCGCCACTCGCCTTCAGACCCTAGATCGTGGAGCACCCGTCAGCGAGTACACGGTCGCCAAGGAACTCGGACACGGTGGGCGGGCGATGGTCGAGCGGGTCTACGGTCACTTGGGGCAGGTCAGGCACCGTGCCGAGGTGGTCGAGTACAGGGTAGAGCAACATCGGGATGTGTTGGGTGAACGGTTGACCGCTCTTCAGGCATCGGGGGCAACACGATAGACGTGGTTTGGCCGACTTAGCACATCCGATCTCCCGGCTGGCGGCACTCAAGCGCCAGCCAGAGATCGGAGGCGGTCTCAGGGTAGCCCATGCAGCCTTCCCCGCAACCCTACGTTAGAACTACTCGGTTCTCAGGACCGCTCACGCTTGAGCGGGGGGTCTGTTTGTCGTAGGCATATGCACCGTTGGGCAAGACGAATGCCTTCGCAACCTTGTCGGCCTCGGCTGACCCTAGCTCGTCGGCGGCCCAACGCCAAGTTTCACGAATGAGGGTATAGGTGCCTCGTTTCCCCTCGTAGCTTGAACCGTAGTTCGTATGAATGCCGTTGCGGTTCAGGTGCTCAGCTAACTCATCCCCCGACATGGTCATACCGTGGTGCCTCAGGAAGTCAGCGAGCTTCCACACGTAGAGCTTCTTGTTAGTCATCTTACCTCCTTGTTAGTCCGCTCTCCCAACACATAAGCGTCGTTTCTCTCTTATCCGGTCGCCGAACCTTAGCGTGCTCTCGGCCCAAGGGTGGGTGGCTTGACATCTCAGTGTCGATTGCCCGTAGCTCAAGGGGCAACATATATTTGCGGTACTAGAGAAGCTGATGTCTCCCCCGCAGCCTAGCATCCCTACTCCTGCAAACGACACTCAGTGAAACCAGAAGACAGAGCCCGACAGGACATCGACCGCCAGTTGGCGGAGTGCGGTTGGCTCGTTCAGGACCACAGGTCCATGAACATCGGCGCGGGTCTGGGGGTGGCGGTTCGGGAGTTCCCGCTCGAAAAGGGATTCGCCGATTACCTCCTCTACGTGGACGGGAAGGCTATCGGCGTCATCGAGGCCAAGCCTGCGGGCCACACGCTGACCGGCGTGGAGGAACAGTCAGCCCTCTACACGAGGAGCCTGCCGGACGGCATCCTCCTCCACGGCCTTCCGCTTCCCTTCGCTTATGAATCGACTGGAATCGAGACCCGGTTCACGAGTAGGCTCGACCCCGATCCCCGTAGCCGGGGAACGTTCGCCTTTCATCGGCCGGAGGAGTTGCTCCGTGTCGTCAGCCTCGACGGCCAGCTTCGTCAGAACCTAAGAAACCTGCCTCCACTGAAGACCGAGCGTCTGTGGCCGGTTCAGGTCGAGGCGATACGGAATCTCGAAAGGTCTCTGGCTGAGAATCGACCGAGGGCACTCATCCAGATGGCTACAGGTAGTGGAAAGACGTTTTGCGCCTGCACCTTCTCCTACAGGCTCATCAAGTTCGCCAAGGCCAAGCGGATCCTCTTCCTCGTGGATCGGAACAACCTCGGCAGGCAGGCTCTGAACGAATTTCAGCAGTACCACAGCCCGTACAGCCAGTACACGTTCACCGAGGAGTATCCGGTCCAGCGGCTTCGGAAGAATGTGATCGATCCGGCCAGTAAGGTCTGCATCACCACCATCCAGCGGCTCTACTCGATCCTGAAGGGCGAGGAGGAGTGGCCCGAAGAGAACGAGGAAGACTCCATGTTCGAGGCTGAAGCGCCTCTTCATGTGGAGCCGATGCCTGTTGTCTACAATCCGAATGTTCCCATCGAGACGTTCGACTTCATCGTGGTCGATGAGTGCCATCGCTCAATTTACAACGTCTGGCGTCAGGTCCTCGACTACTTTGATGCCTTCATCATCGGCCTCACGGCAACTCCGACGAACCAGACCATCGGCTTCTTCCATGGAAACGTCGTGCAGGACTATTCCCACGAGAAGGCTGTCGCGGACGGAATCAACGTCGGGTATAACGTCTACCGTATCGAAACGGAGATCACGAAGGAGGGTGCAACGCTCAAGAAGGAACCCGGTCTACTGATCCCTCGCCGGGACAAGCGAACTCGTCAGATGAGGCTGGCCGAACTCGACGACGATTTGACGTATACTGGCAGCCAGCTTGACCGCGATGTTACAAACCCGAGCCAGCTTCGACTAGTCATTCAGACGTTTCGGGATCGACTCTATAGCGAAATATTTCCCGGTCGTACTGAGGTTCCGAAGACGCTGGTGTTCGCAAAGAATGACAATCACGCCGAGGACATCGTCAAAGTGTTCCGGGAGGAGTTCGCTAGAGGAAACGATTTCTGCCAAAAGATCACGTCCAAGACGACGGGCAAGAAGCCCGAGGATCTGCTGAATGAGTTCCGTAATTCCTTCAACCCGCGTGTCGCCGTGACGGTGGACATGATCGCCACCGGGACAGACGTGAAGCCCTTGGAGTGCCTGCTCTTCATGAGGAACATCGCCTCGGCATCGTACTTCGAGCAGATGAAAGGTCGCGGTACGCGGGTTATTAGCTCCGATGATCTGAGGCAGGTAACACCGGATACTGTACATAAGACGCACTTCGTGATCGTCGATGCGGTCGGGGTGTGCGAGAACGACAAGACGGCTTCCAAGCCACTGGACCGTAAGCCCTCGGTTCCGCTTCAGAAGCTGCTTCAGATGGTCGGTGAAGGCAGAGTGAGCGCAGAACTCGTATCGACCGTGGCAGCACGACTAGCGCGATTGCACCGGGAAACCACAGACGACCAGCGAGCAGAGATCGCGGCAGCCGCTAAGGGGAAATCCCTCGCCGAGATGACCAGCGACCTGCTCACGAGCCTTGATCCTGACGCCAGCGTCGAGCGGGCAGTCCAAAAGTTCAGGATACCTGAGGGGGAAGAACCCACGGATCAGCAGCTTCAGGAGGTCGAGCGGGAGAGCATGGCTGAGGCCCTGAGCCCGTTGTACGATGCAGGGCTTCGCGACAAGATCCTGACGATCAAAGCTTCTCTGGAACAGATCTATGATGAGATAACACAGGACAGGATTCGGAAAGTCGGGTTCGACTCACAGGCGAAAGATAAGGCCGAGTCACTCCTGAAGAACTTCCGGACCTTCATCGAGGACAACAAGGACGAGATCGAGGCGATCCAGATCCTCTACAGCAAGCCTTACCGGGCGGGTCTGCGATACGGTCAAGTGAAGGAGCTTGCCGAGGCTTTGAAGCGGCCTCCCCTTTCCATCCGAGAGCCTGTCCTTCAGCTATGGCGAGCCTACGAGGCCGTCGAGCCCACGAAGGTGAAGGGCACCGCGAGCAGCTTGGTCGATCTCGTTTCAATCGTCAGGCACGCGATCTATCCTGATGAGCCGCTTGTCCCGGTCAGGAGTACTGTCGAGGAACGCTATCAGGAGTGGCTGATCGAGCAGGAAGCAGCGGGGGTGAACTTCACCCCGGAGCAGCAGCAGTGGCTCGACGCAATCAAGGACCACATCGCGAACAGTCTGACCATCGAACAGGACCAGCTAGAGTACGCGCCGTTCACGCAACTTGGTGGCTTGGGGAAGGCGTACCGTCTCTTCGGTGATCGCCTACCGACACTACTCGGTGAGTTGAACGGGAGGTTGGCAGCGTGACGAGGGGTAACGATCTGCCCAGAGGCTGGGTAACTTCCACGCTCGGTGAGGTCTGCTCTCGACCACAATACGGCTGGACAACCAAGGCTAACCCCTCAACTGGAACGGTTCGCCTACTGCGGACTACCGACATCACGCCGGGCTGGGTCGATTGGTCTTCTGTACCCTATTGTTCTGAGAATCCGCCCGACATCTCAAAGTACCGGCTTCAAGAGAACGACATCGTGATCTCGCGGGCTGGTTCTGTTGGCGCGAGCTTTCTGTTGTCAGACGTACCAGAAGAGGCGGTCTTCGCTTCCTACCTCATCCGGTTCCAGCCGCTTGAGCCGATCAGCCCCAAGTTCATTGCGTACTTCCTACAGACTCCTGATTACTGGTCCGCGATTACCGAGCGGTCTTCTGGAATCGCCCTTCCCAACGTCAATGCGCGAAAGCTGGAAAGTATTCAGATACCATTAGCACCCAACGCCGAGCAACACCGCATCGTCGCCAAGATCGAGGAGCTATTCTCCGACCTCGACGCTGGCGTGGCTGCGTTGGGGCGGGCCAAAGCCAACCTCAAGCGATACCGTGCCGCCGTCCTCAAGGCCGCCGTGGAGGGCAAGCTGACCGAGGAGTGGCGCAAGGAGAATCCGCCGAGCGAGCCTGCTTCCGAGCTTCTGAAGCGTATCCTCGCTGAGCGTCGGAAGAAGTGGGAGGAGGAGCAACTCGGCAAGTACGAGGCGAACGGGAAGAAACCGCCGAAGAACTGGAAGGATACGTATAAGGAACCTCTCAGACCTGATACGGAGAAGCTACCACCACTGCCGGATGGTTGGTGTTGGACCACGACTGATGCGCTGTTCACCTTTGTGACGAGCGGATCGAGGGGGTGGGCGAAGTACTACTCGGAGCTTGGCTCTCTCTTCCTTAGAGTAGGCAACCTCGACCGGTTATCGATCACGCTGGACTTGAGAGAGGTACAGCGGGTTACGCCTCCCAAGGGCGCCGAGGGACGGAGGACGAGGGTCCAAGAAGGCGATATCCTGATATCGATCACTGCTGATCTAGGGATGATTGCTCTAGTTCCCGACTACCTCGATGAGTGCTTCATCAACCAACATGTCGCCTTGGCAAGGGCTGTGTCCTCGATTAGCCGTCCGTACGTGGCGTGGTTCCTCGCCAGTGAGTATGGGCAGCGCCAGTTCGGAAGGATGCAGCGCGGCGCTACCAAGAAAGGACTCGGTCTTGACGATATTCGAGGTGTGCAAGTCCCGTTGCCTCCTGTGAGAGAGCAAGAGGAGATTGCCGCAGCAATTGAATCACGTTTCTCAAACTGCGCCGCTGCTGAAGTGAATGTCTTGGTATCATCAGCCCGCGCACAACGTCTGCGCCAATCAATCCTGAAGCGTGCCTTCGAGGGAAAGCTCGTCGAGCAAGACCCCAGCGATGAGCCCGCAAGTACCCTCCTCGAACGGATCAGGGGCGAACGTACGAAGTCAGGCGAGCCGAAGAAAGGCATCTTCCGGAAGGCAAAGAACAGTCAGCTGAAGTTGCTATGAAGAACGACACCCAACAGATCGTCAATAAGGCTTGGAATTTTGCCCACGTCCTTCGGGACGACGGGCTCTCCTACATGGCCTACACGGAACAGATAACGTTCCTGCTCTTCCTGAAGATGGCAGATGAGCAGACGAAGCCTCCGTACAATAATCCGCCCATCGTTCCGCCAGAACTCGGCTGGCAGAGCCTCCTTAAGCTCGACGGTGATGAGCTAGAGATTCACTACCGGCATATCCTCGAAGAACTCGGGCGCAGAGGCGGGATGCTCGGCGAGATATTCAAGAAGGCTCGTCAGGAAATACAGAATCCCGCGACGCTGAAGCGGCTCATCGTAGACCTGATCGACGCTGAGCACTGGTCGTCGATGGAGGCCGATGTCAAGGGCGACATCTACGAAGGTCTGCTCGCCAAGAGCGCAGCGGAATCACCGAAAGGGGCAGGCCAGTACTTCACACCGCGAGAGCTGATTAAGGGGATCGTTGACGTGATGCAACCCAGTCCGGACGATACGATCTGCGACCCAGCTTGCGGAACCGGAGGCTTCCTTCTCGCCGCACACGACTACGTGGTGGGAGAACACGGTCGGACGTTGAATCCCGACCAGCAGAGGCACCTTCGCGAATGCTTCGTCGAGGGCACGGACATCGTCCCGGCCACCGCCCGGCTCTGCATCATGAATCTGTACCTGCACGGCATCAATGCTGATCCGTGCCCGATCCGCTCGGGTGTAGACAGTCTCGCCAGCGACCCCGGTGACCGATACAGCATGATCCTCACCAATCCTCCGTTTGGGAAGAAGAGCAGCATCACCATCGTGAACGAGGAAGGCGAACTAGAGAAAGAAGATCAGGCATACGAGCGGCAGGATTTTTGGACGACGACGAAGAACAAACAACTCAACTTTCTTCAGCACGTCAAAACGCTGCTGCGGATCTACGGTCGTTGCGCCATCGTAGTACCCGACAATGTGCTTTTCGAGGGCGGAGCCGGTGAGGCAGTCCGAAGGAATCTCTTGAAGCAGTTCGATGTCCACACCCTGCTGCGTCTTCCCACGGGGATCTTCTATGCTCAGGGCGTCAAGGCGAACGTTCTCTTCTTCGATGCGAAGCCAGCGCAGGAGGCTCCGTGGACGAAGAAGCTCTGGATCTACGATCTCCGGACCAACATGCATTTCACGCTGAAAACGAAGCCGCTCAGACGCTCGGACCTCGATGAGTTCGTGGAGTGCTTCAAGCCGGGTCGGAGGCACGAGCGCGAGGAAACGTGGAGCGAGGATGATCCAGAGAGTCGCTGGCGAGTCTTCGAGTACGAGGAGCTAATCAAGCGAGACAAAGTGAATCTGGACATTTTCTGGCTGCGGGACAGGAGCTTGGAGGACTCGGAAGACCTGCCCGAGCCTGATGTCCTTGCGCGGGAGATTGCGGATGATCTTCAGACTGCACTGGACCAGTTCACCGCCATCGTGGGTGAGCTAGGTGAGTAGAGAGCTTCTCTGTACTCGGAGGGAGGTATCCCCCGGCATCCATTGAGGGATAAGGCTCTCCTACGAGGAGCACAGAGTCTTCACAGCGCATTTCTGCCCCAGCCGAGGGTACGAGGTTGAGTTTCCGAAGGAGAACCCGAAATTGGGCTCTCAACTGCGCCCTAGTCCCACGGCGTGCACTGGTGAGCGTCGCTACGTAACCTCAGTTCTGCGAGGTCCGTCCAGACAACCTCCTCTATCAGACCGTTCTCAAGGACAACGATAAGCTCTGGCTGAGCAAAGCCGCACTCGAACAGCATGACCGTCTCTTCCTTCCGGTTGCGTCGTAGGCGCTGCACGATCAACGGGTGAAGGAAGCTCTCAGGTCGCCGCTCTGTTGGGTAGTAGTAGAGCGGATACGAGACATGGATGTCACCACCTGCCACGTACTCTTCCTCTCCAATCTTGAACACACCTTGGGGGCGGCGGTAGACGAAGTATCGGGAACCCGCCTGCTCTTCCCAAATTGTATCCGGCGGACCAACGACGATTCCTGTGAGTGCCGCGGGGTCTCCCGGCATGAACCTCTCAAGCTTGTCCTTGTGAACCAGTTGGAGTACCCGTGTAGCCGGGTCAGCAAAAACCGACAGCCACCGGTCATGCCGCTCGAAGGCAACGATGGGGCCTTCTCCGGGTAACCGCTCTCGTTGCTCAGTACAGCCCGTAAGCGACTTGGCAACAGCCACGACGAGCAGGAGTACCGCTGGCATCCTTACTCTGATCACAGGCAATCAGTTCCTCCTGAGAGACGCTGCGAGGCAAGTTACCTCTTGCTTGCAATCAGATGTGGCACAGGCATCTCGGTCCTCTGTCGAAAAAAATCCGCTGGGCAGAGAATACCGATTTTAGAGTTACACCAGTGCCGAGACTCCCAACAGTTCGATCACGACAGAGTGGCGTGCCAAACCACTCCCGTCCTCATCGTGATGCTGACCTGCTTGCAGGACTGGGTAGCGTACCTGCTTGGGTCACCAACCCAAGGACCATGAACCGAGAGGACCACCCCCTCCTCCGCAGTCTGGATGAACGCGGAGATGCCTTGTGAGGGGGAATTGGGAATCGGATCATCGTGCTCTCCTCTGACCTCCCATCGTCGGCTCGATGAGGATGCCAGATGCTCGTCGCCAACATTTCCAACACAGGCCTGAGCGGATTCTCTCCACGCGATGAGGGTCTTTCCCATGGATCTTCCATCGCAATCGAGCAGCTCCTGGGGGACGAGTTGTCGTTCAAGACCGTGCGTCCACTGTGTCGCCCGCTCGACTTCAGGATGTGGGGTGTAACGACTGTAGGTAGAGGACGGGCTGCCATCGGAGCCAGAGAAGACGGAGAAGGACCAACTCGAAAGTCGGTCTCGTCGTGGATGGCAGCCCGCGTTCTTAGTGTTCCGATCACGACCTCATCTCCGTCACCAAAGCTCCGATTGAAGTGTAGGCTATCAACCTCGGTCCAGATCGTCAAGCTTTGGGATCAGAGCGGATACCTATTCCTCCAGTCTCTGCGGTCTCCGAAATTCCAACAGACGCCTCTTTCGGACACACGGAGATGCTGTACCTACGACATATTGGGCGAGATGAGACGCCTGTTTCTGTCTTTGAAGGATAAGGAGGAATCGTCGGGCTGAGAACCTGCCGGAGGAATCGGCCTGTCGGGCTGTGCTCTGCCAGATGACTTCGAGATTCAGGCCGCTCGACTGGCAGCCGAGTGGGGATTCACCGGAATCGGTGCCGATCCCGATTACTTCTTCCGGGTTGGTGCAGGTAGACTCTGAGTGGCCTGTCCCGTGTCGGTGCGCCACAGGGAATCGCTATAACTGAACGCTCCGAAGTGCTCCCTTCTGTTGCCAAGCCAGACTCACCCCGATTCAACTGAGGATTCTTCAGACCCGTCGTCGTTACATCGGTGCAGGAGGGCACACCGAGGTTGATGCAGGCAAAGGGCAGGTATGAGCGTCAGGAAGCAGTTAGACAGATTGGCGGAACACGGAGCGATGGTCATCGTCCCCGTACGCTGGCTGCTTGATCTGCTCGATCTGCTTGACGGCTTACGAGCGGGCGGAGACGGCGAGGAGCCTCTGGCTGACTTCACAGCCGAGGAAGCAGCCGTCGAGTTCAACAGGAGCCCGCAGACTATCCGGAACTGGTGCCGAAGCGGGCTTCTTCCGGGTGCCTACAAGCTGTTGAATCGGGAGTGGCGGATTCCACGACAAGCGTTGCAGGCACTCCGCACGAGCCACCTAGACGGCGATGGCAAGAGCGTTCAGCAAGCCGGAACAGCCACCGATCTCGGAGCATGGAGGGCGCATGTCGAGTAAGGGACCTCTCAAGACAGGTGGCAAGTGGTAATCCTGAGGCAACCAAACGTCCCGCTGATTGGAGAGACAGCGATGAAACGCAAGAAAAAGCTTGAAATCGCCTATCACGAAGCGGGACACGCAGTCGCGTGCTACCGGTTACGTGTGGCGTTTAACTACGTCACCGTTGAACCCACCGAGGATGCGTGGGGGCACATTATGCATCCGTGTAACTATCTGGGCAAAGTGAGTGAATACGACGATGATCGCAGGGGCAGATGGAAGATTGAAAAGAACATCCTCGTGTTACTCGCAGGAGGTGCGGCAGAAGCCCTAGTTAGCGGACGCGAGGACTGGAACGAGAGTGGATCCTCGGACTATGAAGTAGCTCTGGCCCTCTCAGAACTCATCGAACCCACCTGCACCGACGTTCACGGGAAGTACCTTGACTACATGATAGCACGGGCTAGGGCCTTCGTTAGACGGCGCGTGGTCCACTGCCCGATTGAACACCTCGCGCTGGAATTGATGGAACGACGCAGGATCGGCTCAAGGACTGCGAGACGAATTATCAGAAGGTCGCTTGAGAATGACAGCTTGACCGAGTGGCTCAAGAAACGGGAAGGGCGCCTCTGAACAGTCTGTCCGCTCGCCGGTAGGCTCCGTGACTCGTAGTTCGCGGAGTGCGACAACGAGGGGAGTTTAGATCTTCCCTCGAACATGAATGACGCCGACTCCCGCCGCTACTGAAAAGGATGTGCGGTATGAGCAAGCGAGGCGGTGTGAGGCGACCTGCCCCGAGGGAATGGCTGCGGAAGAACGACCGAGGTTTTACCTGCGTTCCGAATGCCCTTTGGTGCATTGCACTCAGCAATGTCGCTCGGTGCGTGTGGGCTTTCCAGTGGAGCCTCGTGCGAGTCCGGAAAAACGGAGACGATTACCTGAGCTACGTTGCTCAGACCACGATTGCCCAGACGCTCGGCATCTCGACAAACACGGTCAGAAGATGTGACGTCGAGCTTGTGGATGCCGGACTACTTGAATTGGTGCAGGCGAAACCCCGGCGACCGAAGGTATACCGGGTCCGTCCTTCACGTTCGGATTGGACAATACCCGATCCCGTGGTCTGGGAAATCGAGTGCTCCGAAGAAGTTCACGAAGGAGGAATATCGACGGATGGTCGAAGAGAATGAACAGGCAGAGCGAGAGCGGAAAAGACGTAGACGAGACTCCGCAGACTAGGGATACTCTGATCCCCAGCCAGTCCTGAGGACGCGGGGATAAACTGCTCAGATCCTGAGTGATAAGTGGGTAGGGTGACAGCGGCGTACCGTCACTTTCTGAGCATCGAATGCTCAAATAGTATGCCCTATAGAGATGGATGTAGTTAGTAGAGAGGGTAACTAGTAAGAGAGGGACAGAAATAGAGACGCCTGCGGCAAGACAGCTTGGGAATGATCCCATTCTATCAGGTCAGAAGATTTCTCTTGAGTCACGTTTTCCTGATCTCAGAGTCTGGGCTGATGAAACTCGAAATTGGTCTTGAGGTCACCATCCTGTCAGACAACTACATCTGCTGCGGTATGACGGCCTAGAACGCGATTTCGACCCTTCAGGAGGGGTAGCTGTGGGTGAGGATAGAAGATGCGAAGAAGACGACTCAACTGCTCGACCACACCTGTAGTCGTGTCAGGTCAGCACGGACTTGATCGTGGTCTATCAGTTACAGAACTTTCTACTTTGATCTGATACTCTGGTGGCAGGCTCTGGGCTGATGAAGCTCGAAGATTTCAACGATCTTGAGGTCACTACATACGATCCTGTCGGATACTGCATCTACTGCGGCTCAGTTGAAGACCTGAGCGATGAACACATCGTTCCTTACGGGTTGAACAGTCCCTGCCGATTACCTGCGGCCAGTTGTCGGCGATGTCGGAGGATTACAGGAAGATTCGAGGGGAAAGTCCTTCGTGGGCCGATGTGGCTGGTTCGGGCGA
>LJUI01000164.1 GCA_001303705.1 candidate division TA06 bacterium SM23_40
ACGCTGAATGCGGTGACCGGTGTGTTCGAGTGGACTCCCACATACCAGCAGGCCGGGCTATACACCGTGACGTTTATCGCGATGGACCACGGGAGCCCCGCCCTTGCCGACACCGAGCAGACAGACATCAGGGTGACCGATGTGGTGGGTGTGGAGGATGTGGAGGATGGCGATGAGGGACCCGAGATTCCGCTCACTCGGTACCTCGCCCAGAACTACCCCAATCCGTTCAGATCGGCCACGACGATCGAGTACGGCCTGGTGGCCCCGACCCATGTGAGTCTGAGGATATACGATGTCCGGGGCGCCTTTGTGCGGGCGCTGGTCAACGAGGAGCTTGGCGCCGGGCACCATCGTGCGAGTTGGGATGGACGTGACGGACGAGGCCATCGTGTCGGCAGCGGCATCTACTTCTGCCGGATTGAGGCGGGCGACTTCACCGAGACGAGGCGCATGGTCATCCTGCGCTAGAACCCCGGGGACGTACCTAAGGTTTTGAAGGTTATCGGGAAAACCTCGGGGACATTGTTAGGTTGAGAAGGTTTCTGGCGAAAAGGCTCAGATGTTCAGGGACGTTGGTAGGTTCCGAAGTCTCGTGCCACGCGGTGCTGGGGACGGGAAAACTCCAGGGACGTTGGTAGGTTCAGAAGGTTTCTGGCGAAAAGGCTCAGATACTCGAGGAAGTTGGCACGTTCTGAAGGTTACCAATACCCGAAGTCTTTCGAGACGTTGTCAGGTCTCTGAAGACTATACGTCAGGATCTGCATTTGCGGATGAGGTTCCTTGGAGAACACATAGCAGAGAGGGAAACCGTAAGATGAGAACCATGACGGCCTTCGTGTGCGCAGTGTTGGTCCTCGGGCTGAGTGTATGCGCCCGGTCCACAGTCTGGCCCGTTCCCAGCCCGGAGTGTCCCACCATTCAGGCCGGGATCGATTCGGCCGCAGCAGGTGATACGGTACTCGTGGCTGATGGCACGTATACCGGCGCCGGCAACACCGGGATCGACTTCCTCGGGAAGGGAATTCTCGTCACTTCAGAGAACGGGCCTGAGGTGACGATCATCGACTGCGAGGAATCGGGTACCGGGGTCAGATTCCAGAGCGGAGAGGATTCCACATCAGTGCTGAGGGGCTTCACGATCCGGAATGGAAACGAGATCGGGGGCGCCGGCATCAACTGTGGGGGCTCCTCGCCGAGGATCGAGCTGAATATCATCTCGGGGAATCACTCTGATCTCGGCGCCGGTATCTATTGCAGCGGTTCGTCTCCGATTATCGAGAACAATACGATCGCAGTGAACACGGCCGAGTATGAGGGTGGAGGCATAGCGTGTTACTCGGGTTCATCCCCCAGAATCGCCGGCAACACGATGACGTCGAACGTCGTTCCGGAAGGAAACGGCGCGGCGATATACTGCGAAGCATCCTCGCCGACGATCATCGGGAACATCATCACCTCGGGCTCTGCAGCTGGTTATGGTGGTGCGATCTACTGTGATGGGAGCGCTCCGGCGATCGAGGGGAACACGATCATCGGGAATTGGAGCATGATCTCTGGAGGCGGGATAGCCTGCCTACACGAATCATCGCCGATGATCAAGAGCAACAGCATTTCAGAAAATCACGCCGACTGGGGCGGCGCGATCTATTGTCGAAGCTCCTCCCCGAGCATCGAAGACAATGCGATCGCGGAGAACGAGGGGTGGTCTGTCGGCGGGGGGATCGTCTGTCACGACCAGTCCTCTCCCGTGATCTCCGGCAATACGATCACGGGGAATGGATCGTGGGGTGGTGGTGGGATCTATTGTGACCTCAATGCCGCTCCGAGCGTGGCCAACTGCATCATATGGGGGGACAGTGCAGATATTGGGCAGGAAATTTTTCTGCAATCGTCCAGCTCGATCAGTGTCCGATATTCCGACGTCGAAGGTGGTTCTCTCGGTGTGTACGTGGTCTTGGGGTGCACTCTGTACTGGGATGAGGGGAACATCGACGAGGATCCGCTCTTCGTGACCGGGCCGCTCGGCGACTACTATCTGAGCCAGATTGCGGCCGGGCAGGGGGAGGACAGCCCCTGTGTCGATGCAGGGGATCCCGTTTCGCTAGTGCCCGAAGGGACGACGCGGACGGATGGGCTTCCGGATGAGTGGCCGGTCGATATGGGATACCACTATCCGTGGAACCGGCGGCCCGATCTGGTAGATCAGGCGGACACGACGATTGCTGAGAATCAGCATGTGACATTCACGCTGGAGGCGAGCGACCCGGATGGAGACAGCATCGCCTTCGCGTCGCCCGATCTGCCCGGCGGGGCGACCCTCGATCCGGTGACAGGTGTCTTCGAGTGGACGCCGAGCTATCAGCAGGCGGGGCTGTACACGGTGACATTCATTGCCACCGACTTCGGGATTCCCGCCCTGGCTGACACGGAACAGACCGATATCACCGTGACCGATGTCGTGGGGGTGGAGGACGGTGATGAGGAGCCCGGGATGGTACTCACTCGCTACCTCGCTCAGAATCGTCCGAATCCGTTCAGGTCGGCCACGACGATTGAGTACGGCCTCGTGGCTCCGACGCACGTGAGTCTGACGATCTACGATATACGCGGCGCCGTCGTGCGCCGGCTGGTAGACGAGGAAGTTGCTGCCGGGCAGCACCGTGCCAGCTGGGATGGGCGTGACGCTCGAGGCCATCGCGTCGGCAGCGGCATCTACTTCTGCCGCCTCGAGGCCGGCGACTTTACGCGGACGAGGCGCATGGTCATGCTGCGCTAGCATGCGGGGGAAGTATCTAGGTTTCGAAGGTTATCGGTAAAAACCTCATGCAGGTTGGGAGGATACTGGTAGGGACGTACCTAAGGTTCTGAAGGTTATTGGCGAAAACGCTCATACGCTCGGGGACGTTGGTAGGTTCCGAAGGTTGCTGGCACACGTTCCAGGGTCGGGGTGTGTTGCGGAGTTCCCGATACGTCATGACTATGATGGCCTAGACAGTCTCATAGTGCAACGTGTCCCGCGTGGTTACCATCGATCGAGGGGTAGGACCTTCTGTTCCTATCAGCGTCACCGGGAGATGGGGAGACGGGCTGCACAACGGAGCGAGTCCTCAACATGAGAGAGGACGTGGGAGTTGGAGGGAGTGAAAGAATTATAAGGAGGGACGAGTGAGAACGCTGACAGGATTCGCCTGTGCGACCTTGGTGCTCGGATTGGCTTCAAGCGTTGTCGCGACGACCTGGTACGTACCGAGCCAGTGTCCTACGATTCAGGCGGGGATCGACTCGGCATCGGCAGGGGATACGGTGCTTGTGGCCGCTGGCACATACACCGGCGACGGGAACAGAAACATCGACTTCTCGGGCAAGGGGATTCTCCTGACCTCTGAAAGCGGGCCCGAGGCCACGATCATCGACTGCGGAGGAGTGGCCAGAGGATTCTACATCAGTACGGACGAGGATACCACGACGGTGGTGAGGAGATTCACAGTCCGAAACGGGTCGTGGGTCGTTGGGGCGGGATTCTACATCAACCTGGCCTCTCCCATCATTGAAGGGAACATCATCACTGAGAACGAGGGCGGCAATGGGGGTGCCGCGATCGAGTGCCTCAGCTCATACGCGATCATAAGAAAGAACAGGATTTCAGGAAATACCTCGAGCGGAGACGGGGGAGGGGCGATCGTTTGCAGCGGGGGCGCAGTCACGATCGTCGGCAATCTGATTACGGATAACGAAGCGACCTATGCCGACGGTGGGGGCATCCACTCCAGCGAATGCTCCGGGATCATCGAGGGCAATACGATTACGGGGAACACGGCCCGCGGCGACGGCGCCGCTATCTATGTTTCCGAGGGTTCTCCCCCGATCAAGAGGAACACCATCTCGGGCAACACATCGACGGACGGGAGTGGCGGTGGCATCGGCTGCAGTAACGGGGCCTCACCGCTCATCACCGGCAACACGATAGAGAACAACAGCTGTGATGATCTCGATGGCGGGGGGATATGGTGTCGCGATTCTTCGCCGGTAATAGAGAACAATACGATCGTCGGCAATACCGTGGCGTATAATGGTGGCGGGATCGCCTGTTGGGAGGGCGGTGCTCCGGTGATCGTTGATAACTTGATCGCCGACAACGTGGCCGACTGGGGCGGCGGCGGGATCTACTGCTTCGAGTCCTCGCCGACGATCGAAGGCAACACTATCTGGGGGAATGATTGCGGGTTGGACGGTGGCGGGATCCACTGCGATGCATCCTCTTCCCCGACAATCAAGGAGAACCTGATTCTGGCGAATGAGGCCTTGTTTGACGGAGGGGGGATCCAGTGCTACACCTCATCCCCGATGCTCGAGGGCAACACGCTTACGGGTAACATCGCAACTCAGAGCGGCGGCGCTATCGCGTGCGTCATGGGTTCTGCGCCGACTGCTGCCAACTGCATCCTGTGGGGAAATAGCGCAGACACATATCCCGAGATCTACGTGGAGTCGGATACAATCATAGTCACCTACTCAAATGTTGAGGGAGGATGGCCAGGAAACGGGAACATCAACCTGGATCCGCTCTTCGTGACTGGCCCGCTCGGCGACCATTATCTCAGCCAGATCGCGGCAGGGCAGGGGGCGGACAGTCCGTGCATGGACGCGGGGGATCCGGGTTCGGCGGTGCCTGCGGGCGGCACCACGAGGACAGATAGAGTGCCCGATGCCTCGCCCGTGGACATCGGGTACCACTATCCGACAAACCGTGCTCCTGACCTGGTCGATCAGCCCGATACAACGATTGCTGAAAATCAGTATCTTGCCTTTACCCTGCAGGCCACGGATCCCGAAGGGGACAGCATCTCGTTCTCGTCTCCGGATCTGCCGGTCGGAGCCACGCTCGATGCGGTGACCGGTCTGTTCAAGTGGACGCCGGACTATCAGCAGGCCGGGGCTCACACCGTGACGTTCATCGCGACGGACTACGGGAGTCCCGCCCTTGCCGATACCGAGCAGACGGACATCACGGTGACGGATGTGGTCGGGGTGGGTGACGGGGATGAGGAGGACGAGCCGCGCGTACTGGCGCAGTATCTCGGCCAGAACTACCCCAACCCGTTCAGTTCGTCCACGACGATCGCCTACTCGCTGGCCAGACCCGCGCTCGTTCGTATCGCGATCTACGACATCCGCGGGGCGCTCGTGCGCGAGCTCGTGGAGGAGACGATTACGGCCGGCCCGCACGGAGTGGGGTGGGATGGACGGGATCAGCGGGGACACAGAGTCGGAAGCGGAATCTACGTGTACTATCTCGAGGCGGGCGAGTTCACCGAGACGCGACGCATGGTCATCCTGCGCTAGCCCGGTCGGGACGTTGGTAGGTTCAGAAGGTTGAGCGTCGGGGACGTACGAGGTTTTGATGGTTATCGGCGGGGACGTCAGGACGCAACCTA
>LJUI01000165.1 GCA_001303705.1 candidate division TA06 bacterium SM23_40
TATCCGATTCTGCCTCCACAGGGCCATCGCCAGGGCACGATAGCTTGTAGCCTCCTCAGCACGGTCGCCGAGTGCCTTGGAAATCTCCAGGGCCTGACGAGCAAAAGTCTCCGCCTCGGCATGTGATCCCAGCACGAGCTGGACCTCCGAGAGACGGCGATACACCTCGTTTACAACGTCCCCTCGCGGCGCAATTCTCTCCAGTATGTGCCGTGCCTTCTCGAAGAACTCCAGCGCCAGTTCCGGATTGCCCGCCGCAAACTCCAGATCCCCCCAGTACTCATGGACAAGGGCTTCCTCTCTCTCCACCCCGAGGTCTCGACTTATTTCGAGAGCTTGACGCAGGAGCGTACGCGCTTCTTCCCAACGCCGCTGCAGAGTTCGCAAGGCGCCTGTGACAGCCAAGATACGACACTTAAAAAGCAGGAAGACGTCCTCAGGATACTGATTCTGCAGTTCCTTTAGGAGCTTGGCCGCCCGATCGTAGTAGTGACCAGCTTTAACCCAGTCACCCAGCATTCGGTTGACTGTACCGATATTCGTGCAGAACATCCTGACACGGCGATCGTCTGCGCCCCTCTCGGCATACGCAAGACCAGTCTCAAGATGCTTCAGGGCCACTCGCCACTCGCCCATGATCAGAAAGGCTCGGGCAAGTTGGTTGGAACACCACACAGCAAGCGTCTCGTCCCCGAACCTTCTGAACGTGGATACACTGTCCTGGAGACAGGATCGAGCCCTGTCGATCGCCCCAGTACTGAGCAATGCATTCCCAAGCGTGAGCATAACAAGGCCGACAGTCTCATGTCTGTCGGTCAGTCTCAGGATTTCGTACGCCTCTTCACAGTCCCGTATAGCATCAGCGAGACGGCCGAGCCGCAGATACACCTGCCCGCGAACAGCCAGAAGATCAGCCCACTCAAACGGCTCGGCGTGAGGATCGATCGTTCGCGAAAGATCCTCCAACTCCGACAGGGCCTCCCTATACCTGCCAGAAGTCTCGATCTCATCTCTCTTCGCCCGTGGAGACCCAAGCTTTCCGCCCACTGGCAACTCTCCTAGGACTTCACTTCCCCCCTCGTTCATCCTGAGCACCTCCACCGGGGGATCATATTGACAGTCTGAACATGAGCCACACTAGGTAAGACCAGTGGCGCGTCGCTACAGCCCACCGACTGTTGGGCTTCGTGCCAGCATCTGCCCAAGAGGGTCGCAGTCCGCTACGTTGCAGACATGGTAAGCGCCTATCGATGCCTGACGCCCGCTGGACCTGTTCACTGGGAGTCTCCCGGCCAATACGTACCCGCTCGCCCTGCCTCAGGTCAGGAGCGCCCGGTATGTGTTTGCCCTCCGGCGTGTCCTGTATCTTATGCCCTTCGTCATCATCCCATATCTGCCCTCCGTAGATGGCCTGGGAAGACACAAAAATAAGAGCCAAGACGAGCCCAAGAACGGGCAGACTCACCCTTTTGCCGTCCATCGCCTTTTCCTCCATTTCGATGGAACAGAAACTGCCGCTTGCCATCTTCTGCGCCACGTTGCCAACGAACATCACCCTTCAGCCGCCGGCCACGAGTCTGGCAAGCCCCAGTCAATCATTATCTTATACGAAACATCACACCCCTATGCACCAATTGCATTGTACAACACTACGTTCGCGTTGTCAACCGAAAACCGCCTTCCAAGGAACCAGCGCACGCATCGTGCAACTGATCCCGGAGGAAGGCGCTTCCCTCTCCAGAACCACCCTGGAGCGCTATCGGCCTGAAGGATAGAGTAATCCCGACGGCCTACGCAGCCAGGTCCTTGACCGACACCATCCTGAAGTCGAGGTCGCTGAAGGTCTTCGCTATCTCAGCAGCTGAATTTTGAATTGCCTCTATGCCCCGGCCGGAGAATTCATTGTTCTGCATCTGCAGGAACAACAACAGCTCGAATGCAGTGGACCTCATCCAATCCACATCGACTCGGTACCCACATACCGCGAGGGCGCCTGTCTTCTCCAGGAACTGCCTCAAGTGCCTCAGACTAATCCCCATGGTGCTGCACGAGGAGAACATGATCACGCGATCGGAGCACTTCGATGCCAGCAGTTCGGCGAGATCATCTATCAAATAGAAATCCTGTCCGAGCTGTATACCATTCTCTTTGCCATGGCTGGCAAGATAGAGAATGGGATAGGGATCGTATCTCTTCTGTACCCATTTCGTCACATAGAATTCGAACTCCTCAATCGTGGCGCACTCCCTGTGTACATAACTAATCTGCTCGTTAAGGCGAAGCAGTTCAAGGAGGGGCCGGACCGTCGAGCCCACCCTGAGGTCAGGATCCCAGAGACCTTCGAGACAAAAGATCCCCTTCATCTGATGACGCTTTCTCACGGATATCTCCTTCCAAGGCGGCGCTCCTTGCGTCCCCTCTCGCCCCTCGCCCCCATCGCGTCGAGGGAAGACGCCCAGCCCGCAGACCGTTGACACCGTTCGATCTCAATAGAGACATACGTGTAACTATCACTACGTTCTTGACGATTGTACCTGCGTCATAACCTGAATGCAAGCCATTTCCGCCTGTGCACTCCCTCCTTCAAGCGGCGGGGACGCGACCAAGAGGAGCTGACTCACCTGCCAGCTACAGGCCTATCACCAGAGGCCGACGATGGGACGAACCGGCAACAACCTAAAAAGGGATAGTCGCCGCACTGAGCAGCTCCATCCCTTGGATGCTGAGTACCTTTCGGAAATCGCGCTATTCGAGATAGAGAGTGTTTCTGGCTTTTCCTTCTCCGGACGGAATCCCGTATCGTCTGATCTTGTTAGACAGCCCTTGACGCGTCAACCCAAGCATGTCTGCTGCCCTTTTTTTGTTCCCTCCGGTCCGTCTCAGTGCTTCACAGATGTAATTCCGCTCGATCCTCTCGATCACTGGCCGCAGGTGAAGAGACCGAAGAACACGTCCCTTACCACCTAGAGTCACGGCGTTGCGAATGCGGGCAGAAAGATGATGGGCTTTTATCACTTTCTCCGGCCTCACGAGAATGCCGAGCCGCATGATCTCATGCTCCAGTTCCCTCACATTGCCAGGCCAGTCGTACGAATCCAGGACTCGCATCGCCTCGGCACTCACGGCGCACGAGTCACCGCCCCGTCTCTTCGACTCCCTCTTGAGGAAGTAGTCGACGAGCAACGGAACATCTCCGACACGATCACGCAGGGCAGGGATGCCCAGAGACAGACCGTTCAGCCGGAAGTATAGGTCGCGCCGAAACCGACCTTTCTCCACAAGAGCCGCCAGATCCTCGTTGGTCGCCGCGATCACCCTGACATCAACTGAACGAGATCGCGAGTCACCCACCCTCCGCACCTCGTTCCCCTCGAGGAACCTGAGCAGCCTCGTCTGCAGGCGCGGACTAGCACTCTCAATCTGATCAAGAAATGCAACTCCTCCATCCGCCTCCTCCAACAGCCCTCTCCTATCCTCGCGCGCATCAGTGAACGCCCCTCGCCGGTGACCAAACAGCTCACTCTCAGCCAGAGTGTCTGAGATCGCACCACAGTCGACGGCAACGAACCGCCCATTTCTCCGCGCGGAGTAGTTGTAAATGACCCTCGCAACAAGTTCCTTGCCGGTTCCGTTCTCTCCGACGAGCAGGATCGGCACGTCTTCTCCTATAACACGAGCAAGCATCGCATAGAGGTCTCTCATCGCAGGGCTATCACCGATGAGCCCGTCGTAGGAGGGCACCTCTCGGCGCTCTAGCGAACCCTCGGGTGCCGGGGGAATCGTCACGTCATAGCACGTGTGCCCCGATTCTCTCGACATGGCCTGATCGATCGCAAGTGCCGACACACTCGCAAGCCCTGAGAGGATCGCGACATCGTCATCGTCCCATCCTTCGCGAGCCACGACTTCCATCCAGCCAGCAGGTGACCGAGGAAAAATCGGTTCGCTCCTGATGCGTTCGGTCGCCCTGCCCTTGACGCCAATGACCCCGACGAGCTCATCCCTCACAACAAGGGGAACGGCGAGAATGGCGTCGATCCCTGACTCCGCTCTGCGCGCCGCGTCCGGCTCCCTCCGCGATACGCCATCGGGGGACAGTACGGAGACTGCTCGGCGCCGCCGCGTGGCCTGTTGGACTGCTCGCGCAAATGGCTCTCGCGACAGCGCCTCTTGCGATACTGCCCCACTCGTCTCAGTCCGGACGACAGCACCATCGCGCACGAGACAGACAAACGACGCATCCCCCTGCATGACCCGCCGTGCAGCATCAGAGATCCGGCGAAGCAGATTGCCCGAATTCGCATCCGAGCCTATCTCATTCGTGAATTCAAACATTGCCTCAATCCGCTTGGACCGCCGCATTCGCCACCGGAGGTGCGTGATGTCAGCGGACTGCTTGAAGTACAGCTGCCCGAAGGCAAGTGGCGCAGCGACCACCGCGAGCCCACCCAGACCGAAGTAGAGATAGAGCGCGGCGGCGATCACGCCCAGAGGCGCCAGACCGAAGAACGCAATACTCGGCCATCGCAGATACCCATCTTTCCAAGCCCGCCAAACGCTCAGTCCGCTGGTACCGAGTGCTACAGCTGAGCTCACGAGGAGTGTATCGATCAGAAAGTAGAACAGAGGGAGCAGGGTCAGGCCCCCAGCAAAGAACCGGGCCCCGATTCTTCCCACCTCTCCAGCAACAGCGACATACAACAGGCCGGACAACGCCGTAGCCAGGGTCACTCGACCCATATTGAAAAGCGAATCAGAGATCCATCCGCCACGCCGGCACGAGGCAAGACCGAAAATGAATTCCGCAAATGCTACGAGTACAGAGGCAGCGAACGGTCCAAGAACGAGGACGCTGCCTACCGCAACCGCGAACGTTCTCGACCAGGGAAGCGCAACATCTGTGAGTGCTAGCCAGATCCCGCATAGAACTGCTGATAATCCCCATCCAATGAGTGAGCCAACACTGTTGACCTCCTCGCTCGGCATCCCCACCAATAGCAGACATCCCATCCCGAACACGAGCACCGGCCAAGCCCGGCGCAGGACAGCAGCATGCCGCGCCTGGGCGGCCACCTTCCATCGCATCGACACCTCCTCACGCTACCCCTCGTGCCGAACGACAGGATTTCCCGCTCCCGGGCGAATGACCGTGAACTTGGAACTACGCCACACAGACCGATACCGGCTGTCTAAACCACTAGCTATCAGATTGGGGATGCGTCTCAGCCCTCTTCCCGGGGGATCTCAACAGAGATGAGAGGGAACGAGAGTCCCCACGCTCCGGCTGACGACTGTAAGCGGGCGGGGGCTGTCTCGTCAGCGGAGCCTGAGGAGCCTACTCATTGCCAAATGCGAGGAGTTGGACCACCCCTGACTCAGTTCGTGTCGGGCCGATCTACACAGACTGTGCACCTGAAG
>LJUI01000166.1 GCA_001303705.1 candidate division TA06 bacterium SM23_40
CTGCCGCCTGGATTGCCGCTTTGGCCTCCTCCTCGAGCAGTATCGTCCCGCGACTCTCGCCAAACGCTTCCAAGGAATCTTCTGCAGCGCGAAGAGCAGCCTCTGTCTCGGTAAGTCTCTTCTCGATAAATTCTCGCCTCCGTTGGATCTGTCGCACATCCAGCTCCCTGTTTACTCTGTCGAGCTCTTGCACGTACGTGCGGGCGATCTTCGCCGCCAACTCAGGTGTGCGCTCAGTTGCAGAGATAACCAGCATACCTTCAGGGGTGACAGAGATCTCCGTTATCTCCTCGAGTCTGCGGAGTGCCCGTATGAATTCATCGACTTCCCAGAGTTCCATCAGGTTGCATTCTTGAATGACCGCTTCGCCAACACTCCTGCTCCTCGCAAAGGCCGCAATCAGATCAGAGGGTGATGTCAAGAAGGGGATGCCGACCTGGGAGACGGCACCGAGACCGGCAAGAGGAAGTTGCGTCTGAAGCAGCGCCCCAAGAGCTCCAAATCCCGATTCTTGTCCGGCAGGAAGAATAGTGGTGGAGGCCGTGTAGCGGTATGGGAGAACGAGACTGATAACGACCGCTGCAGCCACGACAAGAAAGACGTTAAGGATGATCAGCCGCCGGCGTTTGACGAGGACGCGCAGCACAGATCTCAGAGATACCTCTGTTGTCTCCACAGCCGATTCTCCCCAGTTACCGGCAACCGTCTGTAATAGCTCTGCCTATCGATTCCTCGAGTGCCTCTCCTGGCTGCCGTGTGCTACTTGGCGATAGCCATCCAGGAGAGGATGAGTGCCGTCACAGCAGTGGCAATCGTCACATAGTCACTCCACCACTGCAGGGCGACCCTTGGAACGACTATTCGGTCTCCCCGGTCGACTTCCGTCGTAATGTCCGCATCCAGCTCGAATCCGTTCGGCCTCACCACCTTCATCTGCTTCAGACGGGCTCTTGATGTTGGTCCTCCCGCGACACCCAGGTAGTCACCGACGGTCATCTCGGGATAGTAGTCGTACGGACCAGGTCTGGCCACCTCGCCAGTGACGTATACTGAGGTCTCTCGAAACCCTCCTATCTGTACCAGAGTCAATTGGACCTGGGCGTCCCGCAAGTACGTGCGGAACTTTTCCTCCAGCACGAGGGCCCCATCGATCAATGTCAGGCCGGAGACTGGTACGACCGAGATGGGATGCATTGCCAGGACGGGCAACTCCAACTCAAATGTCGGCGAGGGGGTCAAGATCTCTCTGCCCTCAGCAGGTGGCCCCGGCAGACTCACAGTGAGGTTTCCATCGGCTGTCACCGCCGTGACGTACGAGAAACTTAGCTTTCCCATGACAGTGACGAGCACCTCGTCGCGGGGCTGCAGGATGTGGGATCCCAGATCGATCGCACGCTCCGGGATCGCTTCCGCCGCCCTTTCATCTATCTCTTCGGCCGTACTCGGTATCACAAGGAGAAGGCACCCTGATGTCACAAGAACCACCCACGCAATGCAGCACTGCAGGCGCCATAAGCGCGGCGCCGCAGCCGCATGTGACCGGCTCGCACAACGAGCTCTGTAGCAGTGTGTCCTCATCTGCTCCCCTTTTTCGAAATGCCGGGACGCCAATGCAGCTCAGACTTCGGCGTCCCGGCATAGAAATCTACCCCGTGGACGAAACTGCCCCTTCACTCCTACCGAGACACCTGTCGAAGCTCTACGGATAAGGCCGCCCTCTCCCGGCAGCCTGGCGCTCTCCGGGGCTGTCGATGCTATCGATTCAGCCCCTGAAAGAAATCCCTAACATTCAACAAGCTTCGATAGGAACTATCCTCCATCGGGGTCTATGCTTACATAAAAGACTTGCCAACTCAACGAGAATGCAACAAATGCCTCCTGGTACTATCTACCAAACCCGTAAGGGATTGTCAACTCTTTTTTTCTAGATTTTGGGGAACTTTACGCAGGCTCAAATGGCCCTTGAATGCCAACAATGCCGAGGGGGTCCGGCCGGAGTCCGGTCTCTCGGGTCCTGACGCGCACTCTGACCGGGTGGACTCAGGAATTGCGCTCGTCCTCGGCGTCCAGGCGCGGTTCCTGCCCCGGCTTCGGGCTGCCCGATCGACCTCCCGCCGAGGGTGCGACATGCCTGTCCGGAATCCGATCTCGCGTCGAGGGTCCCCGCCGAGCATCTCATCCGGCAAGCGTCTCATCCGCGGAGGGTCCGATATCTCGGTCCGGAGTGCGATCTGGCGCCAAGCGTCCGCGCAAGCGTCCCCCTCATGCGTCCCCGCCGCCCACCGATTGCGCTCTCCCCCACTCACCTCATCCTCGCGGCCGTCCACCCCCGGGCAGCGTCTCCTCATACCATCTGACCGTAAACTCGTGGTATTCCCGCTTCGTCTCAATGATGTTCCTCCACCACCGCTCATTCTCGACATACCAGTCGATCATCTTTCCCAGGCCGACCTTGAATTCCGTCTTCGCACGCCATCCCAGGAGCTTCTGGGCCTTGGCGGTCGAAGCACAGTGGCGCTTCACGTGGCCGGGGCGGTCAGCGACGAATTTCTTGAGTTCGAGCGGCTTGCCGATGTGGGTCAATATCTGATCAGTGATCGTGAGGACGTTCGTCTCCTTGCCTGTGCCGAGATTGATCACCTCTCCTTTGAGCTTCGCCAGATCTTGGGCGAGCGCGCGACCCAGCCCCTCACAGCAATCCTCGACAAAGACCCAGTCCCGTGTGTTCTTGCCGTCGCCGTACATGGGCAGGGGCTTGTCCTGAAGCGCATTCAGGATGAAAAACGGGATGAGCTTCTCGGGAAACTGATTCGGGCCGTAGTTGTTGAACGGACGTATGATGACGATCGGGAGGTCATAGGTGGCATAATACGAATAGGCAAGGCGATCCGCTCCCACCTTACACCCTGCGTACGGGCTCATCGGCTTCAACGGGTGGTCTTCTGTCATGGGGACGGACTCGGCGGTCCCATAGACCTCGCTTGTCGAGATATGAATGAAACGCTCCACATCGGATCTTCGCAGCGCCTCGAGCAGTACCTGCGTCCCCTTGACATCCGTGCTGACGAACGGATCTGCGTTGTCGATAGACCGATCGACGTGCGTTTCGGCCGCGAAATGGATGACCTGGTCTGCACCCTTCATTGCGTCGGCCACTGCCTTGGGATCCCGGATATCTCCGTGTCGGAAATCGAAGTTTGGGTGGCTGCGCTCTTCTTCCGAGAAGTTATCCAGGTTACCGGCATAGGTGAGCGCGTCGAGGATCATCATCTTGCGTTCGGGATGTTCGCGAAGCATCCGTCTCACGAAGTTGCTCCCGATGAACCCTGCGCCACCCGTCACGAGAAGGTATCCCATCATATATCTCCCTGTACTAGGCTGACTGCGGCTAAGTCCTCTTCCCCAAGGGTATCTGCAGTTACGTCGTACTGTCCGAGGCTGCCTCCCGATTCCTGTTTCAATGGTGTATTCGCTTCCTGCCCTACCCTTGATCCGACTCCACCATGTCCCGACCGTTCCACCTGCGCACACTATCCTGTTCGCCCCGATTTCATTCGAGCCTCACCCGCATGGCGCCACACGCTTCCGGTCACCCTCACACCCGTGCGCTCACCCCAACGCGCCTGCGCTCACCTCCATACGCCTGTGCTCACCGGCACGCGCCTACGCTCACAGCCATACGTCTCTGCTCACCCCCACACGCCCCAGATAAACGCTGAGGCCACTGCAACGGCGATGACCGAGAACGGAAATCCGATCCTGGCGAATTCAAAAAAGTTGGTGTGATGGCCGCGCTTGCGGAGCATCCCCACGGCGACGACGTTTGCCGCCGCACCGATCGGCGTAATGTTCCCCCCGATCGAGGCGCCGATGAGCACTCCGAACAGGAACAGGTAGGGCGACATGCCGATTCCGGCTGCGATCGTCTGGCCCACCGGTATCATCGCCGTCACATATGGCACATTATCCACGAACGCAGACACGAAGACAGAGAGCCAGACGAGGAGCGAGTACGTTGCGAAGACGCTCCCGCCCGATAACCGGGCGATCTTATCGGCAATGTCATTGACGACACCATGAGCGACGAGCGAGCCGACGAGCACGAAAATCCCCGCCAGAAAGAATGTCGTCTCCCAGTCGAAGTTCTTGAGAACCGTAAGGCTCCGTTCCTTCTGTCTTGCCGTCTGCCAGACAAGACCCGCCACCGCGAACACCATGCAGATGATGCCGCCGAGATTCGGGATCCGCGCGGCCGCCCCGGAGCTCACGGCGAGCGCCAGCGTCATCCCGGCGAGAAGCCCGGTCGGCACCCATGACTCGATAACCGTCTCCGGCGGTATCCTGGCCCGCTCCCGGTGCCCCCGGAAGATCACATAGAGCACGATGAGGGATGCCAGTGCGCCCAACTCGATCGCGAAGAAGATGCTCATCCGGCCCTGGAAGAAGAAGAAATCGTTGAACGTCATCCCGGTGTACCCGGCCAGGATCATGCTCGGAGGGTCGCCGATCAGGGTCGCCGCGCCCTGCAGGTTCGAGCTGATTGCGATGCCGATAAGGAGCGGCACCGGCGACACCCTGATGCGAGCAGCGATCGCGAGCGCAACCGGGGCAACGATGAGGACGGTCGCCACATTCTCCACAAAGGCCGAGATGATTCCGGAGAGTGCCGACACCAGGAGAAATGCCATCCCCACGCTCGTCGACCTGTTGACGAGCCATTCTGCGAGGTAGGCAGGGACCTTCGAGTAGACGAACAGTTCGGCGACGATCAACGCACCCCAGAAGATCCCCATCACGTTCCAGTTGATCGACGACAGGGCGTCGCCGGGGGTAATGGCCCCCAGGACGAACAGAATCCCTGCCCCCACCCAGACGGCCAGTCCCTTGAACCGGTGACTGACAGCGAGAAAGACGTAGACGACGCAGAAGACGCCGATCACCGCGATCTTCGGGCTCAGCACCAATGTACCGCTCACCTCCGTGAATGTCAACTCCCATGCGTGGCGGGAGCGTCAAGCTCGTCTTGAGGGCCTGGTGTCGACTCCCCTCGAAGGCCTCAGCGTCAGCTCTCGTGCGTGGCCTTAGCGTCAACTCTTGTGCGTGGCCTGAGCGCCAACTCTTGTGCCCGACCTGAGTGTCACCTCTTATGCCTGGTCTCGGCGTCAGCTCTCGTGCCTACTCTCAACGTCAGCTTTCGTGCCTGGTCTCAACGTCTGCTCTCGCGCCTGATCTCAACGTCAGCTTTCGGGCCTAATCTCATCGTCGGCTCTCGTGCCCGATCTCAACGTCGGCCCTCGAGCCTGCTCTGGACGTCAGCTCTTTCGTCCGGCCTGAGCCGTCCCCTGCCTCCCTACTGCGGGCCCATAACGAGGTCCAGCTCATCACCCT
>LJUI01000038.1 GCA_001303705.1 candidate division TA06 bacterium SM23_40
AGGCTTCTGAATCACTAGCCTTCGTCACGGATCTACTGCATGACGGTCCAGGGTCCTTGCCTGTGGGCCAGCGTGTATGCTGACCCCGCCTCGACAGCTCGGTACTCGAAGTCCGCCAAACTCTCCCGCTCGGCGAGCCCTGCACCAGACAGGTCCACGAGTTCTGCAGGGTAGGTGCCGTAGGTGAAGTAGTACACCTCGAGGGCGAGCTCGATCCGTGACTGCATGTAGCTCTCCCGTGAGTTGGCAGGCTGTTCCCCGGATCCATCCGAGAGGAGGCGCCCCAGTAGGGTGGTTTCTTTCGAAGACGGTGCGGGCGGATTGAGGAACATGCGGATCGTAGGTCCGGCGAGGACGTTCAGAAAGGTCAGGCCGAGAAGGAAGACCAGCGTCGCTCCCGCCATTGAGACAACCTTCAGTCTCCTCGCCAGCTCTCCACTCGTCTGCTCGATCGTGGAGGCCGGTCCCTCGGCGGCGAGCTTCTTGATCGCTCCGACCTCGAGCAGATTGTATACGGCTTGGTACGTCCGGAAGCGTCCCAGACCACTTCTATCGATCAGTTCCTCGAGACTCGTCCTGCCATCGATCAGTTCGAGTGTCCGCTGCTCTTCAGCGTCCAGCTCCAGGGAAAGAATGGGATGCGACTCTCGAGCGAAACGGTGGTGATCGCCGGAGAGCGCACGCTCTATGCGCGGCCACTCATCTATGCGTCGCATGCCCTCCAGGGTCATGGCCTGTGCGTCGAGTGATACTTTGATGGAGCTGGCCGGGTAGATCGTTCCTCCCGGAGTGAACTTGTAGGTTCCCTCCTGCCAGGTGAGGAGGTTGTCGATGATCTCCTGGATCTTGAATCGAATGAGTTCTGAGAGGCCGTCGCGGGACATGTAGCCCTCGCGCACGATCAGCTCTTCGAACGGGATGCCGAATTCCGTGCGGAGTACAGAGAGTTGATCCATCTGTTCTCTCGAAACACGGCCCGATGCGACAAGATACGCCTCGAGTGGATTTTCCTGTCCGCGCCGTTCCTCGACCGCGCCGGCGATCCTGCCGGCTTCGAACCCTATCGAGATGCTCTCTTTCTTCTTCGTAAACGTGAGAATGCCAGTCTTCTCCTGGCTGGCGATCAGCTGGAGTATCTCTGCTACACCGAAGTCCCTGAGGCTACCCTGCAATGCCATTAGTCGACTCCGTCCCTTGTCGGTGCATCGCCTGCTGGCGAGCGTAGATCGGGACTCTCAAGAGAATGCTGCGGACCGCGCTCGAATAGATGACGAGCGTGAACAGGATCGAGGACGCGATCAACAGAGTTGACCGAGGTGGTGTGACGGTTGTCTGCATCGGGACGAGGAGACTCCTGTGCCACCAGAGGGCAAGGAGAGACGTCCAGATGAAGAGGAAGGCTATCCCCCTCAAGAAGTTGCCGATGTAGATGTGTCCTGCGCCCGGATAGAGTATGGTGAACACCGTCGCCAGGATCTTCGTCCTCCGCATCCGTCTTTTCCATATTCCCTCCAGCACCCGCACCCGGACAGTTGAAGAACTGGTGTGCAATCCTTTGCTGCTGCACTCACGACAGTAGGCGTTGACACCTTCGATGTGCCGACACCGAGAGCAGATAGGCCGACCACACGCCGAGCATCGCGGATGGAGCACCATCGACTTGGCTCGCGAACGCACAAGGACGACAAGGAAGAGGGCAAGGATGGAGAGGCCTGTGGCGCGGAAAGGAGCAGCCCCAAGTGGATTCGCGTATGAGAATGAGGCGGGGTAGAAGAGCCATCCCCGGGTTGCGATCCGCCACAGCCGAAGGGGCCCGATCTGCTCATCGATGACAAGACAATTGATACTCGAACTCTTCGTCCCGACATATCGGTTGACGAGTTCGAGGTCGAGTTCGGAGGCGGTCTTCAGCGCGGCCGACGATTCGGCGAGACGCAAATCCTGCAAGTAGACGTGTCCCAGGTTGAAGTGGATGGCTGCCGAACTCGGGTTGAGCTTCTTCGCTTTCTCGTATTCGTCTACGGCTCGATCGTAATCGCCAAGGGCATAGTACACATTCCCCAGATTGTTGTGAAGCATCGGATTTCGTTCATCTACCCTGATCGCCTGTTGCAGCACGGTCCTGGCCTTGTCGAATCTGCCCACGCGCTTCATGAGCAGAGCGAGGCTGGCGAGCGCTTCCGTGGCATCGGGATCGGATTCGGTGCGTCGCTCCAGTTCTGCCGCCAGCCTTCGGTCCCACGGCGACTGCTGAGCGCGGCTGATGAGGGCGGTCTCCTCCATCGGGTGAAGCGCTGTGGCGAGACGACAGCTCAGGCTTGCCAAGAGCGGAGCGGCGAAGAGGGCAACAACCACGAGCAGAAGAATGGTCTTTTCCTTGCGCTGCAGGCATGTCCAGGAGATGGCCGTCGCGAGGAGCCCGAACCAGAGGGGATGGATACCCCAGGTGAGAGGGAGCAGGAGAATGACCCAGCTCGATGCGGAGCGGAGCCAGGGCGGCATCATCTTGGGGTGCCGCTCAGCCAGGAGATGGTGGGTCAGGGGAAGGTGTCGCACGGCGATCATGAGGAGGACGACGGCGGCGATGGCCGCCAGGATGAATGTTCCGTGCAGGTAGAGGTTCATCGCAATCTGGAACTGGCTGTCGAAGTCCTGGAGCATGGCGCGCACAGCTGAGAGCACGTCTATTAGAGCTTGCGGACTCCGTTGCGCCAGGTGGAGCCTCGCGAGCGCGAGGTGAGGGGCGTAGGATGTCGGATCAAAGGCCGCAGCTGTCTGAAAATGGCGCTCGGCACGGGGGCGATTACCCGCACGGTACGCCTGCCACCCGCTTCTCAGGAAGAAACTGCTGACGTAGTCGAGGTTCGTCGCGCCGCGCTCCCGCCCGATCTCCAGAGCCCGATCGAATTCCATCTGTGCCAGTTTCTGGAGATTTCGTTCGTCATAGAGCACACCGAGCAGGATGTGCGTCTCGAGATCGCTGTCTGCCTTGCGAAGGGCGAGCAGGTACCGCTGTCCCGCTTCCTGAGATCGTCCCAATCTGCGCAGGGCCTCGCCAGAGGCGAACTGGAGGAACGGATTGTGGGCGACGCTGTCGACCATGGCGAGCCTGCTACACCGTCGGACTGCCAGGGTGAGTGTCGCGGGAGGAATTTCCTCGTCCAGTGAGAAGGGATCGAACTCGGTGATGAGGCGTTCGATCTGTTGCCTCTGACGGAGTGCGGCATTGACTCCTGGCTGAGGAGTTACGGGAGACGCACCTGGGCGCACTGGTGCGGAGACGCACGCGATGAGGAGGATCGAACTGAGGAATTGCCTGACCACGGTCCTGCTTTCCGTGCCGGTGATGACCCGGGGAGAGATGATGGCACGGCCCGGAGAGCAGAAAACCCCCAGAAAGGACTGGGCCGATGCCTCGTCCCCCCCAAGGGTCAGACGGCCAGTTATTATAGTATACCCCACCTGGGCGGTCGTCTGCCGCGACCTCTCGAGTCGCGACAGGCGACCCCACACCATGCCTCACCCTAAAAATAACCCGTTTTGTCAATCGCACAACCCCATTTTTCGTTTCTTTTCGGAACATGCCCTCTGGGCCTGTGTAGGGAGAGTGCTGCCTCTGTCTCCGGTCAGCCTCTCAGCAGTGCGCGCCGCTGGCGCCATGATCATCCCTCGATATCCGCCTGTACAGGCGGTCATGCGGGATCCACAAGCACGGAATACCTGGCAAGCGCGCCGGCGGGCCCGCTGGCCCACGAGGCCGATCCCGGAGCGCATTCTTCCCTGCCCTGGTCCGTGCGCCGGACCCGGCGCGCGCAGGGGGAGGCGGCGAGGTTCAGGCGCCGGCCCCGAGGCGCGAGTGTGCCGGAGCAGAACCTGGGGGGCACAGGGATTTGGCTGTTGACACTAGTGGGGTCGCTGACTATACTCGGCGTGGGTAGTCTCTCGATACATGGGCCATTGATGCCTCGGGCATTCACGCGGTGATCGGTTCAGGGATATGCTGGAGGCGTCGGGCTGGCATCACCGTGGCACTCAGATTCCGGGCGCCGGTGTGGTGTTGCGCGGTGCACGGGTTGACGGTTGAAGGCAGACCGGGCGCAGTGGCGGCAGGCACCGGCCGGCTGTATCGGGGCAGTGAGGGAGTGAGCAGGTCGTCACGGCCGATCACTCCTTGTCAATTCTTCTCTCGCCTGGGAAACGTGATGAGGGGCCGCTATCAGGACAACCGTAGCCTCCGGATCTCAGTCCGTGGCTGGCCGCTTCTCTTCGTCTGCGCACTCATCGGCATGTGGACGGGCTCGGCGATGTCGTCGATTCCCTCTTCTCCTGAGGTATCCCGAGGGGCCGACACCGTGGAGCAGGATGTGGTTCGCATCCTCAAGGCTGTGGGTGTGTTGGGAGACGACATCTCCGGCGATCAGCAGGTCGGGCGGACAGGAAGGGTTCTCGCCCGGCCTCTGGTTGTGCGAGTCCAGGGGGATGAGGGTCGGTATCTGCCCGATGTTCTGGTGCGGTTTGACCTCATTGCAGGACCTGGCTGGGGGGAGGAGCCGTCGGGGCCCGACCAGAGGCGGACGTGGGAGACGATCTCGGACGATGAGGGGTACGCGAAGACCCACCTTGTTCTGGGCGAGGATTCGGGGACGTACATCATTACTGCCCGGGCTGCTCAGGTGGCGAGCAATGAGGTCGTCTTCAAGCTCATTGCCCTCCCACGAGGGTGGGGACTGCTTACGTTCTTCGGTCTCGCTGGCGGGCTGGCGATCTTCCTCTTTGGCCTTCGGTTCGCGGGACGCGGCCTGACGAAGGCGACCGGCAATCGGCTGCGTGAGATGTTCTGGGGGTTCACACACCGGCGCAGCCTGGGGCTTGTGGTCGGTACCCTGGCGACGGCAATCCTCCAGAGCAGCACGGCGACTACCGTCATGCTCGTCAGTTTCGCCGGGGCAGGGTTGATCACGCTCGTCGGAGCGCTCCCCATCATCCTCGGCGCTGACATCGGAACCTCGCTCACGGTCCAGCTCCTCGCCTTCCGCATCGGGGACTATGCAATTCTCATCATCGCCCTCAGCTTCCTGGCCATGACCGTGATCGGCCAGCGACCGTATCGACACATCGCCCAGGCAATATTCGGATTCGGGCTGCTCTTCTTCGGCATCAAGATCATGTCGGACTCGATCATCTATCTCCCGATGCTCCCCGGGTTCGAGAGAGCCCTCGGGCAGATAGGAGAGCACCCGATCCTTCTTCTTGTGGTGGCGATGGTCTTCTCCGGTCTCGTACATTCGAGTGCGGCGACAATCGGTATCGCCCTCACCCTGGCGCTGCGTGGGCTGATCGACCTTAATGCCGCGATGCCCCTGATCCTCGGAGCCAATGTGGGGACCTGCGGCACGGCCCTCCTGGCAAGTCTCGGGCAGGCGGTCGAGGCGCGACGAGTGGCGCTCGCCCATGTCGTGTTCAAGGTCGGCATCGTCGTTATCGCACTGCTCGCGATGGCACCATTCGTGGCCGCGGTCGAACGCACCGCTCAGTCGGTCCCCCGGCAGATCGCGAACGCCCACCTGTTCCTCAATCTGGCCGCAGCAGCGATTTTCCTGCCGCTCCTCGTGCCGTACCGGAGGATGATCGAACGTGTGCTGCCGGAGGGTCCGGGGAGGGCGGGCAGGTTCAGGGTGCGGTATCTCGACCAGCGCGTGCTCGATACTCCCGTTCTCGCGCTCAGTCAGGCGACGCGTGAGGTATTGCGCATGGCTGAAATCGTGCAGGGGATGTTCCGAGATTCGATCGAGGTCTTCAGGACGGGTGACGAGGATCTTCGAAAGCGAATCGTTGAAGATGATGACAAGGTCGATCTGCTCCAGGAGTCGATCACGCCCTATCTGACCCGGCTGAGCCAGGAGGAGCTGACCGAAGAACAGTCGGAACGTGAGGTGGCGCTCATCAAGATCGTGAGTGAGCTCGAGCGGATCGGGGATCTCATCAGCAAGCAGCTGATGGTCTATGCTCAGAAGAAGATCAAAGAAGGGTTCTATTTCTCGAAGGAGGGATTCCGCGAGATCATCGATTTCCAGGGGCAGGTGGAGGAGGGGCTGTCACTGGCTATAGGGGTTCTCACGACATTCGACCCGGCACTGGCGCGCAGGTTGATAGAGCTCCGGAATCCGCTGCATGAGCGGTTTAGAGAGCTGCAGGCCGCGCACATTTCGCGTCTCTGCGAGGGGCGGAAGGAATCCCTTGATACCAGTACTATCCACCTCGATCTGCTCGACGACATCGAACGGATCGGTTTCCACGTCACGAACATCGGCTCGATTCTGTTGGGGCGCGTTTGACGGGAGGTTCTGCTATGCGAGGTCGTGTGAGTGTTGCGAGACAATTCCGCAGAGTGCATCGGGGAAGAGGGTGGCGTCTGTACTCTGGCGTGGCCGCCGTTGTCGCCCTCGCCCTCGTGGTGGCATGTGCCACCACCGGGCCGGGCAAACGGGATATCATCCTTATCAGTACGCCGCAAGAGGTGGCGATCGGTCAGCAGGTCGTCGGCCAGGTGGAACAGGAGGAGCGGGTCCTGAACGATCCGGTCGTCAATGCCTATCTCTCGCGGGTGGGCAGCAGGGTCGTTCAGGTCTGCGATCGGCCCAAGCTCGCCTACACGTTCAAGGCGCTGGAAAGTGATGAGATAAACGCCTTCGCGGTGCCCGGTGGATTCGTCTATGTATACACCGGCTTGATGAAGGAGCTGGGCAACGAGGCGCAGCTCGCCGCAGTTCTGGGCCACGAGGTGGCACACATCGTGGCGCGCCACTCCATCAAGAAGCTGCAGCAGATCTACGGATATTCGCTCCTCCTCGAGCTCGCGGGCGGGAAGGAGATCAGCCCGGCAGCGCGCCTTATCGCGGATGTCGGCGCCACGCTCATCCTCCAGGGATACTCGCGCGACAATGAGTTCGAGGCCGACGAATACGGCACGCTCTATGCATACCGCGCCGGGTACACACCAGATGGGATGGTTGAGCTCCTGGAGACGTTCCAGGACCTCGACCAGAGTCGGCATACCTTCATAGAGCAACTCCTCGCTACTCATCCACCGGTCCCCGATCGGATCGAGAGAGTTGAGGAAGAGATCGGGACATTTCCGGCGAGTGCGCTGACGCTCCCGGATCACGCCGCGGAGTATGTCGATATCAGGTCGCGGCTGCCTTAGCCGGATGACACGCAGGGAGTGCGGTCAGCCCGGGACACTGAAGTAACCGTTCTCATGAATGCGAAGACGTGGGCGAAGGGATCGGCCATGGGGCACAGCCGGAGACGCCGGGAGGCAGAAAGGGATAGTTTGAAGGCATACCGTATCGAAGTAGCGATGAGCCCCGACCTGCGGGACGCTGCGGGTGAGGCGCTGAAAGATGATATCCTCGATCTGGGCATCGAGAGCGTCCGTTCGGTACGCACCGCTCAGGTATACCGGCTTGAAGGCGATCTCTCCCGCGCTGACGTAGAACGTATCGCGTCCGATCTGCTTGCCGACGGCGTGAGCCAGCGCTATTCCATCGGGGGATCGGCGTTCGCCGAGGGGGGAGAGCAATTCCATGCTGTCGAGGTTGCCTACAATCCCGGGGTGATGGACCCGGTCGCCATTAGTGTGCTCAAGGCGATCGCAGATCTGGGCATCTCTGGAGTCGATCGAGCGAGCACGGCACAGAGGTATTGCATCGAGGGCGCGCTCAGCGAAGAAGCGCTGGCCACGATCACCAACAGGCTCCTTGTCAACCGGGTGATACAGCATCTCGCAACCGACGTCGAGCGTACAAGCCTGCCTTCTGCCACATACCGCCTCGAGATCCGGCGCATTCCGATCACGGATGCGAGCCCGGAGGAACTTGAGGAGCTTTCCGACTCCGGCCAACTCTTTCTCGACCGGCGAGAGATGGCGGCCATCCAGGACTACTTCCGCGGACTCGGGCGGGAGCCCACGGACGTCGAACTGGAGACACTCGCACAGACCTGGAGTGAACATTGCGTCCACAAGACGATGAGGGGACGCGTCGACTACGGGGGGCACCTCATCGACGGTCTGCTCCAGTCGACGATCGTGCGTGCGACCAAGGAGCTGGCCAAAGACTGGTGCATCTCCGTCTTCGAGGACAACGCCGGCATCATCGCCTTCGATGATGAGTACAACATCTGTTTCAAGGTCGAGACCCACAACCATCCGTCTGCCCTTGAGCCGTACGGAGGAGCGGGTACTGGAATCGGGGGCGTGCTGCGGGATCCTATGGGGACGGGCCTGGGAGCTAAGCCGATCCTCAGTACTGATGTCTTCTGCTTTGCGCCGCCCGATACTCCCTACGACGCCCTGCCCGATGGGGTGCTCCATCCCAAGCGGATCATGAAGGGCGTGGTGGCCGGGGTCCGGGACTATGGAAACCGAATGGGCGTCCCCACGGTCAATGGTGCCGTTCTGTTCGACGAGGGTTACCTCAGTAATCCGGTCATCTATTGCGGGAATGTCGGGCTGATCCCACGAAACAGGTGTGAGAAACGGGTGAGCCCTGGTGACATGATCGTCCTCGTGGGGGGACGAACCGGCCGCGACGGGATACACGGGGCCACATTCTCGTCAGGAGAGTTGACGCCGGAGTCGGAGGTCGTCTCCGCCGGGGCTGTCCAGATCGGGAATCCCATCGTAGAGAAGAAGCTGCTCGATGCCCTTCTCGAGGCGAGAGAGAAGGAGCTGTACCGGTGCATTACTGATTGCGGCGGGGGCGGTCTCTCCTCCGCCGTAGGGGAGATGGGGCAGGATGTCGGCGTTCTCGTCGATCTGGAAAAGGTGCCGCTCAAGTATGAGGGTCTCCGGTACGACGAGATATGGATATCGGAGGCGCAGGAGCGGATGATCCTCGCGGTCCCTCCCGACAAAGTAGAGGAGTGCTTGCAAGCGTTCGCGGACGAAGATGTCGAGGCGACCGTCATCGGAACGTTCACGGGAGATGGGCAGCTCCGTCTGCACTACGACGGCACTCCCGTCGGAGATCTCTCCATGGAGTTCTTACACCGTGGCTATCCTCGCAGCGAGAAGGCCGCCGAGTGGACACCCCCCACGTTCGGCGAGCCCGAGTTCGGAGATCCTGGCGAACTGGGCGATTGGCTTCTCTCCCTTCTCGGATCATGGAACATTGCAAGCAAGGAATGGGTGGTACGCCAGTACGATCACGAGGTCCAGGGCGGGAGCGTGCTCAAGCCGCTGGTAGGAGCACTGTGCGATGGTCCCGGGGATGCCGCGGTCTGGCGGCCGCGTCTCGACTCGTACAGGGGGATAGCTGTGGCCAACGGGATCAACGCCCAGTACGGGAAGATAGATCCGTACTGGATGGCGGCATCGGTGATCGACGAGGCGCTGAGACAGATCGTGGCGGTGGGAGCGAGTCTGGACCATGTTGCGCTCCTCGACAACTTCAGCTGGGGCGATCCCGACGATCCGCAGCAGCTCGCGGGGCTGGTTCGAGCCTGTCAGGGATGCTATGACATCGCCAAGGTGTTCGGCACCCCGTTCATCTCCGGAAAGGACAGTCTCAACAACTGCTATCTTGTCGATGGGAACCTCGTCTCGATTCCTCCGACGCTTCTCGTCTCCGCCCTGGCAGTGGTCGATGACGTGCGGGCGTGCATATCGATGGATTTGAAGGAGCCCGGCGATTACCTCTATATAGTGGGTCTGACCTACGAGGAGCTCGGCGGATCGCAGTACTATTGCCGGCGAGGGCTGATCGGCAATCGGGTCCCCCGTGTCGATGCCCATGCCTCGCGGCGTGCGATGAGTGCACTCTCCAGGGCGTGCCGGTCCGGGCTGGTCCGCTCTTGTCATGACTGCTCCGAAGGGGGGCTGGGAGTGGCCGCGGCGGAGATGGCGTTTGCCGGGAACCGCGGGCTGGAGATCGATCTGGCGCGCGTCTCGACGGGAGAGCAGATATCCCGGAACGACTACCTCCTCTTCTCCGAGTCGAATTCCCGGTTCCTCGTCGAGGTCCATCCCGACCGTGCAGAGGAGTTCGAGGCCGTGCTCGGGGATGTCCGACATGCACGTATCGGCGTCGTCTGCGAGGAGGGTCGGTTCGTCGCACGGGGACTGGGCGGAGAGAATGTAATGGATCTGGAGATCGCGGCGATGCGCGAGGCGTGGCAGGCCCCGCTCAGATGGTGATCACGGCCGATTGGTGATCATCGGCCGTTCGGTCCCCGTTGACCAGCTGATGACATCGGCCGGTCGATAGACGTGTGCCTGCTGGTAGTTGTCGGCCATCCGATCATCGTTACCGACGCAACCTCCCTCGCGCTGGCGCGGCCGTTGTGGGGACTGAGGGTGGAGAGGGGAACGAGCTCATGCAGTTTGTCGATGTGCTGTACACGATCCTGATCGTCGTAGGAAGCGACGTCAGGGCGGAGGAACGGGATCGCCCGCTCGCCTATCGTCTCAAAGGAGAGATCGATGCGCGCGGGGACCCTGAGCAGTTGAAGAAGGCAATCGTCTTGGGAGATCAGTGGTATCTCCAGAACAAGGTCTATCAGGCGTGTCCCACCATCGCCATCGGCGGCGCAGGGGTGAACCATCTCACGGCTATGTGGATGACGAGCCTGCCAGCCACGATATCGAAAGGCAAGACAGCCTTTATACAACTCGATGAGGACTTTTCCGATACCCGGGTGGCGATCTGGGGCACCAACCACGTGGCGACCGGTGCCGCTGTCGACGTCTTCGTCACCCAGCACCTCAATAGATATCTGGATGTCGTCTGGAAGAGGCAGAAGAAGGGTTCGTAGACGCACTGGCTCCTCCCGCGCAGGTCCGTGGATCCGAGTTTGCGGTCTGTAATCCTATCGGCCGGCGGAACTTTCATCAGGCCCGGTTGTCAAACCTAGTGAGGAGGAGGGAAGATCTCGACAGAGGAGAGGGCGGATGCCGCAGCGCTCGACGACCACGAGCTCGTGCGGAACTGTCAACGTGGCGACAGGGCTGCGTTTGACGAGTTGATGCTTCGCCACCAGGCCCGAATATTCAATGCCGCCTGTCGCCTCTTGGGAGACATCGACGAGGCCGAAGAGGTGGCTCAGGATACCTTCGTCAGGGCCTACCGTGGGATCGGCGGATTTCGCTTTCAGTCGAGTTTCTTTACCTGGCTCTACCGCATCCTCCTCAATCTCGCCGCCAATCGACGAAAGGCGCGGGCCAGACAGCGGAGAATCCGTGTCGACTCGCTCGACCGCATGGCTGAGGGTGATGACGGATGGGCACCTCGGGAGCCGGCCGACCGAACCTGCGACCCGGAGCAAGAGCTCGAGCGTCGCGAGCTGGCTCAACAGATCGAGCAATGTCTTGCCGAGCTGTCTCATGACCACGCTGCCGTCGTGGTCATGAGAGACGTTCAGGGCATGTCATATGAGGAGATCGCCGGCGTCCTCGAGTGTTCTGTGGGAACGGTGAAGTCGCGCCTCCATAGGGCCCGTGCTGAGTTGAGGAAGTTGATGAGCCGGTATGGAGAGTGGTGAGGAGGTACTCAGAAGTCGAAAAGGCGATCTTCAAGGTGATGGCGGACGTGACGGAGAACGTATAGAAGAGGATCATCGAGTATGGACGGTTCGGATCACGACCGCATGCGCAGACTGCTTCCGGCCTATGTGGAGGGCGATCTCGCGGAGGAGGAGCGGGAGCAAGTCTCTCAGCACCTCAGCGAGTGTTCTGAGTGCGCTGCCGAGGCGCGGTCGATGGAGCGGGTGCGTGATGCGCTCCGGGGGCTTGAGCAGGTTGACGTACCGCTCGGTTTCGGGGACGCGGTCTGGCGCAAAATCGAGCGGGAGCCGGTCTGGCGCACATGGCTTCGTCGCGTCTTCATCTTCGCCCCGCAGCGGATGCCGATGAAGGGGCTGGCGACGGCGAGCGCATTGGTGCTCATCGTCGCCCTGACCTACCTCGTGTCCACCCGTCTTCAGGAGCGCGGCGTGCCGAGCGATGCGGTCCTCATGTCTGATGCCGGGCCTGTCGAGGAGGAGCCGGCTCGGGGGGTTCTCACAGACAAGAAGGAGAGCGTGGGCACGGAATCTCTTGCCGAGGGTGAGGTCGACATCCAGTCGCTCGAGGACGAGGAAGCGTCGCTCGCCTACCACGAGAGGGCGACTCCCGCGTCCGGTGCTCGTGAGGAGGAGATGAGGCCGGACCTTTCGACTCTCGACCGCGCGGCCGAACGGGGAGAGGGAGTTCGCGCCCCTGAGCCGGCGACCTCTGAGAAGATGGTGCTCGCCGAACGCGATGAGGCTGAGGCCGTGGAAGACTTCATGGGTGCGGCGTCTCAGCAAGCTGTCGATGAGCTCCGACCAGGTGCCGTACTCGAGGCGCCAGGCGCTATCCTCATGCCGAGCGGCGGGGCGCGGATAGAACTGAACTGGCTCCCCGCCGGGGAGCGGCAGGTCGTCTTCCTGCGCGTTCACCTCGATGTCGACGGGAGCGTGCTCGATGTGGAGATGGAGCGTCCTGGCGATGTTGAGGTGGACTCCACGGTCCTCGACATCGTTCACAGCTGGAAGTTCGCTCCGATCGTCGTCGACGGGAGAGCACAGAAGGTCTGGGTGACGGTGCCGGTTGCGGTGTCCGAGCCGATGGAGGAGAGCTCGGAGGAGACGATACCATCCGAGGGCGGGGGCTCCTCTACGTTCTAGTCGAGGGAGGAGAGGCGTGAACAGCGTCCGTGTGCTCATACTGAGGACGGCGGGGACGAACTGCGATCTCGAGACAGCTCACGCGTTCGAGCGAGCGGGTGCAGAGGTAGGCCTTGTTCACATCAATCGGCTCAAGTTGCATGAGGTGGAGCTCGCTCCCTATCACATCTTCGCCATCCCCGGAGGATTCACGTACGGCGACGACATCGCGGCAGGCAAGATCCTCGCCAACGAGCTCCGCCGATTCATCTTCGACGAGATATCTCAGTTCATCGCTCAGGGGAGGCTGGTGCTCGGGATCTGTAACGGGTTTCAGGTTCTGGTCAAGGCCGGCCTTCTCCCGGATCCCGCGAATGCGGACGGACCGCAGCAGGTGACGCTCACGTATAATGACTCCGGGCGGTTTGAAGATCGCTGGGTCTGGCTGCGCGTCGTCAACGGCGATCGGTGCGTCTTTACGCGGGGGATCGGGCATCTTCTCCACATGCCGGTCGCCCACGCCGAGGGCAAGTTCATCGCAAAAGAGAGTACGGTTCTGCAGCGGCTCCAGACGGCGGGATCGATCACATTCGAGTACGTCCATCCCGAGGGCCGCCCGGCGGACTATCCCTGGAATCCCAACGGTTCGATCGGGGGGATAGCCGGCATCTGCGATGCGAGCGGCAGGATTCTTGGTCTGATGCCTCATCCTGAGCGACATGTGGATCCTACACAGCATCCACGGTGGACGCGCGAGGGACTGAAGCACGAGGGAGACGGACTTGTGATCTTCCGCAACGCAGTGGAATTCGCGCGGAAGCATCTGTGAGTTCGGGCCGGAGTGTCGGGCCGACGGGAGGACCATAGGGGAGTGAGAGAGGGCGAGCCGCTGCCCCGGGACGCGGTAAAGCGTCGATTCGTCGGGGAGACGATCGAGGTCTCGTTTCCCGACTCCGCACGCCTGGTGAAGAAACCGGGAGCGCCAGTCTCCTTCACCTGGCGGGGCAAGATCTACAGAATCGCGAGGGTGGTGGCGGAGTGGCATGAGCATTCTCGTTTCCCCCACGGGGTCGAGAGCTGGAGTCGTCCGCCCTATGCTGTGAGGAGCCGCAGTGCCCACGGTTCGTGGGGTGTCGGCCGTGTGTACTACCGCGTGGAAACCGATGAAGGGATGGTCTTTGAGCTGTACTATGATCGACGGCCGAGGGGGCAGCGGCGCGAGGGCCAGTGGGTCCTGTTCGCCCGGTGTGACGTCCCCGGGGATCGAGGGACGGGAGATGAGTCAGACGACTGAGAGACCGCTCATAAATGTCGAGTCGCACGAGCCGGGATCGGCAAAGGGAATCTATCATCTGGTCATACATCTTTCGCAATCCCGGGGTATCGCAGTCGGAAGGCTGGGCTGGCATTTCTTCCCCCGTGGGTACTATGTATACACGGGGAGCGCACTCAGCGGGCTCGGCGCCCGGCTCAATCGACACCTGCGGGAGGACAAGCGGGACCGCTGGCACATCGACTATCTCTTGCGCGCAGGGCGGCTGACCGAGATCTGGTATCATGTAACCGGCAGGCGGCTCGAATGCACTGCCAACCAGGCAATCGCGAACATGCCCGGCGCGCGCGAGGTCGTCTGCGGATTCGGATCGTCCGACTGCCGATGCCGCACGCACCTCTGGCACTTCCGTGTCAGACCGAGACTCGATCGCTCGCGATTCCGGCCCGCGGCGCGCGCGGCACGCGTCGAGTCGGTCGATCGTTCGTGATGTCGTCTTAGACCCTATACGCGCCTGGTGGCGGGGCCCTCACTCGCGATCGAGGGCTCGGGAGGCTGTCCGTTGGATCGGTTCGTCATCCAGGGCGGGAAGAGGCTGACGGGAGAGGTGACGGCGAGCGGGGCGAAGAACGCGGTCCTGCCCATCATGGCCGCAACGCTCCTCACTTCCCAGGAGTGCCGAATCGGGAACGTTCCACGTGTGGCGGATGTGACGACGATGAGGCGGGTGCTGGAAGTGCTCGGCTCCGAGGTCACTCACACTGATCACGAACTGGTGATCCGGTCGGGCAGCTCCCTGAGTCATGAAGCACCGTATGATCTCGTCCGCACAATGCGTGCCTCCTACTATGTGCTCGGTCCTCTCCTCGCCCGCGCCCACCGCGCCCGTGTCTCCCTGCCGGGAGGATGTGCGATCGGGGCACGGCCGATCGACCTCCATCTGCGAGGAATGGGCGAGCTCGGGGCCGATGTAGCGGTCGAGCACGGGTATGTCGTCGCCAGTTGTGGCCGGCTTCAGGGGAACCGGATGTCCCTCCTCGGCCCGGTGGGATCGAGCGTGGGGGCGACGATCAACGTGATGATGGCAGCAACTCTCGCAGAAGGGACGACGGTCATCGAGGGTGCGGCCCTCGAACCGGAGGTGTCCGATGTCGCGTCCTTCCTGAGAGCGATGGGCGCCGCGATCGAAGGAGATGGCACACCGTTCATCACGATACACGGAGTCGAGGAACTCCACGGTGCCGAGCATGAGACGATTCCCGACAGGATCGAGACCGGGACCCTCGCCGCTGCCGCGGCGATCACGGGCGGGGAGATCTCGATCGCCAAGTGTCGTCCTGACGATCTGCAGGCTGTGCTCTCGGTTCTGCGCAAGGCCGGGGTCTCGATCGAGGTCGGCGACGATCATCTCGCGGTATGGGCTGCTTCAGGACTTCGTTCAGTCGATGTGACGGTAGCTCCCTACCCGGGTTTCCCCACTGACATGCAGGCCCAGATTACGGCGCTCATGTCAATCACTCCGGGAACGAGCATCATCACCGAGACGATCTTCGAGAATCGATTCCTTCACGTCTCAGAACTTCTGCGGCTCGGCGCCGAGATCAAGATCGAAGGTTCGAGTGCAATCGTGAGAGGAGTAGAGCGGCTCTCCGGAGCCTACGTGATGGCGTCTGACCTGCGGGCATCGGCAGCGCTCGTTCTCGCGGGTCTGGTGGCCTCAGGCGAGACGGTGGTCCGGCGCGTGTACCACCTCGACCGTGGGTACGAGCGGTTCGATGAGAAACTGGCGGGCCTCGGCGCCCGGATCAGGCGCGAGGAGGAATAGTGGGCGGGCCATTAGGTGAGCGCAGGGCGACGCGTCAGGTGATGGTAGGAGATGTTCGGGTCGGCGGCGGCGCGCCTGTTGTTGTCCAGTCGATGACCAAGACCGACACGCAGGATGTCGAGGCGACCGTTGCACAGATCCAGAAGCTCGAAGACGCGGGCTGTGAGATCGTGCGGGTCGCCGTGCGCGACATGGACTCATGCGCCAGGCTCGGGGAGATCAAGGCGGCTATCTCCATCCCCCTGGTTGCTGACATCCACTTCGACTATCGGTTGGCCCTCGAGGCGATTCGGCAGGGAGTAGATAAGCTCCGCCTCAATCCCGGAAACATCGGGGGTCCCGCGAGGGTCGCGGAGATCGTGGCCGGTGCCCGGGAGAGCGGAATCCCGATACGGATCGGCGTCAATGCAGGTTCGCTCGAGCCGGACCTCCTGGAACAGTACGGGCATCCGACCGCGGAAGCGATGGTCGAGAGCGCGCAGCGCCATGTTCGGCTGCTCGAGGGATTGGGCTTCCACGAAATCGTCATATCGCTCAAGGGATTCGATGTCCCGATGACGATCGACGCGTATCGCCGGATGTCCGAGCGGGTCGACTATCCGCTCCACATCGGCATCACCGAGGCCGGCCTCCCCCCGTGGGGGAGCATCCGCTCTGCCGTGGGACTGGGCATACTCCTCGCAGAAGGGATCGGCGACACGATCCGCGTCTCATTGACCGCCGATCCTGTCGAGGAAGTCCGCGCCGCCTACGAGATCCTGAAATCCCTCAACCTACGAGAGAAGGGTCCGATCATCATCTCCTGTCCCATCTGCGGCCGATGTGAGGTAGATATCGAATCGATGGCGGCGCGGGTTATCGAAGAACTCCGTTCGTGCGACCTTCCCATTCGCGTGGCCGTGATGGGGTGTGAGGTGAACGGTCCGGGAGAGGCGAGAGAGGCCGACGTCGGCATCGCTGCGGGAAGGAACGGCGGCATCCTCTTCGTGCGGGGGAAAAAAATCCGCCGCGTAGACAAAGACGAACTGCTCGACGCCCTCCTGAGCGAAGTAGCCCGCCTCACTCGGGGACGTTGGTAGTCGATGTCGTCAGGGACGTACCTGGGTTTTGAAGGTTATTCGTCGGGAAATTTGCCTTGACCGCGAAAAGATTATTGCGGGACGCGTGTTCAGGTCTTATAGTATATTGATGTCGGGCGAATGTCCGGGGTTGGGCGGAGGGGGCAATCAGAGTCCTCTCGGGTTTCATCACATCTTCATGAGGAGGTCGGAATCGCCTTGTTACTACCTCCAAATGAGCGAGAGGAGCACAGAGAGAGGAGGTCAGAATGCGGGGCACCAAGCTGTATGTGGGCAATCTCAGCTATTCTGTCACTAGCGAGCAGCTGGAAGGACTATTCTCCACTTACGGTGAGGTGAGAGAGGTCAGGATAATTGAGCGAAAAGGTTTCGGATTTGTCGAGATGTCCAGTCAAGCCGAAGCCGAACAGGCAAAAGAAGCATTGAACGGTACCGAATTCGAGGGGCGTACGCTGACGGTTGACGAAGCGCGTCCACCGAGGGCGAAACGGAGAAGCGGGTATCGGGCATAATTGAGATCGACAGGTAGGATATACTCGCAGACAAACGGGGATGCAGCGGTATTTCACCGTTGGCGCGTGTAGAATGCCTGTGTTCAAGGATGCCTTCGGGGCACCGTAGCGGGCAGCTCTGTCTTTGATCTCGCGGCCGGTGAGTAGGGACGTTGGTAGGTTCTGAAGGTTATCGATGAGAGACCGCATGGTGCGAAACGGTCGGCATGTCTCATCCTCCAACCTACGGCACACCTCTCTCGTCGGCAGTCCACGAGAGAGGGGCTGCATGATTGCTGGAACCTGCAAATCTCCTCGAGTGTTGCGTCGAGGTCGGACCAGCCTGATATTCAATCCCCAACATCGCTGGATACTAGTCGCATTGATCCTGTGCGGGTGTGGGCGGAAGGCGCCGCCGCCGGGTATGCGGCCGGACAGGACTCCCCCCTCGGTGGTGAGTGTCGCGGCGCAGGAGCGGGAGCGCGTTGAGGTCGTTTTCGATGAGCCGATCGACCGGATGGATCTGAGGGATCTGGACCACTTCACGGTGACGGTCGCCTCCGACTCGACAGATACGCTCGGGCTACTCCTCGCTATCGGTCGAGAGGACGGGCGTCGCGTCTATCTGATCACGGCTCCCCAGGACTCGATGGACTACGAGATGCGCATCTTCGACCTGAGCGACGCGGCGGGGAATGCACTCACTGAGACGAGCATGGTATTTGCTGGGAGCCTCACGCCGGATGAGAGTCCTCCTGCGGTATTGCGATATGAGCCCGCCGACCGTCGGATGAATGTCCCCCAATCGAGTCCTATTATTATCACCTTCGACGACAGGATGAACCGCAGCGCTACGGGTGCCGCGATCTCCATCGAGCCCACGGTCGAGGGCGCGATCGCATGGTCGCGGCAGTCGAGCATATTCCATTTCTTTCCCTCCGACACGTTTCCCAGCGATAGCATGATACGTGTGCGGGTCGGCAAAGATGCTGCCGATCGAGGAGGCAATCAGCTCGGCAGGGAAGTGGAGTGGAGCTTCATCACCGAAGTCCGTCTCGACACCATTCCCCCAAGACTGAAAGACGTAGAACCCGACAGTGGGGCCGTACAGGTTCCTGTCAGCTCGGACATCGTCTTCACATTTAACGAAACGATGATCGCCACCGATCGGGCGGTGG
>LJUI01000167.1 GCA_001303705.1 candidate division TA06 bacterium SM23_40
TTGCCATCCTGTTGCCATGTATGGTATGCTTCCCTCTATGGAAGGAGGGAATCATGCCGAGACACAGCCCATTTCTCATCGATCTGACCGTCGAGGAGCGAGAGGTTCTCAGGAGTCGGAGCCGGCAATATACGTTACCGTATCGTGACGTCATACGGGCCCGGCTTATCCTGCTTGCCGCTGAAGGCCTGTTCAACAAACAGATCGGAGAGCTGCTGAACCTCCCACGTGAGGTCGTCAGCAAGTGGCGAAAACGCTTCTATTTTGAGCGCCTCGCGGGACTGGAAGACCGACCGCGCAGAGGACGCCCTGCGGTCTTTTCCCCCTCGGATCGTGTGTGAGGTCAAGGCACTGGCCTGCGCACTGCCAGCTGAAACCGGACGTTCGCTTTCGCGCTGAAGCCGGGAGGACCTGAGGCGAGAAGTCATCGAACGCGGGATCGTGGCCGAGATCAGCGGCACCACGATCTGGCGGTGGCTCAGCGATGATGCCCTCCGGCCCTGGACGCGGCGCAGTTGGGTCTTCCCCCGTGATCCCGAGTTTGCCGAGAGAGCGGGCAGGGCACTCGATCTGTATCATCGCATCTGGCAGGCACAGCCCCTCGGCCCCAACGACTTCGTCCTGTGCGCGGACGAGAAGACCCAGCTTCAGATCCGGGAACGATGCCATCCGATCAGCCCGCCCGCTCCCGGTCGCCTGATGCGGGTTGAACACGAATACCGTCGTCATGGGGTCTGCGCCTACCAGGTGGCCCGGGATGTCCATCGCGCCAGGCTGTTCGGGCACGTCGTTCAGAGCTCGACCATCGAACACTTCGATCGGCTGGTTGCTCAGGTGATGACCACGGCTCCCTACCGATCGGCAACCCGGGTGTTCTGGATCGTTGACAACGGCACCATCCACCGTGGCCAGCGTGCCATCGACCGCCTCCAGACCCGATGGCCGAACCTCGTGCTGGTGCATCTGCCCCTGCATGCAAGCTGGCTCAATCAGGTAGAGATCTACCTGTCCATCGTGCAGAGAAAGGTACTCACTCCTGATGATTTTACCAGCTTCGGCCAGATCGCAGATCGCATCCTGGGCTTTCAGTCTCACTACCAGGAGGTTGCCCGTCCCTTCGACTGGAAGTTCACACGCCAGGACCTGGCTCGCACGCTCGACCGCGTGCAGGACTACCGGATGCGACCTGCCCACGCGGCGTAATCTTCAAGAATACGTGATAGAACTTCTGAACTGATGTACTAGTTACAACTGCTGCTCATCCTACGCCAAGTATGGGCGGCATGTCAAGGAGGAAAGGCAACAATCAGCACCGACCGATTCCCACAGCTTCGTCACATGTATCAAGGAAATCCTGTGCCATATTTGTGCCAACTTCGTGCATCACTCCTCGTAATTGACCGCACTCATCGTAGTCATCGTAAAACGAACTTCCGCCTTCTGGGACAATGAGTCAGGCGGAAGTCGTTGCTTGACAGCCCCGTATGAAATTGTGCTCCGTACGGATTTCAAGTCCGCTGCGTTACCAGTCAGGACTAGCCCTCCGCGGCTGCCTGCCTCATCACTGACGAGCTCGAGAAGATCGTGAGATAGGAGTACTGGAGAACGCCCACAACAAGCCGCGGGGTGTCCCCTAAGCGCGAGCGCGGTCGGCTGGTTCACTCACGCAGTAGATGTCAGGTCGGACACCCCGCGATTACATACTGGTCAGCGGTATATCCTATGAGTCCGCTGTCCAGGTCGTATTGTTCCATGTCAGGTGGATCGGAGTCCTCGTCGCTATCTGTCTCCTGTTCTCAGTATGTGGACATAATATTGCTCGTCCCGGCACGTCCTGTATCATCTCGACTCAGATGCTCTCATGCCTCAGGTCACGACTGTAACGGATCGATCCAGCTTCCGGCCGACATACGCGCCCGAACGCTGCACTCGTAAGAAGCAATATCCGTGCCCATGTGCCGGCGATCGGTACGAGGGAGGTGCCGCGTCCCGCGTCAGTGCGCCGGCTCACTAACCTCGCCCGCATCAATAGATTCCCACACACACACGCACGTGCGTCTGCCATCGGGAAGCGGGCCGCACAATGATGATGTTCGGCGGCTCGTACAACCGTTGGGGGATGATACCCACGCCGGGCGGCAGTTCTCCGATACCGTCTATCTAACGAGCGAACTGGCAAGCCTTATCTTCCCTGTGCCGATTTCCCCAACACGTGTGTGATAACTCCCAGCAGCCACGCGGCCACCGATCGGTATTGACACTGCCTGACCCGCCCAGTAGAATGCGAGAACCTGCGCCAGTGTTTTCAGCTATGGAGGTCGCCCGTTGTATAGAAGCGTGAGGTGTGCCCTGCTGGCGTTCTGCCTTGTTGCCCTCGCCCCGGGATGCAGACGAGAGGGCGAAGCACCGCGCCACGCGGAGTCCGGTGCCAGGCTCGTGATCGGAGTGACGGCCCTTCCCTCGGCGGCCAACCCGCTGGTGCCGGACTATTCCCGGACAGCGGATGTCGGCGACATCCTCTACGCGTCACTGCACACGGACGGCGCTGACGGCAAGATCGTGCCTGCCCTGGCAAAGCGCTGGGCATTCTCCGAGGATCTGCGCGATATAATCTTCCAGATACGTGATCAGGCAATCTGGAGTGATGGTACACCGATCTCGTCCGCCGATATCCTGTTCACGCTGGAGAGGATCAGTGATCCCGCCTCCCGAGCGCGATGCGCCTCGTCTGTAGGCCTCATCCAGAGCGTCGAGTGCCCGGGAGAGGAGACCGTCGTCTTCGGGTTTGCGAACGTATTCTCCCGTCAACTCCGCTGCACCGGGTTCCCGGTACTGCCCCAGCACGTGCTGCGAGGGATCGTCGACCTGTCATCGCCTGACCTCAGATGGCCCCTGGTATCGAGCGGCCCGTTCATGTTGGCGGCGCGGGAGGATGGCCGGTTCGTCGAACTCGCCGCCAATCCGCGGCACTTCGGCGCCCCGCCCTCCGTCGATGCGATCGTCCTGTGGCAGGCTCAGGACGGCGAGGCACTTGCCCGCGAACTTGGCCTCGGCCACCTCGACGTAGTAGACGGACTCCCCCCGCGTTACTACGAGCAGCTCAGGAGCGACGGGGAGATCCTGCTCCATCGGCATCCCGGGAGTTCCGTCATCTTCCTCGCCTGGAACCTGCACGACCCTCTCGTCTCGTCCCTCGATGTGCGCCGGGCGCTCACTCATGCGATCAACAGGCGTCAACTCGTGGATGGTCCGCTGTATGGTCTGGGAGATGTTGCACACGGGCCGCTGCCATCCACGTTCTGGGCCGCCAGAGAACAGCAGGGCAGGATACCGGCCTTCGACACTACGGCAGCCAACAGCATGCTCGAACAGGAAGGATGGAGGCGAAGACCGCGGAGGAGATGGCGCGAGAAGGAGAGACGGCCGCTCGAGCTCACCCTCCTGGTCGACCACGCGATCCCGGCGGGAGAAGAGATCGCCCGGGTGGTTGCCGATCAGCTGGCGGGCGTAGGAGTCTCGCTCGAGATCGCAGTCCTCGAGCCCGATACCCTTGCCCAGCGGCTCCAAGACGGGACCTTCACCGTCGCCCTTCTCGAGCGCACCGTGCGGAGCGATTTCGAGCCCGCGACATGGTGGCACTCCGATCCTCATCTCGGATGTCTCAATGTGGGAGGATATGCCTCGGCTTCCGTCGACAGTCTGCTGCAACGCATCGATCGAAAGCTGAGAGAGGAGGAGACAGCCGAGGAGTGGGCGCTGCTCCAACAGCGCCTGCTGGATGATCTGCCCTGCACCGATCTCGTCGAACCGGAGAGGATCGTGGCAGTCAATCGAAGGGTGCGCGGGTTTGATGGCCGCGACCCGAATCTGTACCGACAACTCGATCGCTGCTGGATTCCGAGAGGTGAGCGTGTCACCCTAGAGATAGCGAGCCTGGGGATGATCCCGGAGGAGCAGATCGAGGCCGCGCCCCGCCCGACTCCGATCCTAACACCGCCACCGCCATTGCCCCGAGCGGAGGAGATAGTAGAGGTGGCCGAACCGGCCGTTCTCGAGAGCGACACGGCACAGACGTCGACCCAGACAGGTACATCACCCCCGTTCCACGAACCGGTCGTCGTCGATCCCCGGATCCTGACACTTGCACCTGCAGTCTATCCCACGTCGGCCAAGCCCATGCGAGCCCAGGGGGTAGTCGAGGTCGAGGTGCTCGTCGGACCGGACGGTCAACCGCGAAGAACGCGCATCGCTTCGTCGTTCGGCCATCCCGCCTGCGAGCGGGCAGCAATGGAGGCGGCCATGGCGTCCCGGTTCACGCCCGGAACGAGAGATGGTGTGCCCCGCGAGATGTGGGTCCGCATTCCCTACAACTTCCGCCCCTAGCCCGCTTCCTCGCCGTACATCACCTCGGGTCTCTCCCCCCGCACTGGCGAACAAGCCCGAAATCCGCGGAGCATGCTCCAACTCCGTCCATCGGCGTCCTGATACCGCGCCCATCCGTTTCCTCAGACCGCGTGCGATGGCGTTCTGATACCGAGCCCATCCGTCTCCTCAGACCGCATGCGCGAGCGTCCTGTGAGCCAGCCCATGGGCGTCGCGAGGCAGTGTTCGTGGGCATACATAATCTATCCCGTGGGCGCAGCCTGTATCGTGGGCGTAGCCCTCGTCATGAGCGTGGCCTGGGTCGTGCACATAGCCCGTGCCATGGGCGTAGCCCAGGTCGTGAGCGTAGCTCTGACCCTTGGCGTGGCTCGCGTCACGAGCGCACCTCGGGTCATGAGCGCAGCTTGTGTCAAGGGCGAAGCTTGGGTCGTGGGTGGTCACAGCCTGTGCGCGTTGCCTGCGTCGTGGTCGCAACGTGCGCACCCTGGCGCCGTGTGTCATGGCCGCAGTCTACGTCATGGCGTAGCCAGTTTCGTGATCGCATCACACACCTTCTGTTCACCGCGCCGCGTCGCACCGCAACTCGCTCTCCACGCAGGGACGGAGCCGCGGGCGGACGCCCCCTGCTTCAAACAAGTTGACAAGCGGCAGACTCTGTGGTAAGAAGGGAGCTGGCGGCGTCTTCGTCCGACGAAGGGCCAACTACGCGATGCCGGTTGGTGGGCGTGCCCTCGGCTCACAGGTCAGGGCTCCCCGGCCAAGATTCCCCGGCGAAGGCTCCCCGCCTATGCGTTTCAGCCCCACACGATGCCCCCTGGCGCTGAACGAGGATTGTCACCATGACGAAGGAGCGGATCGGGAACTATGAGATACTGAGCGAATGTGGGCGAGGAGCACTCTCCCGCGTCCTCGAGGTTGTCGACTCCCGATCCGGAACAGTATGCGCCCTCAAGCAGGCGCTCAGCGAGAGCGAGGCGTGCCGCTGGCACCTCGTACAGGAGTTCGAGACGCTCTCGCGGCTCTCACATCCCAATATCATACGAGTACTCGACTGCGGCACCTCTGACGACGGCAGGTTCTACTTCACGATGGAGTACGTGGAGGGGGTGCCTGTCACCCAGGCTCTCCAGGGGTACAGCAAGAACCTCGTCCATGTAATCGGTCAACTGCTTGATGCACTGATCTACATCCATTCCCAGGGTCTTGTCCACGGCGACATCAAGCCGACCAACATCCTCGTCGCCAAGGACGCGAGCGCCTCCGACCCACTTCCCCGAGCCCTGCTAACCGACTTCGGATTCTCACACCATCCCATCGCAGACTACCACGACAGGCTTGGAGGTACTATCGGGTACGCCGCTCCCGAACTGCTGAGGGGTGAGCAGCTCGACGGCAGAGCCGACCTCTATTCTCTCGGTCTCGTCATCTACCAGATACTGACCGGCAGGATTCCCTACCGGGCCGACCGGCCTATCGAAGTCCTCAGGGAGCAGTTCACCGAGGATCTGGATCCGCCGCGCTCGATCGCTCCGGATGTCTCTTCCGACGTAGACCAGCTCATCGAACGGCTCATCGCCCGGAGAGCATGCGATCGAGTATCATGTGCAGAAGAGGCGCGCGCTCTCCTGTCGCCCGACCATCCGGACCGGGCGCGCCCGACGATTCGATCAGGGGTAGTCTGGCGTCTTGCCCTCCCCTTCGTTGGACGGACTGAGGAGCGAGCGAAGGTCCACGAGCTCTATCAGCTCGCGTGTCAGGGAAAGGGACAGGTGGTTCTCGTCAAAGGCTGCAGGGGAATCGGCAAAAGTCGACTGCTCCGCGAGATCGCCGTCGAGCTCCAGCTACAGGGAGCACGGGTCGTGAGCGTCTCGTTCACCGGCTCCGCTCTCGACTCCCTCGAGGCGATCCAGCGGAGATGGGGGCGATCGCCCTCCTCAGGGCGCGGCGAAATCTCGCCAGGGGACGACCGTGGAACGATGCGCCTGTTCAGACATATGCTCGACGATCTGACAGCCGGCACACACGCCCGACCGAAAGCGAGCCGAGCTATGGTCCTCATCATAGACGATGCACATCTCGCGGATCGCTCCTCCAGGGAGTTCCTGCGGTACATGCTCCACTCCATCCGTCAGCGGCATATCCTCGCCCTGCTCGCTGCGGGAAGCGACGAAGCGCTGGAACGTACCTTCACCACCAACGATCAGGATACGACACTCACAACGATTCACCTCGATCCACTGAGCAGAATAGAGACGGTCTCTCTTGTCTCCCAGGCACTGGGCGCCCACGTCCAGGGAGATGAGATCTACGATGCTGTATATGACGAGACCCGAGGGAATCCCCTCCTCATCAGGGATCGACTCGCAGCGGCAGACGGAACGACCGGGACACCTCTACCTGCGACGCGGCCGATCCTCTCAGAAGTCGCAGACAAGATTGGCGACACCATCGCGGCGCTCCCCGGTCTGGAGCGTGGCATACTCGCGGTCGCCGCTCTGGCGCCCGGCCGGACATCGATCGGCCTCCTGACCGCCGTCCTCGACCAGGCCCCTGGTCCCCTGCTCGAGGCCCTTTCCGTGCTGGAGCGGAAACACATACTCACCGCCACCCGCACCGAGACATCAGGTCCACCCATCTATGAGTTCGATGACCGAACATCGCGAGACGTAGCATCAGAGTTGGTCTCGTCCGAAGAACGTCAGCATATCCATGCCCGCATAGCGGGATACCTCTCCGAGTTGCCGTCCTCGGAGGAGGCGACGGTCGCTGCAGACATCGCCTACCATCTCCTCCAGGCCGGGCGAGACGTTGAAGCACGTCCCCATGCGAGAAGGGCTGGATACTCTGCACTCCAGTATGGTGATCGCCACGCGGCGGCGCGATACCTCGCGGCGTCACTCCCTCCGGGGCACGGAGAGCGTCCCACCGATGAGGAGTGCAGCACGATCTCTTTGCTTGTCGAGCTGTACGAGAAGCTGGGGCAGCCGCTCGAGGCTGCCGAATGGCAGCAACGTCTCGTCGACACGAGACGACGCGACCAGGACCTCCCCGCGCTTCCCGAGCTCGAACGTCTGGAACTTCGTATGGCATCGCTCCTCAGAGCCGCCGGGCGGTACGACGAGGCTCTGACGCATCTCTACAGTGTGGCGCAGGCAGACGATCCAGTACTGCGAGCCCGCGCGTCTGCGGAGCGCGCCCGGATCCACGGGCTCACCGGCCAGATCGAGATGGCGACGACTGCCGGCGACGAGGCGCTCGCACTGCTCAACTCGATCGAGGATCCTGGCGAGCGGAGTGCCGTTCTCCATGCAGGAGCAATCGCTCACTGGCGGGCGCGAAATACCGAGAAAGCACTCATACTCTGTGACCGGGGCCTCGCCTCGGCCTCCAGGTCGTCAGACGAGGAGATGGAGGCGAGACTCTGGGGGCTGCGATCCATCCTCCTCGGTGAGACCGGAGCGTTCGAGGAGGCGCTCACAAGCCACGAGACAACCCTCCGCCTGCAGAGGCAGATCGGGGACGTGCGGGGCGAGATGCTCACCTACTACAATCTGGGCCGTCTGGCTCAGGACAGGGGTGATTGGCCCGAGGCGGTGAGGTACTTCAAAGGGGCCCTCCCCATCGCCGAACGCGTGGGTGACGCGTCCATGACAGCAAAGATCTGTCATGCCTATGCCGTTGTCAAGAAGGAGCAGGGAGAGTGGCCTGAGGCGGCCCGGCTCCTCGAGCAAAGCGCCGATCTCTATCGCCGTCTCGGCGAGCAGGCGGACTGGGCATCCTGCCTCGACAGCCTGGCCCTGATTAGGGCCGGTCAGGGAGAGGTGGACGAGGCGTTTGCGCTGCTCCAGCAGGGAATGGAGCTTCGCGAGCGTTCCAGCGGGAGGAGTTCCCTTGGCTTCAGTCACCAGAAGTTCGGCCAGCTGTACCTCGAACGGGAGCAGTTCCAGGAGGCGAAGAAATATCTGTCGAGAGCATTGAAGTCATTCGATGCGCAGGGCATATCGAACAAGGCTGCCGGGACTGCCATCCTCCTCGCGGAGACGAATATCCGACTTGGACATCTCGTAGCCGCTCGCCGTCTGATCGACCGGGCGCTCCGCCTCTGGGGCGATGCCTGTCCGGATCTGGATCGCGGGGATGCACACCGTGTACAGGCGCTCCTCGCGGCCGAGCGGCGACGTACGGAAGAAGCCAGACACCACTTCGATGAGAGCATCCGGATCCTCCGCAATCTGGGTGCCCGCCCTCTCCTGGCGAAGACCCTCACCCAGGTTGCGCGCTGGCTGCTCGAGGAACACCTAGCCCGAGCAGGGACCTCGAGAGACGAACGGGGAGTTGCCAGGGCGCAACCGCTCTCACCGAAAACCCACGAGTACCTGAAGGAGGTGAGAACCATTTATACCTCTATGGACGCAAAACTATACTGGTCCGCGCTCGACGGGCTCGTCGATTCAGCATTCGACTTGCTCGGCCCGGGCGGGCCTGCCGTCCACGACCAGGACCGCCTCATGAGGGCCTTCTCCGAGTTCGGCCAGATCATCCAGCGGATCGACGACCGGCAGGCCCTGCTCACGGAACTCCTCGATCGGCTGATCGAGCTCCTGAGAGCAGAACGGGGCGCGCTCTTTGTCTGTCGCTCTGATCTCGACACGCCGTTTATGGCAGTGGGCAGAAACATGGACAGCGTCTCTGTAGACGATGCATCGAAACTCTCACGCCAGGCGGTCAGGGCTGCCACCGCCACTTCTCGACTCATCGTCGTAGGAGATGCGGAGAACGATCCGTCGTGGAAAGATTACCCGAGCATTCGCCTCAATCACATCAGATCACTCCTCTGTGCGCCGCTCATAGTGGGAGGATCGGTAAAAGGTGCGCTCTATCTCGACAGCAGCCTCGAAGCAGACCTGTTCACCGAGGACGCCCAGAGCTTCGTCGCCGGCCTGGCTGCCCTTGTGGGGGGCGTGCTCGACGCCTCCGACCTGTACGAGCGGACGCTGAGAGAGAACGTGCAGTTGCGGAGCCAGCTCGGAAAGCCACATGCGTTTCGCGACATCATCGGTGAGTCGCCCGCCCTGGCCCAGGCCCTCCAGCTCGCCGAGCGAGTAGCATCCACCGACGTGGTCATTCTCGTCCAGGGCGAGACCGGGACGGGCAAGGATCTTCTGGCACAGGCGATCCACAACTGCAGCAGCCGGCGGGATGGACCGTTCCTCAGAGTCGATTGCGGGGCCCTTCCGGAGACGCTCCTCCAGTCCGAGTTGTTCGGCCACGCGAAAGGAGCATTCACCGGCGCCCACCGCCAGCGGAACGGCCTGATCCGCCAGGCCGACGGCGGGACGCTCTTCCTCGACGAGATCGGGAATGCTCCCGAATCGGTGCAGCGGATGTTGCTAACGGTGCTTGAGTCTGGCGAGGTGAGGAGTATCGGCGACGATGCCTGGAAGAAGGTCGATGTGAGGATCATCTGCGCCACCAACCAGGACCTGGCTGCGCGCGCCGCGGGCAACAGGTTCAGACAGGACCTCTTCTATCGAATCAGCGGGGTGACTGTCGAACTCCCGCGCCTCTGTGAGCGAGGCATGGACATTCTTCTCCTCGCCGAGCACTTCGTCGAACTCGCCGCCAAGCAGCTCAACCGGAATGTCCGTCGCTTCGATTCCTCGGTGCAGTCGTGTCTTACCCAACACAGTTGGCCCGGCAATGTCCGCGAGCTGCAGAACTGTGTCCAGCGGGCGGTCGCC
>LJUI01000039.1 GCA_001303705.1 candidate division TA06 bacterium SM23_40
CGAGGCCCTTCGGTCTTCTCCGCCGTCTGCTTCCGGTCGAATGAGGCGGGACGGGAAGAGCGGGACTGATGCCCGGAAGGTATCGCTCATACGTTGCCAGAAGTGCGTGCTGCCCATCAGCTTTCCCGGCGTCTCGCTCGATGAGCAGGGAGTGTGCAACCACTGCCGCGAGCGTGATCGGAAGGGCTCGGATGAGGGGGCGAGGCGGCAGGTGCGGGAGCGGTTTGAACAATTGGCCGGCGAGGTGAGGGGGAGGCAGACCTACGATTGCCTGGCGGCATACAGCGGAGGAAAGGACAGCTCATACACTCTCTATCTGCTTCGTGTCCGGTTTGGGCTCAACGTGCTCGCCGTCACCTTCGACAACGGATTTCTCGCGCCGCACGCGGTGGTTAACGCGGAGAGGGTCGTTCGCAGGCTGCGCATCGATCATCTCATCTACCGGCCACGGTTCGATGTTCTGCGCAAGGTCTTCGTTGCTGCAGCGAGGGAAGATCTCTTCTCGAAGAAGACGCTCGAGCGAGCGAGCAGTGTGTGCACGGCATGTATGTCGTTCGCCAAGTTCGGATTCATGCGCCTGGCGGTCGAGCGACAGATTCCGTTTGTCGTGTACGGGTGGTCCCCGGGGCAGGCTCCGCTCACCGCTGCCCTGTTCAGGCACAACGGCCCCCTGCTGCGTCGAATGCAGGACGCAGTCAAGGGCCCTCTGGAGGGGGCGACGGGCGAGGACCTCTCTCCGTACTTCCTGGAGGAAGGGCACTTCGCGACAGGGGAGTGGCCGTACAACGTCAGCCCTCTGGGATTCATGGACTATGACGAAGAACAGGTCCTGAGTGTCATCGGCTCGCTCGGTTGGGAGCGTCCCTCCGGGGTCGACGCCAACTCGACGAATTGCCTTCTCAATTCGTTCTCGAACCAGGTGCACCTCGAGAGACTGGGTTTCCACCCCTACGCACTCGAGCTCGCGAACCTTGTGCGCGAAGGCATCCTGTCGCGCGACGAGGCAGTCGCTCGCCTCGAGGCCCCGGAAGATCCAGAGACAGTGATAACGGTCAGAAAGAGGTTGGGACTCGATTGACGGAAAGACAGGGCGTTGCGAAGTCGATCTCACGCGGAGTATCGACGCAGCCAGTGCCGAACAGGAGATGGTGATGGTGTACACGCTGATGCTACTGATGATGATGAATATGTGGCTCGTGCCTGTATCCGAGAATGTAGAAGTCCAGATCGCCGCCACGAACGATCCCAATGCTACGCTCGGCATTCCCAGGCACAAGGTCCATGTGTCGCAGAGCAATCCGGGTCAGTGGTGGGTGCTGTATGGCAAGCCGAGCGGCAACCTCAAAATGAGCACCGATAGGGGACAGACATGGACGGGCCTCGAACCGGATGCGATCACCGTCTGGGAATGGCTCGACTATCACGCCGAGATGGCGGGAGATGATGAAGGGAATCTCCACTTTACCTTCCCCGAACCGGCCGCCCACACACAGCTATACAGGCGGATGGACGCGCCGGCGCGGACTCGGAGCGACCTCCGTGCGGCGGTGACCCTGGCCGATCTGACGCCGGGCAATTGGAACCGCGGCTCGATACTCGTTGATGGCAGCACGGTGTGGGTATTCAGTCGATCGTCATATGCGGCGGCGGGGAATGTGCGGTACCACCGATCTACGGATGGAGGCATCACCTGGTATGCGACACCGGAGGATTCCGGGTATGTGCGGCAGACCGGATGCTCGAATGTACGGATAGGGTCTGTAGAGTACATGGGCAAGCCGACGGTAGTCATCTGGTACGACGGTGAGGGGTACCGCTACTACGTGCGGGAAGGGTCGAATTGGGTGGGGCATCCGGATTCGACGATCTACTGGGGCACATGCACGCGCCAGTTCAGTATCTCGGTCATCGCCGACAGCACCTTTCATATCGTGTGGCAGGATACGGATGACTCCGGCCTGCTCCGGCATGCGTGGAAGCATTTCTCCGGTGGCACCGGCGAGTGGCATTACGGGATCGTCGACGAGAACCCGGGAAATGGCAATTTTCTCCCGATGCTCACCCGGTCGGGGACGACGCTCTACGTCGTCTACTCGCGCCTGGTCGGACAGAGGTACGAGCGTGCGATCTGCTACAGAGTGTGGAACGGAAATAACTGGAGCATCGTACCCCTCAGAGTGTCGCGGCTGAGCGATAACTGCCTCCACCCCAACGCTCCGCCGAGCGTGCCGCCGGAAGCGAACCATATCCCGGTCGTCTGGACCGCGGGTGCGAATGCGCCGTACAGAGTGATGTGCGGCAGAATGCCCGTCACACCGGTTCGAAGCATAAACGGGGCGACGTCGGGCTCAGGAGCTCGGATCCCTCGGAAAAAGCCAGAGAATGATCATGGATGAGCATCCGTTCCATTTCTCGTGCAATGGATCGAGGATCTTCGCGATCCTCCACTCACCAGAGCAGAGGGCCGGTGGGGAGTCGGGAAAAGGGTACATCTTCTGCGCGCCGCTCGGTGAGGAGCAGGTACGGACACGGCGCATATTCACCACCTTCGCGCGTGAACTCGCGCGGCGCGGGTCCTGGGTACTGCGGTTCGACTACCGGGGCGAAGGTGACAGCGATGGCCACTTCGAGGACGCGAGCCTCGAGACACGGGTCGAAGACGTGCGTGCGGCGATCTCGGAACTTCGTCGGCGGGCAGGTGTCGAGCGAGTAGGGTTGCTGGGTTTGCGGTTGGGAGGAACGCTCGCCCTGCTCGCCGGTGCGGAGCGCGGGGAGGTAGAGGATCTCGTTCTCTGGGCGCCGATCGTCGACATCTACGGCTACCTGTACAGTGCTCTCCGGGCGAATCTTGCCACGCAGACCCTCGTCTATCGCGAGATTCGAGCGACGAGGGACGAACTCCTCGAACGTTGTCGCCGGGGGGAGCCGGTGAACGTCCAGGGGTTTCTCTTCACCTGGGCGCTGTTCGAGCAGGCGAGGGCGATCGATCTCTCACAACATGCGCAACAGTATCGTGGCCGGTCGCTCGTGATCGACCTTGCCAGGTCAACAAGAGACGTGGGCGGGGACGGCAATCGGAGCGAGGCACGATGCCTCTATGAGTGGCTCGCGGCGAGCGGCGTGAGCGATCTGATGTCGATCCAGCGCGAATTCTCGTGGGAGGAGACGCCGACGTGGAACCCGAGGCCCGAAAGGCTCTTCTCACAAACTCTGGAATGGGTCGACGCCTGTCGACAGCCGAAGAAGGTTGAATATGGAACACCCCGTCCAGTTTCTGAGTGAGGCCGGTCACCGGTTGATGGGAATCCTGCACGTTCCTCACGGACCGGGGCGGCCGGCGGGGTATGGCCTCGTCCTGCTCAACATCGGGCTCCACTACCGCGTCTGCCACAACCGCCTGTTTGTGAAGCTGGCGAGAGCTCTGTCGCGAGAGGGATACCACGTCCTCCGCTTCGACACACACGGCGTCGGGGACAGCGAGGGTGAGATCGAGGCTGGATCTGTCCTGGTCCACTTCGATCGCGTCCAGAGAGGACTCTTCGTCCCGGACACCCGCGCAGCGCTCGACCACCTGTCCCGGGAACTGGGGCTGGAGCGGTTTGTTCTCGCCGGGTTGTGCGGCGGGGCGCTCACGGCAATCCACACTGCTGCCGAGGATCGACGTGTACAGGGAGTCATCTTCATCGCAGGGCCGATGACTGTGACATCTCCCACCGAGGACCGGGAGTTCCACCCGTGGGAGGCCGGTCAGTGGCTCGCTGGATACAGGGCGAGGCTCCGTAACCCTCGTGCATGGGCGCGCCTCGTCTCCGGGAAGAGCGACTATGGGATGATGGTCAGAGCGCTCGCCGTCAAGATGCACCATCGCTGGTGCCAGATGTGGACCGGGTCCGCACTGGGCCGGCCGGGAGCAGCGCCGGGCGGACACTTCAATACGCACTATCTCGACTCATTCCAACGCTTCGTGGGGAGGGGAGGGAAGGTGTTGTTCGTCTTCCCCGAGCTCGATAAGACGGCAGAGGAATTCGAGATCTATTTCGACAAGCCAATACTCACGCAAACGCGCGCGTTCGAGGGGAAGTACGAGATCCTCAGGATCGAGCGTGCCAATCACTCATTCACGCTCGCAGAGTCCCAGGAGCGACTGAGGGATGGTGTTCTGACGTGGCTTCGCACAGCATGAGGCGATCGGTCGCCGTCTGTATTGTTAACTGGAACGGCGGTGACCTGATCCGACAGTGTATCAGGTCGGTCCGTGGTGGGCGCGATCTTCACCGCGAGGTCGTTGTCGTCGACAACGCATCGCGCGACGGGAGCCCGGATCGGATCGCCCTCGAGTTTCCCGATGTGCGGCTCATCCGAAACCGGGAGAACATAGGGTTCGCCCGGGCGAATAACCAGATGCTGCGCCAACTCACCGCCGACTACTTCCTCCTCCTCAATCCTGATGCGGTCCTCATGCCCGGCGCACTCGAACGCATGGTCGAGTTCATGGATGCTCATCCGCGCGCCGGAGCGTGCAGTCCGCTCGTCGTCGACGAAAGTGGTGGAGACCAGTGGGTTCCCACTCGATTTCCGACGGTGTGGGGCGAGCTCTGTTACTGCGCCACGTTCCTCCTGGCCCCGCTCTCCTGGGTACTTTGCCGCTGGAGGGCATATGGCCGCGAGCGAGTGTGGAGGAGCGTGTGCGGAGACGGACGGCAGGGGATCCGGGTCGATGTTCTCAACGGGGCATGCCTCCTCGTCCGTCGCCAGGCACTGGTCCAGATCGGGCCGCTCGAGGAGCGCTTCTTCCTCTTCTCAGAGGAGGCCGACTGGTGCCGGCGCATGCAGCTGGCAGGATGGGGTCGGTACTGGATCCCGTCCGCGACGGTCGTGCATCTGGTTGGCAGGAGCCGGGCCCATCTCCCGGAGGCGAGCGGGGCGGTCCACTTCTATCGGAGCCGCGTGCTCCTGTTCGCGATCCACCGCGGCCGGCTCCAGGCGGAGATCGTGCACAGTCTCTATCGCCTCTCCTGGCGGTGGAACATACTGGTCGGGATGGTCGGCGGAATGGTGCGGCCGGGGCGGCGGGCGGCGGACGAGCGGATCGCGCATTATCGAACTCTGGCCAGTGAACTGAGCCGCAGCGACGGCGATACGCACAGGATAGGCCGGCAGACGAGGCAGGGGCGGTAATGAGGGAATTTCTCAAGGGAATCGGCAAGCATTCGGTTGTCTACGGCCTGGGGGATATGCTCTCCAAGACGGTGGGGTTCTTCCTCATCCCTCTATACACGCGATACCTGGAGACGTGGGAGTACGGGACGCTCGAGGTGATGTTCGTCACGCTCAATATCGCCGCGATCTTTGCCCTCCAAGGGATGGCGAGCGCGCTGATTCGCGCTTACCTCTTCGACCACACTGACAGCGAAGCAACACAGCGCCAGGTGCTGAGCACGGGGTTTTTCTATCTCGCCGGGTCATGTGCGTTCATCTACGGCGGCCTCATCTTCTGGGCGCCGGCCATATCCCGGCTCCTGTTGCGCTCGACGGAATGGGCAGGCCTGTTGCGCTGGGTCTTCCTGACTGGCTTCCTGACGACGGTGTCGTACGTATCGTTCGCCTATCTCCGTGCCCGCGTGAAGTCCGCGGCGTTCGTCAGCATCAAGCTCTTCTCTGCTGTGCTCAACATTTCGCTCAACATCTATCTGGTCGTCGTCGTCGGTCTGGGGTTGGCGGGGATCATCTACAGTAATTTTATCGCAGCGCTTGCCGTCTTCATCATCGGGCTCGTGGTGCTCCGCCACCAGCTCGTACTCCGGATCGATATCGAGAAGCTACGCGGCATGCTCAGCTACGGACTGCCTCTCGTTCCCACAGGTCTGGCGCTCTGGATCCTGGCGGTCTCCGACCGCTACTTTCTCCAGTTCTTCTCTACACAGGGGGAGGTCGGCCTCTATTCGCTGGGAGATAAATTCGCGCATATCTTCAGCGTGATGCTCGTCCACCCATTCACCCTCGTCTGGTCGGCGTTCTATTTTCCGCTCGCGCGCCAGCCTCACGCACGTGAGACATTGGGGCGGTTCCTCAGTTACTTTGTCGCGGCCGCGGGGTTCGTCGGAATCGGTGTGGCTGCGGGCTCAAACATCCTCATCCGCCTCGCGGCGCCGCCGGAATACTGGCGGGCCCGGGGGGTCGTTGCGCCGCTCGTCGCCTCCGGTGCTCTCTTCGCGGTGATTCTCGTCCTCGATGCCGGGATCGGGATCACGAAAAAGACGAAGTACCTGCCCCCCATAGTCATGAGTGCAGCCGCGGTCAACATGGGGCTCAACGGGCTCCTCATTCCGCGGTGGGGGATGATGGGAGCGGCCTGCGCCACGCTGGGATCGAACATGGTCTACTGCACCATCGCCTATGTGGTGAACCAACGTCTGTACCCGGTGCCGCACGACTGGGGCCGCCTCGTGAGGGCAGGAGGAACGTTCATTCTGTTGTTGGCGACCACATATCTCATCGACACGGGTAGCATGGGCCGCGACGTCGCCCTTGCGGCCGGCCTCGTCGCGGCCTACCCGATACTCCTTTTTATCTCTGGATTCTTCACCGAGGACGAGCGAAGAGCGGCGGTGCAGTCTGCCGTTGCCGCCGCCGGCAGCCTGACCAGGCTCGCCGCGCCGATCCGCGCCCTGTGGGGGTGATACGAAAGTGCCCGGATTGTACGGATTTATGAGGCGCGAGCCAGTGCCTGAGGAGGCCAATCGAGAGCTCCTCCGGCGCATGGGGTCTGCCCTGAGACATGGACCGACCTATACCCTGGACTGGCATTTTGATGAGCGCACCGCGATAGCGACGATTGCGCCTCGGCCGGGAGGAGATACAGCACTCGCATGGGACGGCGACCGGACGGTCTGTGTCGCTCTGGCAGGTACGTGTTCGTACGCGGGCGGGAATGGAGGGCGAGAAGGGAGGGCGACGCCTTCGGCTCTGGTCCGGACGTGGAGACGTGAAGGTGAGTGCATGGCTCCCGGGCTGCGCGGCGAGTTCGTGGTGGGCATCCTCGATGCCGGGAAGACGGAAATCACGCTCATCGTCGGTCCATTCGGCCTGCGCCGCCTGTACTATGCCGTCACTCCGCACATTGTGCTCTTCGCACCAGAGGTGAAGGCGATCCTCGCCTGCCGAGAGGTAGAGCGGGAAGTCGATGATGTTGCGATCGCAGACCTCGTGAGTCTCTCCTATGTCCTGGGTGAAAGGACACTCTTTCGCGCAATATCTCGTGTTCCGGCCGGGACGATGCTCAGGATCAGTCCGGCCGGCGTCGATCAGAAAACGTACGTACAGCCTGGGTATGGTGGGAGGGTGGATGCAGCTGGCGAGGAGGAGGCGGTCGGGGAGGGTGAAGCGGTGGTGGAGGTGATCCGCCTCCTCCGCCAGGCTGCGGCACGGCAGGTTGCAGGCGCGGCCAGGGTCGGTGTCTCTCTCAGTGGGGGACTCGATTCCCGGCTCGTCCTCGCTCTGGCCCGTGAGGAGGCGAGCGACGTCGGCGCGTATACATTTGGCACCTACCGCAATGAAGAACGAAAGATCGCGCAGACGGTGGCCGAGGCTGCGGGAGCCGATGACTACTCGTGGCTCCCGTTGCGGGCTGACCGCCTTCCCGAAGAGCTGACCGCCGCGGTCTGGATGACTGACGGGATGATCGAGGCGACCTCCGGTCGTACGCTCAACTCGATACGCGAGCAGGCGGGGAGGCGGGACATGCTTCTCGTCGGCCTGTACGGGGAGAGCATCCTGGGGGGAGACAAGTTCACGGACGAGGAGATACGCACCGACCTCTCTCTGGACGAGGAGCTCGCCGGGATCGAGCGGGGGCTCGGCCTCCAGCACAACCTGCCACTCTGGCAGCACATCTTCGATGCAGGCGTAATCCGGGCATTCGAAGATCGAGTGCGCGGAGATATCGCTAAAGAATATGCGCGTTCGCGTGGGGTCTCACCCTTCTTCTCGGATCGAAAGGACCACTTCTTCCTGATGCACCGCGCCCGGCGCTATCTCGGCGAGGCGTGTCTGGAGAGTTACTTCGCCTCTGATGGGTTCCTCTTCTTCGACTACGATCTGGTCTCCTATCTTCTTTCGCTCCCACCGGCAGTACGCGCGAAACACCGTCTCTATGCACAAGTCATGGCCCGGGCCTGCCCTGTCCTGGCGGGCATCCCCTGGCAGCGAACCGGAGCACCTGTGTATGCCCGGGCACCTCGAACGCGGCGGTGGCGGCGAGTGGTGTCGGGTCGATTCCGGGATCTGACCCGGAAGGCGAGTCTGGGAGGAATCGACCTGCCCGATCCCTCGCGGGCCACGGACTTCGATCGCTGGTATCGCGTCTCACATCTCTTCCGCCGGTTTGTCCGCGATGCGCTGCTCGATCGTGGAGCAGTCTGTCGTCCGTGGTACAGACCGGGAGGGGCTGAGAGACTCCTCCGCTGGCAGGATGCGGGAAAGAATTACTCATTCCTCATATCGAGACTTCTGGCGCTCGAGCTCTATTGGCGCGAGCTCGGCAGGCGGGGACTGGACGGGGAGGTCGATCCGGGGACGGCGAGATCCGAGCGAGGAATGATGAAGGGAGGAACGACCAGGGTATGAAGCGTCTGTTGCTTATCAGCTATGCCTTCCCGCCGATGGCTGCGGTGGGAGGCCATCGAACGGTCAAGTTCGCCAAGTTCCTCCCTGAATTCGGGTGGGAGCCGACAGTCCTGACCGTACGCTCGGGGTTCAACTACGCCTACGACCCCAGCCTGCTCGACGATCTCCCGGGATCATTGAAAGTGCTGAGGACCCCGTCTATGGAGCCGCTCCGCTGGTGGGAGGGTCGAAAAGGGAGGGAGACCGAGTATGCATCAGGCGAGGAGGTCGACCGGTGGGGGAGTTCGCTCCCTACGGGATCGGAAACGGAATGTTCTTGCAGCGCGGTCGGGGGCCCGGCGAGAGATATGGGGAGAGCAGCGCGCGGGATCAAGCAGCTGGCCCGGGACCTTCTCACCACGCCTGATGAGCAGGTGTGGTGGATACCGTTTGCGGTGGCGGCCGGGCTGAAGGCAGTCGCGGACGGCATCGACGTCATCTATACCACAAGTCCTCCCCACTCCACGCATCTCGCCGGTTGGCTTCTCTCATTGCTCACCGGAAAGCCGTGGGTGGCAGATTTTCGGGATCTATGGACGTCGAACATCCATTTTCTCCCGTCGCGGCGCGGCGGGAAGAGGGAGAGGGTAGAGCGATGGCTCGAGGCGCGTCTGTTGCGTGATGCTGCAGCGATCATCACTACTTCTGAGAAGTCGCGCGAGCTGCTCTCTTCGCAGATAGGTGGGAATGGACGGGCAGATCGCGAGGCCCGCACCCGGTGGTTCACTATCACGAACGGATTCGATCCGGACGATTTCGCTGATGCCGTAGAGGAGGGAGGTCGAGGCGTACAGCCCGGCTCGCTCAGTCCACGCGACTGGGGCCTCCTGCGCGAGAGGGATGGCGGCAGGTTCATCATCACCTTTCTCGGCAGCCTGTACGGCGACCGGCGCCCTGACCTGCTCCTTGCCGGTCTGAGGGAGTGGTTCCGCACCGAGCCCGAGGTACGGCCATTCGTGCGGGTGAAGCTTGTGGGGAATAAGTCCCCGGATATCGAGGGCCGGCTCAGTCTCGGTGAGCTCGTGGGATCGATCGACATATCTGGTCACCTGCCGCACCGCAAGGCCCTCGCGTTATTGAGGCGCTCGAACCTGTTGCTGCTGTTGCTGGGCGGAGGAGAGGAGAACGGGGGGGTCATACCTGCGAAGCTTTTCGAATATCTCTATGTCGGGCAGCCCATCCTGGCGCTGGTGCCGGAGGGAGAGGCAGCTATGCTTGTCCGGCTGCTTGCCCGTGGAAGCGTGGTCACCGAAGAGAGTCCGCAGGCCGTTGCCCGTGAGCTGCGGTACTGGTATCGCGCCTGGCGGGGGGAGATCGATCCGCCTCCTACGGATGGCGGGGGCCTGCTCTCTCTCTATGAGCGAAGGAACTGTACGTCCATGCTGGCGAGGGTGCTGGAGTATGTACGAAAAGACAATAGATAGTAGCCCGGGCCTCGGATGGCTCTGTTCGCGGGAGGGCGCGCGCATTGCAGTTCCGCTCTGCCTTGCAATCCTGGCGCTGGTGATCGGTGTCTCTCTCGCGGGGTCACCCATCGTCGGGTATGCAGCGCTGGGGGCTTCGGCCCTTGCGCTCCTCGTAGTCATCCTGCTGCACGATCCATTCTGGGGGCTCGCCGCATACATGGTGACGTTCTATGTGCGGCCTGGGGAGCTCGTGCCCGCCCTGGCTCCGCTGCATATCGAGCGGGTGGTGGGGCTGCTGGCGCTGGCCGCGCTCATCTGGCATCGACGTACAGGGGAGCGGTGGGAGGCACTGAACCATCGCGTCACGCTCATGATGGCGGGTTTCCTCGGCATCATGGCGCTCTCTGTCGTCACGGCATACTGGAAGACGCTGGCTATCCTGGAAACGATCGAATTCGCCAAGATCCTGGTGGCCTATCTCCTGATCATCGGTCTGGTGAACAGCGAGAGGAGAATGGGGGCGTTTGTCTGGATCTACCTGGTGCTCATCGGCTGGACCGCCGGGTCATCCCTGTGGGGGTTCTTCTCGGGCGCCAACCGGGGGTTTGCCATGGGGATCGACAGGGCGCGCGGCCTCGCGCTCGCCTGGGGTCATCCCAACTCCCTGGCGATGACGCTTCTCGCCGCGGTCCCCTTTCTGTACCTGCTCATCCCCGTGGAGCGACGACGGCCTGCACGGCTAGTCCTCATATTGATCTTTGCGCTCTCGTTGCTGACGATCATGTACACCGGTTCGCGGGCGGGAATGCTCGGCGTCCTCGTCGCGGCGGTCGCACTCTGGTGGCGGACAGGGAGGCGGCCGGCGATGTTCGTCGGCATTACAGTCGCACTCCTGTGTGCGGCGCTGCTGATGCCATACCAGTACCAGATGAGGATGGTATCGATCCTCGACTATCAGCAGGATCCGTCATCTCTCGGCAGGATCGACTCCTGGATCTCCGGCCTTCACATGTTCCTCGACAGGCCGCTCCTCGGGGTAGGGCCCGGCAATTTCGGCATCGCGCACGGCCTGGCTTACTCCTCTCCCTGGCGTCCGAGCTGGCTCGAGGCCCACAGCATCTACATTCAGCTGCCGGCAGAACTGGGCCTGGTCGGGCTCGTCTGGTTCGCGGGCATACTCTTCGTTGTCGCACGTGTGAACCGGAAGACGAGGCAGATGCTCGTAGCCGGAGGGAACGTGTGGAGCTGGCACTACCGGCTGGCAGTCGCGCTCGACATCAGTCTCGTCGTCCTTCTGTTCACCGGGCTGTTCGGGCATAACCTGTACAGGCCGACCTACTATTTCATCGCGGGGATGTCGGTGGCGCTGGCGTATATCGTCCGTCAGGTCGCAGCCGGGGGGCCTGCAAGTGCGCAGAATAGTGCGCAGGGAATGAGCAACAAACGTTGGGAAGTGACGTAATGAGCGACCATACCACGCGAATCATCAGATCGGTTGTCCATCCCCTGTGGGCGTTGAAGGACGGAAGCAGACACCTCTCCTACCTTCGCCTGTACGAACAGACGCAGCACTGGTCGCGCGAGCGCCTGGAGGAGATGCAGTGGCGCCGCCTGGAGAAGCTCCTCTCTCATGCGTACGAGTTCTCTCCATTCTATAGGGATCGGTTCCGGAGGTGGGGGCTCGAGCCCCGAGACATCCAATCCCCGGACGATCTTCGCCGTCTCCCTGTGCTGACGAAGGAGGATATCCAACAGTCAGGACAGCACATGGTCTCGACATCGAGCAGGCGGGAGGAGCTGATCCCGGACATGACCGGGGGCTCGACGGGAAGGCCGCTTCGCTTCTGCCGTGACCGGTTTGCTGACTCGCACCGCCGCGCGGCGACGTTCCGGCACAATAGGATGGCCGGCTGGAATCTGGGGGATAAGGTCGGTGTGGTGTGGGGTGCACGGCGCGATCTCGTGGGGCTGCGGGGATGGAAGGCAGAGGTGAGGAGCCGGCTGCTCGAGCGGCAGCGGGTGCTCGACGCGTCTTCCATGGGCCCTCGGGAGATGGCCAGATTCGGGGAGATCCTGACCCGGTTTCGCCCGACAGTCCTCTTCGGGTATGCCAAGGCGATGGCGATCTTCGCGCGGTTTCTCAGCGAGACGGGGATCGACGGCATCCATCCCCAGTCAGTCGTTACATCGGCCGAGATGCTGGAGCCCGGTGAACGGCTCCTCATCGAGCAGGCCTTCGGCTGCCCGGTCTATGACCGGTACGGATGTCGTGAGGTGGGCCTGATCGCAAGCGAATGCGAGTATCGCGGGGGACTCCATATCAACGCAGAGAGTCTATACGTCGAAATCATGAGCAACGGTGTGCCCGCCAGGCCCGGAGAGCTCGGGCATGTCGTCATCACCGATCTGGTCAATTACGCGATGCCGATGATCAGGTATCGGATCGATGACCTGGCCTCGCCTGCCGCCGCATCGTGTAAGTGCGGCCGAGGTCTGCCCCTCATCGATAAAATCGCAGGGAGGACGACGGAGTTCATCGTCCTGCCGGACGGCCGGCTCGTCTCCGGCGCCTCGCTCACCATCTATCTTGTGGCCAGGATCAAGGGCATCGGGCAGGCACAGCTCATCCAGGAAGATCCGACAACAGTGAGAGTCCGCGTCGTGCCGGATCACGAGTTCGGCGACGCGACGATCGATTCGTTCTGTGCGCAGGCGAGGGAGATCATGGGAGATGGCATCTCGTTCCGGTTCGAGCTATGCGACCGTATCGAGAGGGAATCCTCGGGCAAGTACCGGTTCTGCATCTCGAACGTGGCCGGAGACAGGTTCTCTGCAGGGATCCCTTCATATGATGGCCGTATAGACGACCGGTCCGCGTCGGGCGGGGAGAGGCCGACCGGGGATTCCGTCGAGGCGGACGGAGAGGGGAGATGACGGTGATCGGTGAGTGTCTCGATCGGTTCGGCCATCTGGCCTCGAAACACGTGACCTATCCCCTGTGGCTGGCGCGGGAGGGCGAGAGCAGAGTCCTCCGCTACATGCGCGAGTTCGAGGAGGTGCTGTCGTGGCCGCGCCTGAGGATCGAGGATCTCCAGACGAGACGACTCCGGGCGATCGTGCGCCATGCATACGAGACGACTCCCTATTATCGTGACCGGTTCGACCGCGCCGGCGTGAAGGTCGAGATGATCAAGGATCCCACGGATCTCCGCCTCATTCCCCGGCTGACAAAAGAAGATCTCAGGCACCACGCCCACGATCTCATGTCGCGGCATTATCCCCTGGGCAGTCTCTTCAGGAGCGCAACCGGGGGCTCGACGGCGACACCCATCCGGTTCTACCAGGATACCGACAGTGTGCTCCGCCGGGTCGCCCACACGCATGTCTTCAATCGCTGGTACGGTCTTGATCTCGGGGAGAAGATGGCGCTCCTGTGGGGAGCGGCGCAGGATCTGACGGCGATCGATTCCATCAAAGATAGGGTGAAGGAGCGATATATATTCCGCCGCATGATACTTCCCTGCGCGCGCCTTGATGAGGGGATGCTCGATCTATATGTACGGCGGCTCAGGGAGTTCCGTCCCACTCTGCTCCGCGGATATACGAACAGTCTGTTCGCCCTCGCCCAGTACATTCTGGCAACCAAGAGCGAGGTGCCGCTGGAGGCGGTGGTCAGTGCCGCTGAGCCACTCTACCCCTTCCAGCGGCCTGTCATCGAGGAGGCGTTCGGAGCTCCGCTCTTCGAACAGTATGGCTCTCGCGAGGCAGGCCTGATGGCGAGCGAGTGCCAGGCCCACGGACCGCTCCATGTCGATGCGGCGAGCATCTGTCTGGAGATCGTCGATCGCGGGGGAAAGGCCGGTAAGGACGATCGTATTGCGACCTCCGATGCGGGGGCTTCGCGCGAGGGAGAAATTCTCGTGACCGATCTCTTCAACTACGGGATGCCGCTCCTGCGCTATGCCATCGGGGATCTCGGGCGCTGGGACGGCGATGGATGCGGCTGCGGGGCCGGGCTTCCGGCGCTGGCCCAGGTATCGGGCAGAGTGACGGATTCGATCCTGACGCCGGACGGGACGCTCGTCTCCGGCGCCGCCCTGACCGTCTATCTCGTGGCAGACCGCCCGGGGTTCAAGCAGCTCCAGGTGGTTCAGGAGAGACTCGAAGGGGTGACGGTTCGTATCGTCCCTTCTGAATCGTACACGGAGTCCGATATGGAATACTTGAGAAGACAATTGCGGCGGTTCCTGGGCACATCGATGAAGATCGACTACAGATTCGAATCCGAGATACCGAAAGAGGCCTCGGGGAAGTATCGCTACGTTGTCTCGAGCCTCTGGTCGAGCAGGGCGGAGAGTCCGGGCGCTGCCGATCAGGGCGATGCCGCTACACAAGGAGGAGAGAAGTGAGAGTTCTCGTGCTTGACGAGGAACTCCCAGTTCCACCCGATGCCGGGAAGCGCATCCGGACGCTGAGCCTCCTCTCGCGGCTCGCGCGGAAGAACGAGATCACGTTTCTCGCTCCGGGCGATCTTCGGCGTTCGAGCGAGGCGGTCGAGACGCTCCGGTCGGTGGGTCTCCGCGTTATCCTCGTGCCCGTTGCGGGGACGAGCGCGAACGCGAACGCGGACGGGGAAGCTCCTGACCAGGGGGGGATCCGGTTTCTCTCGCGCCTGTTGCTGAATATGGGTGAACGCTATCCGTATTCTGTGGTCCGTCATTTCAGCCGGGAAGTGGAGCGTGCGGCAGTCAAGGCATGGAGCAGCGGGGCATACGACCTCGTCCACTGCGAGTGGACACCTTTCGCTCCCCACCTCCGCCAGCTCGGCCGCGCTCCCGCGGTCATCATGTGCCACAATGTCGAGTCTGAGATCTGGGGGCGGCAGGCGAGGTATGGATCGAGTTACCTGGCGAGAGCATATTCGTTCTTCCAGTGGAGGAAGATGGATCGGTTCGAGCGAGAGGCGTTCCGCGAACTCGGGCCTGCGATCGTGGTCTCCGAGCGAGATGGGCAGATACTCCGCAATCGATATGGAGCGACGGTTCTCGGCGTCGTGGAGAACGGTGTCGACACGGACTACTTCACTCCGCACCCCGAGGGGGAGCAGGATGGCGAGGTGGTCTTCGTCGGATCGATGGACTGGCGGCCCAACCAGGACGCTGTCAACTACCTCCTCGATGAGATATGGCCGCGTCTCCGGGTGGAGCACGGCGGTCTTCATCTCACGATCGTGGGGAGGCGTCCTCCGCGGTCGCTCGTCGAACGGTGTGCTCGCACCTCTGATGTCGACTGCACCGGCAGAGTGGACGACGTGCGCCCGTACCTGGAGCGCGCAGCACTCGTCGTCGTCCCCCTTCGTATCGGCGGGGGGAGCAGGATCAAGATCCTCGAGGCGATGAGTGCGGGGAAGGCGGTGGTTGCGACACGCGTGGGGGCGGAGGGTCTTGAGGTGGAGCCGGGAAGGCATTGTATCGTGGCCGATAGCCCTCGTCAGTTTGCCGATGAGGTCGGTGCCCTGCTCGTGTGCCGCGAGCGGCGGACCCGGCTGGGAGATGAAGGTCGCCGGCTCGTGACGGAGCGATACGGATGGGATCGGATGGCGGGGCATCTTCATAGCATGTGGGAGAAGGCGCTGCGGCAGGACCACAACGGTAACCGCGCGCGGAGAGCGCCACGGAGCGGCGGAAGCGGTGGCCGGCAGTCGGTTCGGGTTTCGTGCCGGGCAGCGAAGATGCAGGGCGAACGGGTCGGCGCGGTCAGCGTCATGCATCTCCGGGCGAGCGAGTTCGTGGGCGGGCCGGAGAAGTTGATATTGGAGCAGTGCAATGGCGACAGAGCGGGGAGATATCAGTTCATCGTCACATCGTTCACTGCCCGGAGCAACGGCGACGGGAACGCTCTATTGCGTGCCGCCGCAGAACGCGGCCTCTCCATCGCTTCGATACAGAGCCGCTGGCGTTTCGATCCATCTGTTGTGCAGCAATTGGCCCGCCTCATCGAGAAGGAAGTCGTCGATATCATCTGTGCGCATGGGTACCGGGCTCGCCTGACTGCCTATGCGGCAAGAATCCTCACGGGGAGGCCGGTCGTGGCGGTATGTCATGGCTGGACGGGCGAGGATGCGAAGGTGCGGATATATGAAACCGTCGATCGAAGAATGCTCCGGTATGCAGACCACGTCGTGGCTGTCTCCCGCTCTATGGAGCGGCAGATACTCGGTCTGGGCGTGGAGGACGAGCGTATCTCCGTCATTCCCAATTCGATCGAGCTCGCCCGTCGCGGTGCTGGCCAGGGTAATGGGCGGTCCGGCCGCGAAGGGAGACGGGGGCTGAGGGCCGATCTCGGCATCGGGGAGCGCATACCCCTCATCATCAGCGCCGGCCGGCTCAGTCCGGAGAAGGGTCACCGATTCCTCCTCCGCGCAGTACCCGCCGTTCTCGAGCAGATCCCGGAGGCCCACATCGCGGTCCTCGGTGAGGGGCCGGAACGCGGGAACCTCGAGGCGATTGCACAGGAGCTGGGCATCGAGGGCCATCTCTCGTTCCCGGGATTCCGGAGCGATCTGGACGAACTGTGGGAGGAAGTCGACCTATTCGTTCTCCCCTCTCTTTCCGAGGGATTGCCCCTGGTCATCCTGGAGGCTATGGGCGCAGGGGTCCCGTGCGTGGCGACAGAGGTGGGGGGCGTGCCGGAGGTGATCCGGCACAGGGAGACAGGGATGGTAGTCCCGGCCGGCTCTCCTTGTGCCCTTGCTCATGCCATCCTCGAGGTGATGAGCGATCTGGAATTGAGGTCGAGGCTCGGCAGGGGAGGCAGGCGCCTGGTGAGGTCGCGCCATGCATGGTCGAGGAACAGAGAACTTCTGGGGAAGGTCTATGAGCGAGTACTGGCGAAAAGGCGGTGAGATCCCGTTTATTTCGGTGATCGTGCCCGTGCGGAATGAGGAAGCCTCGATCGGGACGACTCTCGATTCCCTTCTCGCACAGACGTATCCGCGCGATCACTTCGAGATCATCATCGTCGATGGCTACTCTTCCGATCGAACGGAAGCGATCGTGCGCGACGCAATGAAGAGAGACCGTATCGTGCGGCTCCTCCGGAATCCCCGTCGCCTGTCGAGCGCGGCGAGAAACGTCGGCGTACGGGCATCACAGGGGGATGTCGTCGTCGTCATCGACGGACACTGCCGTGTGCCGAGGCGCGATCTCCTCTGGGTGGTGGCGCAGTGTTTCGAGATGAGCGGCGCCGACTGTCTCGGCCGGCCGCAGCCGCTGTTCGATAAGGGCAACAGTCGGTTCCAGGAGGCGATCGCCCTCGCCCGCGCGAGCTGGCTGGGGCACAGCCAGAAATCCCACATCTACGGCAAGAAACGAGGATTCGTCAGCCCCGTAAGCGTCGGGTGTGCATACCGCCGGGAGGTGTTTGAGGAGATAGGGATGTTCGACGAGCAGTTCGATGCCTGCGAGGATGTGGAGTTCAACTACCGTGTGGAGCGGGCGGGACACGTGAGCTACATCGACCCGCGGCTCGCCATTGCCTACCGCCCCAGAAATACGCTCGGCGGATTCATCCGACAGATGATGCGCTACGGGCGTGGCCGCTGTCGGTTCCTCAGGAAGCATCCCGAGGCGATCGACCTCGATGTGCTCGTTCCTCCGGCATTCGCTGTGGGGCTGGGGATCGTCTTCGCAGCGTACAGGACGGACCCTCTCCTGGGAATGGTGCTGGCTGCGCCATACGCAGGATATCTCGGGATCGTAATGGCCGAGTCGATCGCGGTCGCCGCGGCCAGGAGCTGGCGCTATCTCCCGTACCTGCCAGTCATCTTCGTTGCCACGCACGTCGGACTGGGGATCGGTTTCCTGCTCGAATGTCTTTCACGCTACGAAGACGATATGTTTCGGATCCCGGATACCGTCACCGATCACACCGCGGGGGGAGAATGAGACGAGTGAGTCACTGGATCGGGGCGATACGTGAGGTGCCCCTATGAGAGGCCTGGATCGCGATCGGCCTGGTATTGGGATGCGGGTGGGCCCGGACGGACGAGGAGGGGGGAGGTGGGCGAGCATGGATGGCCGACAAGGAATGGATAGCCGGCAAGCAACGGAAGAGGCGGCCGCGAAGAAGAGACTGCGGATTCTCTTCATCATCGATGAG
>LJUI01000004.1 GCA_001303705.1 candidate division TA06 bacterium SM23_40
CCGGCCGGGCCGATCTCGCGATCGCGCAGTTCCAGCGAGCTGTCGAGCTCGAGCCGAATCGTTTCGAGAACTACGCCAATCTCGCGAGGGCCTATCACCTGGCGGGAAGAGAAGAACTGGCGATGGATGCGCTCGAGGCGGCGGTGAGGCTATCGCCGGGATTCGTTGAGGGGCGTTTCAGCCTCGCCGGGCTGTACCTGAGACGCGGGATGGCGGAGGAGGCAGTCGCCGAGTACGAGAATGTCATCAGGATAGCCCCCAGAAGCCCCTATGCAATAGAGGCACAGATGAGGCTGCAGCAGCTGTACAAGATGCGCGAGGAAGGCGGCGAAGGCCCGGCCGGGAGTGTTGACACGGGAGTGGGACCGTAGTACAATGAAATCAGTCCATCTGTCTCTTTGCGGATCAGATGCGGTGCTCGTCTCTCCGGTGGCAGGAGATGGAGGTGCGTCGGCCCGGGAGAGATCCGATAGGGGATCCGGCCAGGAACTCGAGTTGATGTTGAATCGGGCGGCGGACTCGAACGGACCATGTAGGGGAGGGGAACGATGAGACGGGTATCAGGGATGTTGGCTGTGGGGGTGGCAGTGATATGTGCTGCTCACACGGGTCATGCGATAGTCGGTGGAACCGATGCCCTGTGGGAAGAGTTCTTCGCCGCCGGGGCTGCTTACGTGCCCGGCGAGATGCTGGTCAAGTTCAACGAGCATATGGAGGATGACGCGATTAAGGCGCTGATGAATCAGGTCGGCTCGATCATCCTGGACGACAGCCCGTGGGTCGATTTCCTCGTCATATCGGTGCCCGAGGACATGACAGTACTGGAGGCTGCCGACTGGTTCGGGGCACGGTCCGAAGTCATCTATGCCGAGCCGAACTACATCGGGCACGTCTTCTTCACGCCCAATGACCAGTACTATTGGCAGCAGTGGGGTCCCGGCTGCATCGGGGCAGAACAGGCGTGGAACCACGAGCAGGGTAACCACTCTGTCACCGTGGCGGTCCTGGACACGGGAGTCGATCTCGACCATCCGGATCTCGATTTCAATGTGGATACATCGATCGACTATGATTTCGTCAACGGGGATGATCAGGCGAACGATGACTTCGGTCATGGGACGCACTGCATAGGAATCGTCGCAGCCGAGATCGATAATAGTATCGGGGTCGCCGGCCTGCAACAGGTGAGGATCATGGCGGTCAAGGTAGCTAACGTGCTCGGCATGGCTACCGCAGGGTGGATCGCCAAGGGCATCAACTATGCAACAGCCAACGGCGCGGATGTCATCAGCATGAGCTTGGGGATGACCTCCAATTCGAGCGCGATACGCGACGCCTGTCTGGGCGCCTGGAACGGCGGCGTGCTCGTCGTGGCGGCTGCAGGGAATTCGAACACGTCCACCAGGACTTATCCTGCTGCCTACTCCACCGTCATAGGCGTTGCCGCGCTGGAGACGTGCACGCAGCGCGCCGGGTACAGCAACTATGGTTGGGAGAACGTGGAGCTGGCGGCGCCCGGGAGTAATGTCTACTCGACCATGCCCACATACCCATGGTTCACGCTCTGGCTCCTTGGGTACAGCCGCAACTATGATTCGATGAGCGGGACGTCGATGGCGTGTCCCCATGTGGCGGCTGTGGGAGCTGCCTATTTCTGCTATATGCCGACGATGACTAATGTCGCAGTCCGCACCCATATGAGAGCTAACGCCGACGACCTCGGGGCTCCCGGGCCAGATGAGTATTATGGGTACGGACGGGTCGACATGTGGCCCACTGACTGAGATGAAGCAACCGCGCGGCCTGCGGGAACCGCGCCTGAGCGGACCGGCGTCCACGGCCGGCACAGACAACGGTCTTTCGCGGGCGGGGGTGTGCCTCGCCCGCGACAGCATATACTGCTCATACATCACATCCCGCTGGTTCTGGAGACCGTCGAGCAGCCTCTGCGCCCCGAACAGTCGGACAGGAGCTACTCGCCAGTCTCTCGCCCATTGGGGAGGTAGGCCATGTGGGAGCGGGTTATACAGGCAATATCAGACCACCACCGGTTCGTGATTACAACGCATCTCAATCCGGACGGCGATGCTATAGGCTCGGAACTCGCCCTCGCCGAATTCCTCGCCGATCTGAGCAAAGAAGTGAGGATCATCAATGTCCACCCTGCGCCGCACAGCTATCAGTTTCTTCCAGGCAGTGACCGCATCCTGCTGTTCGATTCCGACGAGGCGCGGGACTGGCTGAGGCGCGTCGATGCGGCATTCGTTCTCGACATCAGCACGTGGGCACGGTTGGGTGCTCTTGGTAATCTGCTCACCGAGAGGGCGGTGCCGACTATCTGCATCGATCACCATCCAAGTCCTGACCATGGACCCGGCTCCGCCGCGGATGTCAGTGCAGAGGGCCCGATACTCGTCGTCGACGTCGGGGCATCTGCGACCGGAGAGCTCGTCTATGACCTGATTATGGGGGTGAAGGGGACCCTCTCGCCGAGTCAGGCGGAGGCGATCTACGTCGCACTTCTCACGGACACCGGATCATTCCGGTTTCCCAATACCACGGCGCGCACGCATCGAATCGCTGCTGATCTGGTGGAGATGGGGATCGACCCGGCGCGGATCTACGACTGCATCTACGGGCGGTCGTCGATGCCGAGATTACAGCTTATGGGCCGGGCCCTCACGTCGATCGAGACGCGATGCGATGGGAAGATCGCCTACGTTGCCGTCACCCAGAGGATGCTCGAGGAGACCGGAGCTCAGCCGGATGATACCGAGGGATTGGTCGATCTGGCGCGCCGGGTCGAAGGGGTCGAGATCAGTCTCTGTTTTGTCGAGCAGGGGGATGGGAAGGTCAAGCTCTCTGTGCGCTCGCCGGGTGTTGTCCGTGTGAATGGGCTTGCCCGGCAGTTCGGGGGCGGGGGACATGCCTATGCGTCGGGCGCCTTGCCTGAGGGCGAGCTCGATGCAGTGATCGAGGAGGTGATCGGCGAGGCCTGCCGTCTGGTGAGAGAGACGCATTACGAGCGGGAGAGATGTGGGGAAGGAGCCGCCGGAGAGTGACCGCCGGGGGAGGAGCGCGCCGTTGCGAATGTACGAGACGGGCCAGAACGTCATTCTGGCCCGTCTATCATAGGGAAATCGTGCCGGTGTGCAGTCCTCATTCCCTCCCAGGTTCTGTCTCGATCGCCGCCGTGCCGGAATCGCTGAATGAGAGAAACGCGCGGAGCGAGAGATCGAGTTCATCGAACGGCGACCCGAGCGTCGAGAGCTGGACCCATCCAGACTGCCCCTTCCAGAACTGCCTGCCGGTGGCGGCCGGCGTGTCCTGATCGGCTGAGACGAACGGGCCGTACCCGTTCGCATCGGTCCACGTCAACACGACATGGAAATCGCCGCTTGTCATCGAGACGTTCGTCCCTACGACGATCCGCTCAGGGGGCGAGCTCGCCTGAATCGTGTACGGTCCGGCGAGCACGGTATCGGGCAGTCCGGCTGCGTCAGAGTAGATATACATGTCAGCGGAGTTGTACATGTTGTCGTAGTAGTCGATCCAGCAGCCGATCGATTCGATCGTCGCGGGGTAATGCATCGGTGTTATCCGGGCGGCCACGGCGAAGCCGGTGTCCGATGCAGCGATCGAGTTCTCATATGTGCCGTCGTCATAGTACTCCCAGAATACCGTCGCCTCTCCGACCCAGAACGGATTGCCGAACATATCCACCTTGTAAGTCTCGAACGGCGATGCCGGGACGACCCTGCCGAAGGAGATCCCCGGCGTATTGAGCGGTGCCGCATTAGGCACCTTCATGCCGATATGTCTCGAATAGAGGCCGGGCCCTGTGTTCTCCATGGCATGGGTGTCGACCATCCTAGGCTTGTACCCGGTGCTATCCTTGGCCACCGCACCGATCACGGTAAAGGTCCATTGCAGGCTGTTGATCGTGTTTACATATTCCCACTTCACATCGAGGTACAGGGAGTCACCGGGCATGTACTCACTCGTATCAGTGCTCACCTCGACCATCCTCAGATAGGCCGTATCAGGGGGATGAAACCAGTTGAGGTATCGGGCCATCAGCTCGTCGGAATCGAAAGGGGCACGGTCCAGATTGGATTCCAGCCCGCCGAATTCGAAGGAGACGCCGAGTGTGCGCGAGCCGTCAAGACGGTTGAGGTAGGCGACGCCGTGTGTGGCTCCGTCTTCGACGTTCGTGAACAGGCGGTGGTCATCGTGTGTCGGCGGGTTGTAGGTCTCGAGATGATCCATGTACTCGTTTTCGCCGACATACGAGAAGAAGAGCGTTTCGGTGAATGTCCCCGCTATCCCTTCGAGGAAGAACAGATCCGCTTCTCCGTCGTCGATCCCGTTTATGCCGAAACTCGGCCCGAACTCATGGCCTCCGATGAGGGGATCCCAGTACCAGCAATCTCCGCATTCCAGGTACACGCGTCCGCCTACGTCGAGATACTCCTCGATCTTGATTGCCTCCGGCGACCACGCAGGCACGATATAGTTGTGTGGATAGATGCCGAGACAGACGAAGAGGCCCTGGAACTCCTCGAGGTTGAACGGCAGGATGTCGAGAGTGATGAGCCCGCTGCTTCCGTTAGCGACGAGCGCGTCGAGGATCGCCTGACCACTTCCCGGCAGGATGTCCGGTTCCCAGATCAGGTACTCGACTTCGGCTGATGGCTGCCGCTCTGGAGCGGGGCCCGTCTCGCACAGCGCTCCCGTCACTGCCGCAAACAACATGACGGCTGAAAAAGCAGCAATTCCTTTCATCTATGTTATCTCCTCCTCCGTTACCTCACCCATATCAGCCCGCTCCGCTCGTGCCGAAGCAGCACGTCTAATCCCGGGCGGGATCTGAGTCTTCCTTCCTGCAGGTGCAGTATGCGAGCATACCACAATTTGGTGCCTGTGTCAAGTGCTTTGGTGTCGTCCGTCTAGGGCATCTGTTTCGTAAACGCGAAGCTGTCCTCGTCGAGGACGAAACCGGGGTGATTCCCGATGCGTCCGAAATAGGTATACTCGCCCGGCGGGGCGTAGGCAGGGACAGCCTGCGTGAGGTGCGGTTGCCGCGTCTGCCCCGGGAGCAAGGTCACGGTCACCGGGCCCACGACAGGTCCGTAGGGGTTGCCGTTCGGCAGCTCAACATCCGCCCACGCCTCGATACTCACTGTGTCGGTCGTGTGATTGGTGAGCGTGGCCACGAACCCGAAGCTCCCGCCCCCGGGCGGGATGACGATGGGGATCGTGTCCGGAGTAAGCGATACCGTGACGGGAGGGATGGTAGGCACGAGCGCCACGTCAACAGTCGCGGGATTCCCCTCGGTGACGATGATGTTATCGATCGTCTGAGTCTCGTAGCCGCTCTTGGTGACTTCGAGCGTATAGGTTCCCGGCGTGAGGAGCCACCGATATCGACCGTACAGAGGCTCGCTCGTGCGGGGCGTGACCTCAGGTCCGTACACCTCGAGCACGCTCACCGTGGCCTCGAGCGGGTCCCCCGTGTAGTAGTCGGCGATCTGTCCTGTGATGCTCGTGCCCCGAACCCGATCGAGCAGATAGACGATGCCGGGCCGGATCTTGCTGTACGCCTCGTACAGGTCTTCCCCCGGTATGATGAAGTAGGGATAGGGGAGCGTCTCGACCATGAAGTCGAAACAGCCGAGCTCACCATAGTACCAATTGCCGCTCATTCCCGACCATCCTGAGTTCGGTTCCCACGTATAGTGGCTGGTCGAATAGAGGCGCTCCATTCTGATCGCCATCTGTTGGGCGATATCCGAAATGGCACCATCGTCCGGCGCGGGTCCATTCAGATCCCAGGGATAGAAGACGAGCTCTCCGTAGCTGTGGTAGGAGATTGATAGCGACGGTCGGATTGCCTGGGCCAGATCGCGAAGGGCCTGGTTCTCGCTCTCGGAAAAAGGAGATGCGCCCCTGAAGTCATAGTCCCATGGCTCGCTGCTCCCGCCATAGATCCAGTTGAAATCGTAGTTCCGGTTGAGGTCGATCCCCTCAGTGGGACACGTCCACCAGTTATTGCAGACATACTCGAAGAGTATCTGGTTGTTATTGATGTCCCGTGCGTTCTTGCGCCAGTAGAGGCTTATGCTATCGGTGACGGCGAAATGGCCGTCTGGATTCATGAGTGGCACAAACCAGATCTCTGTGTTATCGATCCAGTCCATCACCTGGGGATTGGAGTGGTAGTCGCCGAGGAGCTCGTTGATGAGGAACATCGAGGCCTCGAGCCCCATCACCTCACAGGCATGGTGGACGCCGATATAGAGGACGACGGGCTCGTCTTCGTCGAGCTCGACGTTGTCGGATACTTTCATCGCCCATATAGTCCACCCGAGCTGGGTGGTCGTTCCGATGCTGTCGAAGGCGGCTATGCCGGGGTAGATCGTGGCGAGAGATTCGAGCTCGGCCACCATCTCCTCATACGAATGGTACTCAGGGTCGAGCGGGAGACGAGCAGCTTCGATCTCGGCAGGGGAGGCCAGGATGCTGACCTCAAAGCCGGCCGACTCGAGCGCGCTGACCTGATCCTGAGTGGCGAGGAAGTCGGCCCAGCGGACTCCTGCCTCGCTCGCCAGGATCATCCCCATCGATTCGAGTCTGGGGAGCTCGGAGAGATGATCGATGAGTTCGACGCGGATCAGCCAACGGTCTTTTTCGCCTCGCTCCGTCGGCCGTGCGTTCGTCCAGGATGTGAGAATCGCCGTTGCCAGAATCGACACGACGATCAGTCTCCAGATGTTGCATCTGGGCATCGTCGTTCCTCCCTTTCCGCGGACGGAGAGCGATCCAGCTCTCCACAACCCCGCTCCGGCCGTGGATCATGTATGTGACGGTTCAAGATTCCGGTAGCATTCTCGTCAGCCACCAGCAGATCAGAAAGAGCTTCCCGATTATAAGATAAGGGACACCGATCATGAACAGGGCGATGATCTTCATCCGTCCAGCGGGTGAGAAGCCGCCGGCGGCGAGAAGGAACGCCCCGATCATGATGACGGCACCGCCGATGCCTTCCCATCGCCAGGCCAGCCCAGAACCTCCTATCGGGATGATGAGAAGGAGAAAGATCGGCAGCGCAGGATCACGGAGGCCTACACCGAGGGCGAACAGGAAAGCGGATGCATTCCAGAGTAAGGCGGAGACGCGTGCCAGCCGGCGGATCCGCCTTGCCAGTGGAGCAGATATCTCGATGCGTGCCACCGTGCCCCCCGAGAGACAGCAACTCCTCAGCGCAGCTAGCAACGCGGAGGAGCGTATTGTGGATGTCCGTTCGACCGCTTCGCACGCCTCAGCAGTTTATTGTACACCAGCCAGTCCATTCAGTCAAGGTGGTTCTCGAGGCGGATGAACGGCGCACTCTCTGTGCATCGGGCCATGCATCGGGCTGGCGCGCAGGGCGCGGAGAGCCCGGATCGGTTGGGGCGCCGCCGTCCCCCGAGGAAGAGCACGCCTCGCGGCCCGCGCTCCTCATGGGACTATTGGTGATGAAAAAAGGTTGACGCCCCGGCGAACCGTGTATATGGTTAAAGGGCAGGAACTCCCGCGGCCTCTGTTCGTTTCATCAGAGTGAGGGTCGCGGGGCGGTCTGTCTGCGTAATCGGGCAGGCCAATACCAGCGGTGTGTGGAATTCAGGCCAGGTCCGGGCTGTGAGGTGGATAGACCGTGTGTCGGCTTCGTGGATAGATCGCGTGTCGACTTGATCGAGGGGATCGTCCCTGCTGCAGGAAACCGCGGTCCGGGACTATTCGCGGAACCCAGTGTGCAAGTCCGCCCGGGAGAGGACGTGGCGAAGCTGAGAGGTTATAGAGATGAGTAAGAGTAGAGACAAGGGCAGGGACAGAAAACGTCGGCATGAGGATGAGGCCGCCGACAAGCACAGCCGGCGAGCTGGCGCTGGGAGGCGCTCAATACTGAGGGAGTATGTTCAGTCATTCGCGATAGCGATATTCCTGGCGCTTCTGATCCGCGGCTTTGTCGTACAGGCATTCAAGATTCCGTCGGGTTCGATGGAACAGACGCTTCTGATCGGCGACTTCCTGTTAGTCAACAAGTTCCTCTACGGTAGTAACTTTCTGTTCGGACGTGAGAAGATGTTGGCGATTCGGGATCCGGTCCCCGGCGACATTCTTGTCTTTCGCTATCCCTATGACCCTGACGTGCCTCAGCCGGCACACAACTATAGGCGGATCGTCGGTCCCATCTTTTGGAACAGATCCACAAACTGGTTCCATTTCTACTCGCCCCGCGACTATATCAAGCGATGTGTCGCTGTCGAAGATCAGACGATCGAGATACGCGATAAGCAGGTCTATGTCGATGGAGTCTTGGTCGCGTCGGATCACACTCGTCATGCGGACAGACGCATCATACCCCCATTGGCCGTCGCCGATGACAGCGTCTCCCAGGTTCGTTTCCAGAGGGCCTGGGAATCGGGGGAGTTCCTCCAGGCCACCTCGATGACGCGCAGTGTTCGCGACAACTTCGGTCCGGTGACGGTTCCGGCCGGGCAGATCTTCGTCATGGGTGATAACCGCGACAACTCTCTCGACAGCCGGTTCTGGGGGCCGCTCGACAAGAATCTCGTCAAGGGAAAGGCGATGATCATCTACTGGTCGTGGAATCATCACAGAGTGAGGCCGTGGTTCGCGATCTGGAACAAACTGCGCTGGAGCAGGATAGGTACCTTGATACACTAAGATAGACTCCAGGAGGGAGGACCAGGGAGGTGTGACACCTGGGAATTCTGACCGACAGATAGACCTCGCCGGCATGGTGAGGTCTTTCTTGTGGTTACGGGATTCTCCCGGCAGCGCCGAAGGGGGAAAGATGCTTGACAAAGACCTATGGGTCATGTATATAGGAGTTGACAAGTCGGATTTAGCGCACGACGGTACTCTTCAGGCGAGAACAGGACCGAGAGGGATGATTGCACCTCTCGGGCGTGCACCATAAGCCCACGGATCACGGGGAGATGGAGAGAGAGAAAGAGGGGCTCGAGCCCCAACGGGCAGAACCGGAGGATCCCGAATCGGAACGGAGCGACGTGATCTACGATCTGACCGGGGGGTCGGCGGGGACCGAGGTTGAAGCGAAGAGCGAGAGGGACACGACAGAGGGCGTGGAGTCGGAGATCGATCGGTTGCGACGCGAGCGGGATGAGTACTTCGATCAGTATCTTCGCGCCATGGCCGATCTCGAGAATATGAAGAAGCGCGTCGCGCGGGAGCGCGCCGAATACGAGCGGTACGCCACGGAGAATCTGCTGCGCGAGCTGCTCACCGTGGTCGATAACCTCCGACGTGCGATCGATGTAGGACGGGAGTGCCACGATTTTGAGCCATTCTTCGAGGGTGTTGAGCTGATAAGCCGCCAGGTGCTGGAACTCCTCGAGAAGGAAGATCTACAGCTATTCCATTCCGTTGGCGAGGAGTTCGATCCGTCCCGCCACGATGCGATCTACACTGTCGAGAGCGATGAGCATCCCCCTGACACTATCGTCGAGGAGCTGGCCCCAGGCTATCTCATAGGGGAACGAGTCCTGCGTCCAGCTCAAGTCGTGGTGTCAAAGGCAAAGCAGGAGTCCGTTCCGGACGGGTCCGGGGGCCCGGGGGATGCCGCGGAAGAGAATAGATGACGCAGCTGATGGGTCGGCGCGACGCGTCGATCCATAGTGAGGTCTGATGAAAGATCTGATTCAGAAGAAGGAGGTAGGGTGACAATGGCGAAAGTGATCGGCATCGATCTTGGGACCACCAACTCGTGCGTTGCCGTTGTAGAGGGTGGCGATGCTGTGGTCATTCCCAACCCCGAAGGCGGACGCACAACCGCTTCGATTGTCGCATACAGTAAATCAGGTGAGCGCCTTGTGGGGCCGCTGGCGAAGCGGCAGGCGATCACGAATCCTGAGAATACGGTCTATTCGATCAAGCGCTTCATGGGGCGCAGGATCAATGAGGTGCCGGAGGAGATCGGCCTCGTCTCGTACAGGGTGGAGGCCGCTCCCAACAACGATGTGCGGGTGAAGGTCGGCGATAAACACTATTCGCCGCCGGAGATATCGGCCATGCTCCTCCAGTATTTAAAAAAGGCTGCGGAGAGCTACCTGGGCGAGCCGGTCCAGCAGGCCGTGATCACCGTGCCGGCATACTTCAACGACTCTCAGCGCCAGGCGACAAAGGACGCGGGGAAGATTGCCGGCCTGGAGGTGTTGCGGATCATCAACGAACCGACTGCGGCAGCCCTCGCCTACGGTCTGGAGAAGAAGACCCAGGAGAAGATTGCGGTCTTCGACCTCGGGGGAGGGACCTTCGACATCTCGGTCCTCGAGATCGGAGAAGGGGTGTTCGAGGTGCTCGCCACGAACGGTGACACCCACCTGGGAGGGGACAACTTCGATCAGAGGATCATCGACTGGATGGCCGACGAGTTCAAGAAGGAGCATGGGATTGATCTGAGGAAGGACATGATGGCGCTCCAGCGGCTCAAGGAGGCCGCGGAGAAGGCGAAGTGTGAACTCTCTACGACCATGCAGACGAATATCAACCTACCGTTCATCACTGCTGATGCTTCGGGCCCCAAACATCTCGATCTCATGCTGACGAGGGCCAAGCTCGAAGGGTTGGTTGAGGATCTGGTGGAGCGCACCAAGAGCCCGTGCAAGCAGGCACTGACCGACGCAGGCGTCACTCCCCAGGACATCAAGGAGGTGATCCTCGTTGGCGGGCAGACGAGGATGCCGAAGGTCTTTGAAACAGTCAGGGAATTCTTCGGCAAGGAGCCACACAAGGGCATCAATCCCGATGAGGTCGTGGCCATGGGTGCCGCGATACAGGGCGCGGTCCTCGCCGGGGAGGTCAAAGATGTGTTGCTGCTCGATGTCACGCCCCTCTCCCTGGGAATTGAGACCCTGGGTGGAGTGATGACGAGGATCATCGAGCGGAACACGACGATACCTACCCGCAAGAGTCAGTTATTCACGACAGCGGCGGACAGCCAGCCGGCGGTCTCTGTCCATGTACTCCAGGGTGAGCGCGAAATGGCTGCGGACAACAGGACGCTCGGTCGATTCGATCTGGTCGGTATCCCTCCCGCACCGAGAGGGGTTCCGCAGATCGAGGTCACCTTCGATATCGACGCGAACGGTATAGTCCACGTTTCGGCCAAGGATCTGGGCACGGGAAAGGAACAGCGCATCGAGATCAAGGTCTCCAGCGGGCTGAACGAACACGAGATCGAGCGGATGGTCCAGGAGGCTCAGGTCCATGCCGCCGAGGACAGGGCGAAGCGGGAGTTGATCGACGTCAAGAATCAGGCCGACACCTTCATCTACACCACGGAGAAGACGCTGAAGGAGTTCGGGGAGAAGGTGTCGACAGGGGACCGGGCGAACATTGAGAATGCTGTTGCGGAGTTGAAGGAGGCGGCCGGGGGGGACGACAAGGGTCGGATCAAGAATGCCATGGAGAAGCTCCAGCAGGCGTCATACAAGCTCTCCGAGGCGATGTATGCGGGCGCCAGTGGATCAGAGGGCGGGCCGGAGGGAGCGGCCAAGCCGCCTCCCGGCGGTGCACAGGCTCCCGGGGGAAGGGCCGGTGGGCCGACACAGGAGGGTGGCGGGGCGGTCGACGCTGACTTCGAGGTGATCGAGGAGCAGGACGACGAGAAGCAGTAGCTGAGTGCAGATGCCCGGTTACAGGGACACATTGGTACAGGGCATCCCCAATCTCCAGCAGAGCGGAATGGCAAAACGGGACTACTATGAGGTCCTGGGCGTCTCGCGCGATGCCGGCGAGGACGATATCAAGCAGGCCTACCGTCGGCTTGCGAAGAAGTATCATCCCGATGTCAACCGGGACAACCCCAAGGAAGCCGAAGAGCAGTTCAAAGAGGTCTCCGAGGCGTACGAAGTCCTTATGGACAAGGAGAAACGCCGGGCGTACGACCAGTACGGTCACGCGGGGGTCTCGGATGCCTTCGGTAAGGGCGGATTCAGCTGGCAGGATTTCTCTCGCTATAGTGATATCGAAGATATCTTCGGGGGCCTGTTCGGCGGCGGGAGTATCTTCGATATGTTCTTTGGTGGGAGGACGAGTACTCGCCAGCGCCGCGCGGCGACCCGGCAGATGCGCGGTGCCGACCTGCGGGTCAGGGTCACGGTGACTCTGGAGGAAGTGGCGAGCGGCGTGGAGAAAAAGATCAGACTCCGTCGGCTGGAGAAATGTTCTGTCTGCGGCGGGACCGGGGCCAAGGCTGGATCGGAGGCGAGCATCTGTCCGACATGCAAAGGATCCGGGGAACTGCAGCAGGTATCTCGCTCCGTCTTCGGACAATTCATCAATGTCTCGACCTGCCCTCACTGCCGCGGTGAGGGCAGAGTGGTCAGTGATCCCTGCGGGACGTGCGGGGGAGAAGGCCTCGAGCGCCGTGAGGCAACGCTCGCAGTCAAGGTCCCGCGCGGGGTCGGCACCGGCAACTACATCCCGCTTCGCGGGGAGGGTGATGCGGGGCGGAGGGGAGGGCCGTCGGGTGATGTCATCGTCCTGATAGAGGAGAGGCAACACCCCCTGTTTGAACGTGATGCAGATGACTTGCACATCGATCTGCCTGTTGCCTTCTCTATCCTGACGCTCGGTGGGAGGGTGGAGGTCCCGACACTCTCCGGCAGGGCGAAGATGAAGATCCCGGCGGGAACGCAGTCCGGCCGCATCTTTCGCCTCCGGGGGAAAGGGCTTCCCCGGCTGGGTGGGTACGGGGTGGGCGATCAACTCGTCAGGGTAATGGTCTGGACACCGCAGCGCCCGTCAGGCCCCTTGAAGAAAGAGATCGAGAAGCTGAAGGAGCTGGAAGAGGGCCAGGTACCGCCTCCAAGCCGCGGCCTGTTCGAAGAGTGATCCAACCTCTGTTACCCTTCTCACCGCCCGTCTCAGGTTCGGTTCCGGCACATCTTCGCATCTTCGGTGGTTCCGTTCGTAATGGCGACAGTCGAGAGCTTATCCGTGCGGGCTTCAGCAGTCCTCCAGTTGTGCGGCTTCGCGCGCGCGAGGATAGAGGGCTCAAGACGGGGTGCGGCTGACCATGGTGCCAACGTTCTACGCACCACCTGAACAGATTGCCAATGGCCGCGTCGCGCTCACCGGCGACGAAGCCCATCATGCGGTCCACGTCCTGAGGAGACGGGTCGGCGACGTCATCACTGTTGTCGACGGACAGGGTATGGAATTGGATGTGCGCGTGACGAGATGCTCCTCGTTCGGTGTTGATGGTGAGATCGTGGGGAAGCGGCGCAGGCCCCGCGATCCCATTGCGTTCGTCACGCTGGCTCAGGCCATACCCAAGGGGCAGAGGATAGATGTGGTCATCGAGAAGGCGACGGAGATCGGAGTCAGCGCCATTATCCCTATGATGACAGCCAGGACAGTTTCGGATGTCGATCCCTCGTCCCCCCATCGGACGGCACGCTGGCAGGCAATCGCCACCAGCGCAATGAAACAGTCGGGAAGGGCCATTCTGCCGCAGGTATCGCCCCCGACTGAATTCGCTTCGGTGCTGGAACTGGTCCCCGACTATACGATTGCCCTTCTCGCGACCCCGAAAGAGCGGGTGCGGACCCCGACGAAGGCCCTGGCACGCCTCCGCCCGGGCAAGCATCGGGTGCTGATCCTCGTCGGGCCGGAAGGGGATTTCTCGGCCGACGAGGTGGCCCAGGCCACGGTTGCCGCGGTCGAACCCGTCACGCTCGGGCCGCGGCTGCTGCGCGCCGAGACGGCGGGCATCGTACTCGTGGCTCTCGTGCTGCACGAGCTGGGGGAACTCGCCTGATACGCCGCGGTGGCGATCCGTAAGTTACACTTTGATAGGTTGTTATGGGCACAAGCTCATCCTATTCCTGAGTAGTTTTCTCGATATCCCGCGCGATTTTGCGCCGAAGAGGTCAAAAAGTCGCGATCGAAGTTTGACATTTCGCCTCTTTTCGACTATAATAAACGTAGCTTGTCATACGCGATAGAGCGAAAATTTCGAAGGAGATGGGGGTGACTTCAGACCGATGGCTGGAATTAGGGTGAAGGACGATGAGTCCTTCGAGAGCGCCCTAAGGAGGTTCAAGAAGGCTTGTGAGAAGGCCGGCATCCTGAGCGAGGTGCGGAAGCACCAGCACTTCGAGAAGCCCAGCGAGCGACGGAAGAAGAAGCAGCTCGCCGCAAAGCGGAAGCTTGCCCGTCGCCAGCAGAAGGCATCGTGAAGGTTCTCGTTCTTGCTCGGTCTGCTCACAGGGTCGCCCTCTAGTTAGTTCCTAAGGGTAGTGCGGCGCGTGGATCTTCTCATCACATTCGGCCCACGTGTATCCAAGGCGGGCCAACGGCGTTGCTGTACCCCATTTGGAAACCACTCCTGCATCAGGTGGGTTAGTCAGTTGTGGCGGAGGGCTTCGCTGACCGATCGCACCACTCGATAACGAGAGACAGAGAGGGGGCTCGAATCGGAGCCCTCGGTGATTCTCTGTCTCTGTTCTATTGTGCGGCTGCTGTGAGACAGGTTTCTTCTCTCCATTGCCGGGCCTTCACGGATCTCGATCCCCAACCATCCGGCCGCCGACCGCCACCGGCTCGAGTCGCTGCATGATTGATGAGCACACCATCAAGGTTCTGGAGTTCAAGAAGATCAGGGAGATGGTGGCGGACCGTGCTGTCTCTGAGTTGGGGCGCGAGGAGGCACGGCGCGTCCGCCCGGGGGCCAACCATGAGGCGGTCGCGCGATCGTTTGAGGAGATCTCCGAACTCAAGGAGAGCATCCTCTCCGGCGACGATCTTCCTCTGACGGGTCTGCGCGACATACGCACCGAACTCGAGAAGGCCCGGATCTCCGGATCAGCCCTCCGTCCGGAGGGACTGGCAGCCGTCGCCTCGATTCTGCGCGCGGCGAGGCTGGCGAAAAAACTGTTCCGGAACGGGGAGAGGTTCGCGCGGCTGTTCGGTCTGACTGAGTCGATAGTAGTACTGCTCGAACTCGAATCGGAGATCGAGCGGTCGATCGACCCGCAGGGGGAGATACTCGATACCGCCAGCAGACGTCTGGGCCGGATCCGGAGCGAGCTTGAGTCGTGTCGCCAGGAGGTCCACGACCGTCTCGCGAAACTGGCCGGCAGCAAGGTGGGCGATGCCCTCCAGGAGAAGATCATCACCATCCGCGACGGCCGATATGTCGTGCCGGTGAAGGGTAGCGAACGCAGCCGCATCAAGGGAATCGTCCACGACGTCTCGGCCAGTGGCGCTACAGTCTTCGTTGAGCCGCTCCCGGTGGTGGAGGGGAATAATCGGCTCCGCCAGCTGGCGTGCGAAGAGGAGGATGAGATCGCCCGCATCCTCGTACAGCTGACATCGCATGTGGGCGAGGCAGCGGATGCGATCGAAGAAGATCTGCAGGTACTCAAGCACCTTGATCTCCGGTACGGCCAGGCGAGACTATCGATCGATCTGGACTGCATTGCTCCGGAGATGAACGAAGAGGGGCAGATCGACATCCGCTCAGGGCGTCATCCGCTGCTCCTCGCAAGGCCTGGTGACGGCTCAGAGGTTGTACCGCTTGATGTCAGACTCGGAGACGAGGATGCGCTCCTATTGCTTCTCACCGGACCCAACACCGGAGGGAAGACAGTTGCTCTCAAGACAGTCGGACTCCTCACCCTTATGGCGCAGGCCGGGCTCCATGTTCCCGCGAAGCCGGGTACCCGTCTCGCCCTGTTTCAGAGTATCTACGCAGATATCGGAGACGAGCAATCGATCGAGGAGAGTCTCTCTACATTCTCCTCACATCTTCAGCAGATCGTGAAAATCCTCGATGAAGCCGATCAACGTTCGCTCGTGCTCCTGGACGAGGTCGGAGTCGGAACCGATCCCGTACAGGGGGCGGCGCTGGCGATGGCGGTGATGGAGGAGCTCGTTGAACGTTCGGCGCGGGTAGTCGCTACTACCCATTACGGATCGCTCAAGGCCTTCGCACACGACCGGCATGGTATGGAAAATGCCGCCATGGAGTTCGATCCGGAGACGCTGCGCCCGACATACCGAGTACGCATGGGAGTGCCGGGCTCCTCGAATGCATTCATAATAGCGAGGCGGCTCGGGATGCCGCCGGAGGTCGCAGAGAAGGCTCAGCGGTTCGTCGATTCCGACGAATTGAGAGTAGATGATCTTCTCGTTCGGCTCGAGCATCGGGTGGCGGAGGCAGAGGAGAGAGAGCAGAGGCTCGGTGAGAAGGAGCGCGAGCTGGATGAGATGCTTGATCGCTACCGCAAGGAGCTCGGCACCATCGACGAGCGCAGGCGGAATGTCACTGAGCGCGCACGCGAGGAGGCGAGAGATCTCGTCAGGCAGACGAAGGCGCAGGTTGAGGAGCTGGTCAGGGAGATCAGAGAGTCGGGCGCAGCGAAGGAGGTCGTACAGCGTACGCACCGTGAGCTGAATCAGCTCTCGAAGCACATCGAGCCCACGGTGCGCCGCGAGCGTCATCGTCCCCTCGACAAGGTCGCGGTGGGGCAGTCGGTGAGGGTCCGTCCGCTGGACTCGATTGGCATCGTGCGGACGCCTCCCGATGATCAGGGGAGGGTGGAGGTTGAACTCGGGGGGATGCGTCTCCACGTCTCCCTTGGCGATCTGGGGAGCGTCAGGCAGGACGAGGGGGCGGAGAGGGATCGCCCCAGGGGCGGCACGAGGGCCGTCCTCGACGCCTCGAAGAAGTATTCGGTCCGGCTCGACCTGCGCGGCCTCTACATTCATGACATCGCCGACAAGATCGACAAATTCATCGATGATGCCCAGGTTGCGGGGCTCGCTACCCTGCGCATAGTACACGGGAAGGGGACGGGTGCACTCCGCAAGGAGGTGGAGAGGGTCCTCCGTAACGATGTCCGCGTGAGAGAGTACCATCTCGCGGGCTGGAACGAGGGAGGTACCGGGGTCACAGTCGTGAGCCTGGCGCGCGACCATGAAGCAGGCGTAGATGAGGGCGGGGCTGATCGGGAACCGACGGCAGACGAGCGATAGAGGGAATATCCGCCATGGCGAGGATTGCGGCAGAGATCATCGAGCAGGTGCGTGAGGCGACAGATATCGTCGCTCTCATCTCGGAGTATGTCCCGCTCAAGAAAGCCGGTCGCAGATACCGAGCACTCTGCCCGTTCCATACGGAGAAGACGCCCTCGTTCTTCGTCGATCCCGAGCGTCAGATGTATCATTGTTTCGGTTGCCGCGCAGGGGGCAACGCGTTCGGGTTCCTCATGGAACACGAGAAGATGGGCTTCGTTGAAGCGGTCAGGATGCTCGCTCAGCGAGCCGGCATTCCGATACCCGAACGGGGCCGGTCGGCGGCGAGCGAGCGGTTCGATCCACTCTATGAGGCCAACGCCCTGGCTGTACGGTTCTACCACCGCCTCCTGCTGCGAACCGAGGGAGATGTCGCGAGGCGCTATCTCTCTCAGCGGGGATTCGTCGACGAGATCCTCGAGACGTTCCAGCTCGGTTACGCGCCCGGGGGATGGGATGGTCTGTTGCGGGAGGCTCGACGCGCTGGTGTTGCGCCCGAGGTGCTGGAACGGGCGGGTCTCGTCATTGAGTCGGAGAAGGGCGGACACTACGATCGGTTTCGTCATCGCGTTGTCTTTCCTATCTTCAGTCTTGCGGGTAGAGTTGTCGGATTCGGAGGACGAGCGCTCGGCGATGATGTGGTGAAGTATGTCAATTCTCCTGAGACACCAATCTATCACAAGGGGCGTGTGCTGTACGGTCTGTTCCAGGCTAAGGATGAGATACGACACACCGGCCGCGCGTTCGTCGTGGAGGGTTACACCGATCTCCTTCGTCTCGTGCAGCACGGGATCACTAATGTGGTTGCTACCTCGGGAACTGCACTGACTGCCGACCAGGGACGTCTGTTGGCACGATACGCGGGAGAGGCGGTACTCGTCTTCGATGGAGACGATGCAGGAGCTGCTGCCGCTCTGCGGGGGAGCGACGAGCTCCTGGCAGCAGGTCTCGAGGTGAGAATTGCCTCAGTGCCGCCAGGGTCGGATCCGGATGCGTGGGTCGGGGAGGTAGGGAAGGAGGTCTTCCTGAAGCACGTCGCCGGGGCGAGAAGCGCGTTCGATGTAAAGCTCGCGCATGCGGCAGCGGGACGTCCTCTGACGGATCCTGACACGAAGGTATCGGTGATTAAAGCGATGGCCCCGACGCTCGCGGGTACCGGGGACGAGGTTCAGCGGAAGGTATATGCACATGAGCTGGCGACACGGCTCCGCGTGGATGAATCGAGGATCTGGGAGGCTATGGCGCGTGCCGGTGTCCCGGAAGAGGAGAATCTGGCAGGTGAGCCGGGGCGGAGCGTCCAGGAGGAGGCCGAGATGCAGTTGCTTGGCCTGGCGCTGGCGGACAGAGATGTGATGGAACAGATCGCTGGTTCTCTCAGAGCGAGCGATCTCGTACCAGGCCTGCGGCGGAGATTGATCGAGATCCTGCTCGATGCCTGGGAGAAGGGCCAGTGGCTGGATGCGTCGAGACTGCTCGATCGTGCTGAAGACGAGGAATGGGGCCGAGTCATCAGCGACGCGGTCTTTGCAGCCGAGACGGTGAGCGAGCCGGGGGACGCAGCCTGCAAGTGTGTGGTGGCACTCAAGCGATTTCAGTTCGAGCGTATGATCAGGGAGGTGAAGAGAAAGATCGATGAGACGGAACAGGACGGAGATGAGCGGCTCCTTGCTGCTTTGCTTAAGGAGCTCCAGGAGCTGGTGAAACGGAGGAATGTGATCGTTACTGAGGGGGAGCGGGCACTACGTCCACCGAGCGGTGGTTCTCGAGGCAGTGTGAGAGGTGCTTGATAGTGGAGAAGAGTTACATCGATCGGCAGACCGAGCGGATCGTCAAGGTGGCCAAAGCTCAGGGGCGAATTACGTACGAGAAGATCAACGAGCTCCTTCCCGATGACATTGTGAGCGCCGACGCGATCGACAGCCTCATCATCGCCCTGACGGAGATGGGGATCGAGGTGATCGATAAGGGGGAGCCGGAGACAGCGCGGAGACCTCGCGAGAGGAAACGGCCGACAAAATCGGAATTGGGGATGGTCAAGTTCGACGATCCCGTGCGGATGTACCTTCGCGAGATGGGCCGGGTACCATTGTTGGACAGGGACATGGAGGTCGAGATCGCAAAGAGGATCGAGGCCGGCCAGAAGATGATTGCTGCGACTGTTTATCAATCGTCTTTGTCGATCAAGGAGTTAGCTGCTCTAGGGCAGAAGCTGCGGCGAGGCAAGTTGCCGATTGAGGACTTTGTGCGCATAGATACGAGTGGTTGGTCGAGTCGGTACTCGGGGTGGAAGGAACGTCAGACGGCCCTGAGGTCCCTCAAGCTCGTGGAGAAATACCGCAACGAGCTCGATGGCATCGAGAGGCGGCTGAAGGGGGAAAAGAACGAGAAGCGGAGAGCTGAACTCGTGACGCGGCACCAGCGCGTCTCGCAGAAGATCGTCGAACGACTGGAACGGCTCGGCATCCACCCGAACCAGCTCGATCGGCTCGTCGATCGGCTCAAGGCACTTGTCCGGAAAATCGGCGAGAGCGAACGTGAGATCGCTGCTGATGCGAAAAAGCTGAAGGTAGAACCAGCCGTCATTCTCCGCACGGCACGGTGCGTGCAGAGGGGGGGGAAGGGGTCACGGCGAGCGCTCTCCGACACGGGCTGCAGCAAGGCGGAGATCCTGGAAGCTGCCAGGCGCATCCGGAACTGCCAGCGCAAGATCCGGCGCGTGGAGATGGATGCGAGAATGTCTCACCAGGAGATACAGGGGCTCGTGGATACCATCTGCCGCTGCGAGAGGGCGATCGAGCGGGCGAAGCGTGAGATGATCGAGGCCAACGTCCGTCTCGTCATCAGTATCGCAAAGCGCTACACTAACCGTGGTCTCGAGTTCATCGATCTGATCCAGGAGGGAAACAGCGGCCTGATGAAGGCCGTGGAGAAGTTCGATTACCGGAAGGGCTACAAGTTCAGCACCTATGCCACATGGTGGATCCGGCAGGCGATAACTCGAGCGATTGCCGATCAGGCGCGGACCATACGTGTCCCTGTTCACATGATCGAGGCGATCAACAAGGTAGTGAGGGCATCGAGGTCCCTGGTACAGGAGTATGGGCGTGAGCCGACGCCGGATGAGATTGCCGAGCGCCTCGATCTGCCCCTGGAGAAGGTCAAGAGCGTGTTCAAGGTGGCGCAGGAACCTATATCTCTCGATCGGCCGATAGGGGAGGATGAGGATAGTCACTTCGGCGATTTCATCGAGGACACCGGTATCGTCTCGCCGGCGCAGTCAGCCGCTCTCCTCATGCTCCAGGAGCGAATGGAGAAGGTGCTGACGACGCTGAGCCGGCGCGAAGAGAAGGTGATTCGGCTCAGGTTCGGGATCGGAGATGGGTGTCCGCGGACGCTCGAGGAGGTAGGGAGTATCTTCAATGTGACCCGTGAGCGAGTGCGTCAGATCGAGGCGAAGGCGCTGAGGAAGCTACGTCACCCAACTCGCTCGAGGAGGCTTAAGGGCTATCTCGATATGTCGCCCTGACGAAGCGCCGGCGGTCGGGTGATGCAACTGTTGACATCGTCAGTATGGTCATCCATAATGGCGTCCAGTCGGATCGGGAGGGCCCATAGCTCAGTTGGTTAGAGCGGCTGACTCATAATCAGCTGGTCCCAGGTTCGAGTCCTGGTGGGCCCACCATTGAATAGAGCGGCTGACCGCCAGTCAGGGGCAGGACGGCCGGTGATGCCCACCTTTCCGGGGTGGGCTCCTCTCTTCCGGGACACCGCCTCACGTCCCGCACTCCTGTATGCGCCCCACAATTCGCTTGACGCGGCATCGGGCGCGGGGTATCCTGTCATGATTCTCTTTCCCGTGAATCTGTTTTCGTGGAACATTCTTGAGCGGAGGACGTAAGTTTCAGTAGAGCGGGTTTGTTGGCGCCACAAAGGAGAAGGAGGGTACGCAAGTGGCCAACGGACAGAATGAGCAAGCAGAGGCCGGCCCGTCTATGCCCTGGTACCGCCGTATCATCGCGGTCTTTGCGGCACCCGGCGAGCTCTTCGGACATCTCTCTGACAGGCCGGACTGGATCCTGCCGACCATTGTGGGGGTGGTGATCATCCTGCTCATCATGGCTGTGCTGGCTCCCCGAGTTATTCTTCCCATGCAGGAAGAGGCGATGATGGAGCGGCTGAGTTCCCGGCCCGATGTCAGCCCGGATGAGATTGACGCTATGCGGCAGCGAGTGCGCGGGCCCATCGCGATGGTGTCCACCCTGGCGGGAACGGCGATCATGCACCCTGTGGCACTTGTCATCCAGGCGGCTGTCTTCTACTGGGTATTCCTCATCCTGGGAGGAGAACTCACCTATCGCAAGGCACTTTCGGTAGCCGCCTATGCTTCTCTCATTGCTGTGCTCGGCGTGGTGCTGAATGCTCCGCTCAGGATCTTGAAGGAGTCGCTTTTCGCAGGGACGAATCTCGGGATCCTCCTGCCGCCGGAATCCGAAGGGACGTTTTTCCACACGCTGCTCGTCCAGGTGGATCTCTTCACGATCTGGAGGCTGCTCGTCATAGCGGCGGGAATGGCGGCAATCGCAAAGGTCTCCCAGGCGAAGGCTCGTCTCACAGTGGGGATCCTCTGGGTTGTCTGGATCGTCATCTCTGCAGGGGGATCGATGCTTCCCAGGCTCATGTTTGGGGCAGCGGGATAGCCGTGTTTGCTGGTTCGTCTGGCTCTCGCTACAGGAGGAGTGATAGGTGAGAGGGAAGAAGAAACTGATCATCATCCCGATCGTAGTTGTACTCGTGGTCGTCATCGTCATCCTCAATATCCGCCGCGAGAAGGGCGGGGTGCGCATTCAGACGGCGAAGGTCACGAATGCGGATATCGTCTCTGAAGTGAGCGCTCCCGGGAAGGTCGAACCGGTGACGAGGGTGCAGGTGAGCGCCTACGTGATGGGGCGAGTCGTCGAACTGCCCGTGCGTGAGGGCGACTGGGTGGACGAGGGCGATGTGCTCGTGGAGATCGATCCGGTCAACTACCAGGCTCTCGTAGCGCAGGCCAGGGCCTCGCTGGAGTTGTCTCAGGCCAGATTGAGGCAGACGGAGCAATCACTGCAGCGGACGCGTGAACTCTTCGCGCGTGATCTCATATCGAAGGAGGAACTGGAGCGAGTCGAAACCGACTGGTCGGTCCAGAGAGCGCAAGTCGCCCGGGATCAGGCCGCGCTCCACCAGGCGCTCGATCAGCTCAGCAAGACCACGATCCGGTCCCCACTGTCGGGAGTCGTGACTCAGCTCAACGTGGAACAGGGGGAGGTCGTCGTCACCGGCACGATGAATATGCCCGGCTCGGTGATCATGACAGTTGCCAATCTCTCGGAGATGAAAGTTGAAGTGGAGGTGGATGAGACTGAGGTTCGAGATATCATGCCCGGCCAGGAGGTGGAGATCGCCGTCGATGCGCTGGGGGATACGAGCCTGATCGGCATCGTCGAGACTGTCGGTGAGGCAGGTGTGGAGACGATGGTCGGTGGGGAGCCGCAGACGAATTTTGAAGTCTCGACGCTCCTGAATAAGGTGCCACCCAAACTCCGGCCCGGGATGTCGGCCGTGGCACGGATCAAGACCGCGTCGAGGAAGGATGTGCGCGCCGTTCCGATATCGGCAGTGATTCTGCGCGATTGGGAGCGCGAGATTGAGCAGGCCGAGTCGCGGTCCCCGGGGCGGAGATCCGGGGGCAGGGAAGCGACAGAGCAGGAGGAGTCTCCGGGAGAGCAGCAGCGGGAGGAGGGGGCTCGTGAGCCAGAACAGGAGGGGATAGTCGAGGAGCCGGTACAGGAACAGAGCACCGAGCAGGCGGGAGAGGGAGATGCGCCGAGCGCGGAGGAGCTCGTGTCTGGGCAAGCAGGTGGTGAGAGCACGGCTGAGACAGCTGAAACAGAGGGGACGGCGGAGGAGACAGAGCCTGACAGCACTGCAGAGGAGAAGGTCGGCGAGGTTGAGGTCGTATACGTCGTGCAGGACGGCAAGGCCATTGTCAGGCGGGTGGAGACCGGAATCAGAGATGACAATAACATCGAGATCCTCTCCGGACTGGAACTCGATGAAGAGGTGGTGACCGGACCATTCCGCGTTCTCAGGACCCTCAAGCACGAGACACGGGTCAAGGTCGACAACTCCCTCGTGAGAGAAATGGGTGACAGGGGGGGCCGAAGACAATGAGATGGCTCGAGTTCATAACGTCCGCGCTCACCGCGCTGCGCACCAACAAGCTGCGCTCAACTCTGACCACGCTCGGCATCATTATTGGAGTCTTTGCTGTCATCGCAATCATCTCCCTCATCCAGGGGATGAATCGGTTCATCGCCGACCAGATTCAGTCGCTGGGTTCGAACATCATCTCTGTCAGCAAGTACCCGTGGGTCAGCCTGGGTGAAGAAGACTGGCGGGAGATCCACAGGCGCAGGCCGCTCACCGTTGAGGATGCTGAGGCGATCTCACGTCTTCCGAGCGTTGCCATCGTCGCCCCCAACATCTACAACTGGGGGGGGGAGCAGATCAAATACCGCGATGAGACGGTACGGGATATTCCCGTGATCGGCGTCACCTCTACGTATCAGGAGGTGAATCTTCACTTCGTCGAGTCCGGCCGGTACATTCAGGAGACCGACAACGAACACCGCCGCCATGTTGTCGTGCTGGCGCAGGATGTCGTCGATGCGCTTTTTCCGACCAGCGACCCGGTCGGCAAGCGCGTGCGGATTGGCGTACAGGAGTTCTCCGTTGTGGGAGTTCTGGAGAGGAAGGGTAACTTCCTCGGGCGCAGCCTCGATAACCATATCCTCATCCCGCTCTCCTCGTTCCAGAAGATGTACGGTGCGACAGGACGGAGGGGCCGGCTCAATTCGGTCACGATCGATGTCCAGCCGAAGAATGCGGCTACGCAGGAGATTGCGATCGATCAGATCACCGAACTCCTCAGGCGCCGCCGCAACGTTCCGCTTGACGAGCCGGACGACTTCAGCGTCAATACCCAGAGCGCGCTGACAAGCGTATACCGGGCGATCACCGGCACCGCCTTCGCGGTCATGATCGGTGTCGCCTCGATCTCGCTGATGGTGGGAGGCATCGGCATCATGAATATCATGCTTGTCTCTGTCACCGAGCGGACTCGCGAGATCGGCATCAGGAAGGCGGTTGGCGCACGCCGCCACGAGATACTGTGGCAGTTTCTGATAGAGGCAGTCACCCTCAGCTGCTTCGGCGGAGGGATCGGCATCGCTCTTGGATTCATTGTAGCGAAACTTGTCGCAACCTTCACATTCATGCACGCTGCGATCTCGCCGTGGGCCGTTCTTCTCGGATTCGGGTTCTCGGCCGCAGTAGGCATCTTCTTCGGTATCTTCCCCGCCACAAAGGCGGCCAGACTCGATCCGATCGTCGCCCTCCACTACGAGTAGACTTATCCCTCTACGTATCACTATCTCGCCTTTTCATTCCCCTGGTGTCGATTGACGTTGCAAAACATGTCGGCCTGTGATACGCTCACTCCGCTCCGGAAAGAGATACTGTCCCCTCATGTGGAGATTGAGAGTTCCGGGAGGAATGAGGTGACTCGACCCACAACACCATCGAGTTCATCCGCCTCTTCGGGCGGCTCGCGTGAGCAAGCGAGAGAGAGACTGGCGGCCTTCTCCGAGTTCGCGGGTACAGGGCTTGACTCTGTCGTGAGCGACCTCGCCCGACTGGAGAAGACGTGGAACAGGATCCGGTCACGACTCGTCGCCGGGGAGCGCGACTCGGCGAGCGCGGAGCTCGAGAGCGCGATCGAGCGGCTCGCGAACCGGGCTGTCCAGATGCGGCGGGAGTTCGATGTGGTGAGCGCCGGTCTGTCGTTGGCGGTGGACGACCTGACCGACGAGGCAAGGCAGAGCGAGCGGATGCGCCAGCGCCTGGAGACGCTGCATCGGGTCGGCAAACTCGTCCATTCGGAGACAGATCTTGATCGGCTCATCGACCTGGCAATCGATGCGGTCCTTGAGGTGACGGGAGCAGAGCGAGGGTTTCTCGTCCTGGTGGAGAACGATCGCCTTGTCACGAAGGCAGTGCGCAACATCCAGACCGAGGCGCGGGGAGGCGAGGATACAGCTCTCAGTCAGACCGTGGTGCAGAGTGTTGTGGACGGCCGCGCTCCCCTGTTGATCCGCGATGCGGCAGAGGATGAACGGTTCAGGAAGATCGGCAGTGTTATCGACCTCCGCCTCCGTTCTGTGCTGTGCGTTCCTCTGCTGCTCGATGATGAGGTCACGGGCGCGATCTATATCGATAACCGGACCGCAGGCGGCATCTTCTCCGCAGATGACCTCGATCTCATGAAGAGGTTTGCTGAGTTCATCGCCATCGCGATCCGGAATGCCTCGATGGTGCAGGGTCTCGAGCGCTCGCAGGAGGCGCTTCTGCGTGAGTTGCGAGCGACCCATCGATTCGAAGATGTGATCGGCACAAGCCGGGGCATAATCGAGGTCCTCGATCTCGTGAGCAAGGTGGCAGACAGCGATGTTTCGATCCTCCTCCTGGGTGAGAGCGGGACCGGCAAAGAGCTGATCGCCAGGGCGGTCCATGCGAACAGTGGGCGCAGCAGCCTGCCGTTTGTCTGCATCAACTGCGCGGCCATCCCCGAGCACCTTCTCGAGGCCGAGCTCTTCGGCCACGAAAGGGGGGCGTTCACGGGAGCTGTCAGGTCCCGGCGGGGCAAGTTCGAGACAGCCGATCGCGGAACGATCTTCCTCGATGAGATTGCGGATATGAGCCCTTCACTACAGGCGAAGTTGCTGCGTGTTCTCCAGGATGGCCGATTCGAGCCCCTGGGCAGCAATGAAGTTCGTGAGGTAGACGTGAGGGTGATCGCGGCCACTAACCGGGATCTCGAACGTCTCGTCGCCGAGGGAACATTCCGGGAGGATCTGTACTACCGGCTCAACGTGGTCGAGGTAAGGCTGCCTCCGCTCCGCGAACGCAAGGAGGATGTTCCACTCCTGGTCGATCATCTATTGCACCAATTGAGAGCCAAAACAGGCAAATCTATAGAGTCTGTCGATGATGCAGCGCTCCGCGCACTTGTGGCCTACGACTATCCCGGCAACGTGCGCGAACTGGAGAACATCGTCAAGCGTGCCGCGGTACTGGCAAAGGGTCCGACGATCATTGTTGCAGATCTGCCCGAGAAGATGCGGAGCTCCGCCGGGGCGGGACCGGGCGCGCCTCCCGCCAACCGGAGTGAGCTGCGCCGGGCAAGGGAGGAGGCGCGGAAGGTTGCCGTCGCCGAGGTCGAACGGTCCTTCGCCATGGAGGCGATGCGGCGGAACAAGGGGAACGTGGCGCGGGCAGCGGCCGCGGTCGGGATGGATCGGAGACAGTTCTACCGTCTGCTGAATAAGCACGGCATCTCGAAGTCAATGTTCGGCGAGGGGTGACGAAGCCGGGATGCCGCGTTGGGTTCAGCACTCGTCGTGGGGTAGATCATGCGTGAGGTGGCCGATAGTGAATGGCTGGGCGATCGGTATGAAGTCCTCGGGCGGATTGGTTCCGGCGGCACGGGTGTGGTCTATCGGGCTCGGGACTGCCGGGAGGAGCGCGAGGTCGCCATCAAGGTCTTCTCCACCGCTTTGTCGCCCGCCAGAGCTACTGCGCTCCTGAGGGAAGAATTCGAGACGCTCTGTCGTCTTTCCCATCCGAACATCGTGCGGATGTTCGCTCTCGGCGAGGACAGGAGAGGTCCCTTCTTGGTGGTGGAGCTTGTCCCCGGAGATGATCTCTCGCAGCACATGAAGGCGGGGCTCAACTGGGCTTCCGCGCCGGAGAGGGTCGCGGAGATCGCCGGGCAGATCTGTGGGGCTCTGGACTACATACACTCCCGCGATGTCGCCCACCTTGACCTCAAACCCTCGAATGTCCTCCTCGATCGGTCTGGTACGGTGCGAGTCACTGACTTCGGGCTCGCAGTGAGAGTCAGCGAACTCGCCGGCGCAGGCCCCCGCGCGCAGGTATCAGGTACCCTTGAATATATAGCTCCGGAACAGCTCCTGGGCCGGCCGCCCGACTTCCGGAGCGATTTCTTCAGTCTCGGGCTTCTCCTGTACGAACTCGTGACAGGCCAGCTTCCCTTCGCTCCCGAGCCGGCCGGGGTGGTCATGGCCGAGAACCCCGGGGCACATCCGGCACGCCCTCATCGGCTCGTCTCCAACCTGCCTCCCGCGCTCGAAACAGTAATGCTCCGTCTGCTGAGACGGGAGCCGGAGGACCGTGTGCAGAGCGCGCTCGAGGTTCTCGACATACTCCGGAGGACAGCACCTATGAAGGCTCCGCCGGCCGGGGCGCCGGAGGCGCTGCAGGCGCGGGGGCTGGTTGCGGGAGCATTGGTCGGCCGGGAGGAGGAGGTACGGGTACTCGATCGATGTCTCGCCGATGCGGTGCGGGGAATGGGACAGGCAGTACAGATCAGCGGCCTCCCCGGGGTCGGGAAGACGAGGCTTGTGAGGGAACTCGTTGGCCTTGCCGGAACAAGAGGGATGGGCAGGTTCGAGATCAGATGCCATGAGGCGGGCTCTCCTCCCCTGGAGCCAGTCGCTGAACTCATCCGCCGGATGCTGGGCTGGCTTGAGCAGAGCTCCCGGGAGACTGTCTCCCGTCATCTCGGTGAACAGAAGGGATTATTGCTCTCTCTCGTTCCGGAATTCATCGATCGCGAGTACATGGCAGGCGAATCTGTCGCCGGGCGTCTGGCAGGCGCAGCGGAGCAGCAGGCACTGTTCGACGCAGTGATCGGATTCCTCGTCAGCACTTCTCAGGAGTGCCCTCTGCTCTTGGTCTTTGAAGACCTCCGGTGGGCGGATTCTGCCACGCGCCAGTTCCTGCGGCGTCTCGCTGATGCGATCTCCGACGCACATATCCTGGCTGTGGTGACTATCCGTTCGGGCGAGACTCCGGAGGCCGGCGAGGGACGGTTGCCCCCATCGATACTCCATCTGGAGCTGACTCCTCTCGCCCCGGAACAGTCGAAGGCGCTGGTGGGATCGCTCCTTGCGTCCGGTCAGGTCCCCCGAGTGCTTGGTGAATGGATTGATGAGAAGGAGCCGGGGAATCCTCTCTATCTCCAGGAGGTGGTGCGCTCCCTGGCCGAGGAGGGACGGCTCCAGCGTCGGCGGTCTCGATGGCTGTACGTCGGAGAACCGGCACATCTAGATGCGGTGCCTGATGGAGCGGCCGAGGTTATCGGACTCCGCTCGCTCCGTCTGAGAAGAGAGGCGAGGGAAGTGCTTGACTGGGCGGCAGTGGCGGGGGAGGAGTTCAGGCGCGAAATTATCGAAGGGGTCTGTTCGGGAGGCCGGGCCGGCCTCTCGGAGGCGCTCGAGGAGCTTGAGGATCGTCAATTGATTCAGGAGGAGTACGGATCCGGCGGGCGGCGGTACCTCTTTTCGCACAGCCTGGTGCGCGAAGTCACCTATGATCAGATCCCGGTGAGGCGGAGGCGTCGCCTCCACGTGGCGATGGGCGACGCGCTCGAGCGCCAGGCAGGCGGTGAGGTCGAGCCGGAGGCAGATAGACTGGCCTATCACTTCTACCTCGGCCAGAACTGGCACAAGGCTGCCACCTATGCCGAGGCCGCGGCCGCGCGTGCAACCTCTCTCTACTGTCTCGATGACGGCCTGCGATATCTCGACTGGTCTCTCGATGCCCTCGGCCGCCTGGGCGAGACGGACGAGACATTGGAAGGAAAAGCTCGAAACTGGCGGTTGAAGGGCGAACTGCTGCGGCGCTCAGGCGATTTCAGGGCGGCTGCCGGGGCACACGAGGAAGGCCTCAACTGGGCGCGCAGGGCTGAATCGGACGAGGAGATCACCCGGAACCTTAACAATTTCGGCCTGTGCCAGTGGCACCTCGGTGCGTTCTCTGATGCCCTTGCTGCGTTTACGGAAGCGACTGTCGTTGCCGAGCGGCTCGGCGAACGAGAGTTGCAGGGGCAGTTGCTGAACAGCATCGGGCTCGTCCATTGGTCCCTCTCGGAGTTCGAGCAGGCGCTCGCGCACTTCCAGCGGGCGCTCGATCTCGCGCTCGCGATACAGGATTCAAGGGGCCAGGGGATCCTGTTGGCGAATATGGGCCTTGTTTGTGCAGCCCTCGGTCGATACGAGGAGGCCATCGACCTCACGCTCAAGGGGCTTGAGATATGGAAGGCGAGGGGCGACCGTCAGGAAGAGGCGATCGCGCTCGGGAATCTTGCGACGTTTTATGTGCGGCTCGCCCGATATGATGAGGCGAGAGAGGCGACACTCTCGGCACTCGAGACCAGGAGGGAGATCGGCGATCGGTGGGGCGAGGCAGTGAGCATAGCGAACCTGGGACAGATTCTATATCATCTCGGCCGCCCCGAGGAGGCGGCGAGCCATCTGAGGAGGGCGGTCGCAGGCCTGCGCGATCTGGGCGATAAGAGGAGCGAGGCCGGCAATCTCATCAATCTTGCGAACGCCCTGATTGAGATGGGTGAGAGAGCGAAGGCGAAAGAGTGCGTTGACCAGGCCATGGCAGCTGCCGCCCAACTCGAGGACCGGTCGGCTCAGGCATTTGCGCACGCTACCGCGGGCCGATGGCACCGGCTCGCGGGGGAGATCGATAAGGCGGTCGCGGAACACCGCGCTCTCCTCGGGCTGGCGGGCGAGATCGGCGAGCCGTCGATCGAGGTCGAGGGCCGGCTGGAGCTGGCGAAGGATTTCGCTGCTCAGGGCGATCTCGAGGCGTCGAGGAAGGAGGCGGAGGCGGCCGCCCGCGCGGCGCGCTCCATGGGGATGGCTCATGAGCTGTGGCAGGCCCTGGCGCTGTTGGCGCGGGTGAGGCGGGAGACGCGTGAGGAGGTAGAGGCGGTTGACGTCTTTCTGGATGCGCTGATGGTGCTCGATCGAATCCTGGGCGGCCTGCACGAGGCGCGGGATCGGGCGAGCTACGCCGGATGGACCGGCGTCCGGGGGGTGCTCGACGAGGCAAAGGAGATCGGGACCACGGTCCGCTCCTCGCGCGCTCGGGAGCTCGTGCATGCTGCAGAGCGCCTGCTCTCGGTGATCCAGGCATGAGGCCGCCTCATCACGAGTTATCGTTCTGATAGTACAACATGATGTGATGAAACGGGCAGAAGGAGCGGCGTAAAGGGAGGGTTTTGCTTGACTTTTCCGGGCACCTGTAATAGGTTTTGCAAGGGAACGCCTCAAGAGTTCCGGGAGCCCCGTGGGCTTCCTTTTCACTATCTGCTGTGGCAGATCTTGTGTTGAGTCGAGGCGGGAGTAACGAGGAGGCGTCTATGCGAGTCCTGGTCACGGGAATCACCGGTTTTGCCGGCAGCCACCTGGTGGATTATCTATTGACTCTGCCCGATGTACAGGTCTTCGGGATCAAGCGCTGGCGCAGTCGCACAGAAAATATCAAGCACTTCGAGCAGAAAATCGCAATCTACGAATGTGATCTGAGGGATGCATCTTCGGTGCGCGATATGATCGAGGTGGTGCTGCCGGATCGCATCTTCCATCTCGCGGCACAGAGCTTCGTGCCGACCTCGTGGAGCGCTCCCACAGAGTCGCTTGTGACCAACGTGATCGGCCAGCTCAACATTTTCGAGGCTGTGCGCCGCATCGGACTGGAGCCCCGCATCCAGCTAGCGTGTTCCAGCGAGGAGTATGGGCTTGTCAGTGAGGATGAGATACCTATCAAGGAGACGAACGCGCTGCGTCCCCTCAGCCCCTACGGGGTAAGCAAGATCGGCCAGGACATGCTGGGGTACCAGTATGCGAGGAGCTACGGGATGTTCATCGTGAGGACGAGAGGGTTCAATCATACTGGGTGTCGGCGTGGTCCTGTCTTTGTCTGCTCGGATTTCGCCAAACAGGTCGCTGAGATCGAGAAAGGCAGACGGGATCCCGTGATATGGGTCGGGAATCTCGATGCGATCCGTGACTTTACGGATGTCCGGGACATAGTGCGGGGCTACTGGCTCGCACTCGAGCATTGCGATCCTGGAGATGTGTACAACATCTGTTCCGGTGTGGGACGCAAGATCCGCGATGTGCTCGACATGCTGATCGGGATGACGTCGAAGTCAGTGGAAGTGAAGGTTGACGAGTGCAGGCTTCGGCCCTCAGATGTGCCCGTTCTGATCGGAGATAACACCAAATTCAGAGAGAAGACTGGCTGGGAGTTGACGATACCGTTCGAGATCACGCTGAAGGAGATTTACGAGTACTGGCTCGAGCGTGTGTGATGAAAGACCGCGCCGTCTGGACGCTGTGATGACGTGGGGCGGCTGCCGAGCGAGGACAATGGTTCAAGTACTGGTCACAGGAGCCGAGGGATTCGTCGGCGGACATCTTGTACCTCTGCTGCTAGCGCGTGAGAGGCGAGTGAGCGGCACCGCGCTGGACGAGAGGGATGTGGAGAGGATCGAGCGTTTCGATGGGGCTCGGGGCGTGGCCTGCGATATCACCGAGAGGGAGGGGATCGCCGGCCTCGTAGAGCGCCTCCTTCCCCGGGAGATCTACCATCTGGCGGCGCAGAGTTCGTCGGCGTTCTCTTTCTCCGACCCGTATGGCACGATTGCGGACAATGTGATCGGATGTCTGAACGTGCTCGATGCCGCCAGGCAGGCTGCCCAGACTGCGCGCGTCCTTATCGTCAGTACGGGAGAGATCTACGGCGTCGGGTCAGAGAACCCGCTTACTGAAGAGGCGCCTGTCGGCCCGATGACTCCTTACGCGGCGTCGAAGGTGTCGATGGAGCTCGTTGCTCGTCAGTACTGGAAAAGCCTGGGGCTTCCGGTGGTGATCGTCCGCCCCTTTAACCATACAGGGCCTGGTCAAAGTCCTCGGTTCGCCCTCTCGAGCTTTGCCAAACAGGTCGCCGAGGCGGAACTAGGGCTGAGCTCACCACTGATAGAGGTAGGGAATCTGGACGTACGTCGTGACTTCCTCGATGTGAGAGATGTCGTGCGGGGTTACTTGCTCGCTCTCACCGAGGGTGCTCCTGGCGAGATCTACAACATCTCCTCTGGCATTGCGTCATCGCTTCGCGATGTTCTCGATCTGCTCCTGGAATCGGCGAATGTCTCGATCAAGGTCGAGATCGGCAACGATCGTCTGAGAAAGGTCGACATACCCGTGCTGTGCGGCGACAGCTCGAAATTCAGAGCTCGCACGGGTTGGAGTCCTCGCTACGAACTCAGGCAGACGCTGCACGATCTTCTGGACTACTGGCGTCATGAGCTTCAAGATTCTGGTCGTTAACTGGCAGGACAGAACGAACCCGCTGGCAGGTGGGGCGGAAATACATCTGCACGAGATCTTCGGGCGCCTGGCGATGCAGGGTGATGAGGTCTGGCTTCTCTGTTCCTCCTATCCCGGCGCAGCTCCGGTCGAGTATGTCGACGGTATTCGTGTGGTGAGAAGGGGAGGACGGTTCACGTTCAATATCAGCGCCTTTCTCGCATATTATCGGGAGTTGGCGCACGAACAATTCGACGTTGTCGTCGAAGATATGAACAAGATTCCGTTCTACACTCCTCTCTATGTGCATGGTCCGGTCCTCGCGATGGTACCGCATCTATTCGGAACGACAGTCTTCCAGGAGGCGATCGTTCCTCTGGCGGTCTATGTCTATCTCTGGGAGCTGCCGATTCCGCTGATCTATCGCCGCGTGAGGTTTGAGGTCATTTCCGAGAGCACCAAGGAGGATCTCGTTGCCCGCGGGATTCGGTCCGATCTGATCCATGTCGTTCACTGCGGGATCGATCGCATGGTTTATCATCCCGGGGGTTCAAGAGACGAAGATCCGCTTATCGTCTATCTGGGCAGGTTCAAGAAGTACAAGCGCGTAGACCTCCTGCTCAGCGCCATGGTGAAGGTGAAGGAGCGAGTGCCACGCGTGAAGCTTCTCCTGGTCGGCGGTGGAGACCATCTGGGTGCGCTGAGGGAGCTTGTGGAGCGGCTCGGACTCTCTGACACTGCGTCGTTCACCGGGCACGTGGACGAACAGGAAAAGGTGGGCCATCTCCGTCGCGCACACCTCGTGGTCAACACCTCTCCGAAGGAGGGCTGGGGGCTTACCGGCGTCGAGGCGAATGCCTGCGGTACACCTGTGGTTGCATCCGACTCGCCCGGTCTGCGCGACTCGATCGCCGATGGCAAGAGCGGCCTCCTCGTGCCTCACGGCGACGTGGGTGCGCTCGTCGAGGCCATAGTCCGCATGCTCACAGATGAAGAACTCAACTGGAGACTGTCGCGGGGAGCGGTCGATTGGGCAGCCAGGTTCAGCTGGGATGCTGCAGCGGAGAGGACCAGACAGCTAATCGAAGAGGTCGTAGGTAGCGAGAGAGGTTCGGGTCCTCGGGGCCCGGCCGGCAAAACGCCAGGAGCGAGTGTGTGAGAAAATGGCTCTGGCTCTTCGTCAGGCTCATCGTCAGTGCGGGTCTGCTCGCCTTTCTGCTGAGCCGTATTGATCTCGCTCGGCTCGTCGAGCTCGTGCGCGGGGCCGATGTCCGCTTTCTTGCCTTACCGTTTATATCGCTCGTTGGGTTCATCATCATCGCTGCTTTTCGCTGGCGGATACTCCTCCGCTCCCTGGAGAAGCGTGTCGTGATGAGGCGGCTCGTCGCGTACTATTTTGTCGGCCTCTTCTTCAACAATTTCTTCCCCACCACAGTGGGAGGAGACGCACTGCGGGGGTACTATCTCTCTCGCGAGGGTTCGGCCAAATCCGAGGCGTTCGCGTCAGTCTTTGTGGAGCGGCTTTCCGGCATTGCCGCGCTGCTGATTCTTGCTCTGGTCGCCTCGGCTCTGATCTATGCGAGCATGGGAGATAGAACGATCATCCTCTGGGTTTCCCTGGGGTTCGCCATCGCTGGAACGCTGACGCTCCTTCTCTTCAGCGTGTCTGTGGGGGCGGCTATTGAGCGCGGTCTAGCCCGGGTCACTATTTTCGGATCGGGAGCCAAGCTGACGAGGTTTCTCCGGGCATTGCGGTTCTATCGCGGCCAGAAGAGGGCGGTCGTTGCTGCAGTCGTCATCTCCTGCATCATTCAGTCGATCCACATCTACGCCAACTATCTCGTGGGGAGGGCCCTGGGTCTGGAGGTCCCACCACAGTACTACTTCCTATTCGTGCCCATCATCACCGTAGCGGCCATGTTGCCGCTAACGATAAATGGGGTGGGTATCAGAGAAAACGCGTTTGTCTTGCTCTTCGGCCGCGTCGGGATGGGGGCGGCCGAGGCGACGTCAGTGTCGTTGCTCATATTCGGAACGTGGGTCGTCGTGAGCCTCATTGGCGGCGTGATCTTCCTTTTCGGCCCAGCGACCTGGAGGGTTGCTCCCGAACCCGGGACACCCCAGCGGCCGTAGGAGCGATCGGAGAGGGCAGTCGTGTCCGCAAGGGGAAATCGGGCGATGGAACAGAATGTCGATCGGGTATCGATAATAGTGCCGGCGCTCAATGAAGAGGAGAATGTGCCGGTCGTGGTACAGCGGATCTCCGAGATGATCGAGGAGAGTGGCCTCGACTGTGAGGCGATTTTGGTCGATGACGGCAGCACCGATGGCACGTATCAGGCTGGATTGCAGGCGCGGGAGCGTTATCCCTTCCTCAAGGTGGTCCGTCATCGGCGGAACCGCGGTAAGACTGCCGCCCTTCTCACCGGGGCGGAGGAGGGTACAGGCGGGGTGCTCGTGCTGCTTGACGCCGATATGCAGTTCGATCCGGCAGAGGTGCCGAAGCTCGTAGCAGGGATCGAACAGGGCGCGGATCTCGTCTCCGGCCGGAAGGTGGGCAAGTACGAGAAACGTTTCGTATCGTGGATATACAATTTCCTATGTCGACGGCTGTTTCACGTGACGGTGCACGATCTGAACGCGGTCAAGGCATTCAGGCGAGAGGTTCTTGAGGCCCTCGATCTCAGAAAGGACTGGCATCGGTACCTGGTGGTACTCGCTGCAGAGAAAGGATTCACGATCGCCGAGGAGGAGGTGCAGCTCTATCCTCGTCTGCACGGCGAGACCAAGTACGGCGGCGTCGGGCGCATCGCAGTCGGTGTGCTCGATCTGATTGCAGTCAAGTTTCAGCTCTCCTTTATGCGCAAGCCGATGCTTCTGTTCGGCGGAACAGGAGCGTTCCTGCTCTTCTGCGGGATGATCGTCGGCTTCATCTCGCTGTACCTCCGTTTTGTGATGGAGATGGGCTTCCGGCCTCTGTTGTATCTCGTTATTTTGCTCGTCACCTCCGGGCTCCTGCTCTTCGCGCTGGGATTTCTGGCTGAGGCGATCGCGAACGTCCAGGAGAGGCTGGAGGGAGTTGAGCGGGCGGCGAAGAAGAGACACCTCTAGCCGCCCGGAGCCGCCAGAGACAGTAATCGTGCTCGGAGCGGGCTCCCGCCCCACAGTCTTCCCTAGAGTATGAATCCCCCTTCACAGGCGGACCGATGCCCGATTCACCAGGGCTGCCCCCTGGCGATGCCCCGATCGACCCGTGGTACGGCCGAGGTCTGGGGAGGAATGAACGACGCCCTATCTACCCCAGCGGAATGGGTTTTTCCCTTGACTTCCCTAGAGATATGGCATAGGTTGAGGGGCAAGTGTGAGGGTTCAGCGGTCGGTCTCCGTCCGGATTCGGGGTGGCCCACCCAGAACGGGTGTGTCGAAGGGGGGGTGGTCTATTCAGAGTCCTCTCCGCATCCTGGTCGAGACGACCGTACCGGCTATTTGACGAGGTGATCCATGAAGGTCGGAATCATCGGTTCAGGATATGTCGGATTGGTGACCGGCGCGTGTTTCGCTGAAATGGGAAACGATGTCATCTGCGTCGACAATGACGAGGCGAAGATCGACATGCTGAAGCGCGGCGAGATGCCGATCTATGAGCCTGGACTCGGCGATCTGGTAGCCCGCAACACAGCAGACGGCAGGCTCGCGTTCACAACGTCGATAGAGGAGGCAGTTGACGCGTGCATGGTGCTCTTCATCGCCGTTGGCACACCATCAAAGGATGATGGCGAGGCAGATCTTTCTGCCGTCGAGGCAGTGTCCCGCAAGATCGCGGAGTGCATGAAGGAGTACCGTCTGGTCGTTGAGAAGAGTACGGTGCCGGTGCAGACCGGCGCCTGGATCAGGCGAACGCTCGAACGGTACAACCCGGACGGGGCTGAGTTCGACGTGGCGTCGAACCCGGAGTTCCTCCGAGAAGGATCGGCGATCGGAGACTTCATGCATCCGGACCGTGTTGTCATCGGGGTAGAATCGGAACAGGCTCGTACGATATTGCTCGATCTCTATGCGCCCCTCGAGTGTCTCATCGTGGTCACAGATATCGAGAGCGCCGAGATGATCAAGCACGCGAGTAATTCGTTTCTTGCCATGAAAATATCATTCGTGAATGCAGTGGCTAATATCTGTGAGAGGGCAGGGGCAGATGTCACTCAGGTTGCCGCTGGGATGGGATATGACCATCGCATCGGCAAGGAATTTCTGCGCGCCGGTGTTGGCTTCGGCGGTATCTGTTTTCCCAAGGACCTCCAGGCGTTTCGCAAGATAGCTGAGAGTTTCGGATATGATTTCGGGCTGCTCAAAGAGGTTGAGAAGATCAACGAAGAGATGAAGCGGCTGGCGGTGGAGAAGGTGCGAGAGGCGCTCTGGGTATTGAAGGGAAAGACGGTGGGGGTGCTGTGGCTGTCGTTCAAGCCGAATACCGATGACATGAGGCGGGCGCCTGCCGTCGACATCATCAATTATCTCCTGGAGGAGGAGGCCACTGTACGGGTGTATGATCCCGTGGCGATGGATAGGGCGAAGACGATACTCAGTGATGTTACGTTCTGCAAAGATCCGTATGAGGTCTGCGCCGGCAGCGACGCGCTTCTCATTGTGACGGAGTGGGAGGAGTTTGCGAACCTCGATTACGCTCACGTGGCGAAGCTCATGCTTACCCCGATCCTGATAGACGGCAGGAATATGCTCGACCCCGACAACATGCGGGAACTCGGCTTCGTCTATCGGGGGATTGGCCGTGCGACTCGATGACTGCCTCACAGGCTCTCTTGCCGCGCGAGGCGACATCATGGGGCTCAATGAACGTGAGGAGGTATTGGAGATCGGATGGGCCGGCGCAGGAAACGTGCAGCAGAAGAATCGAAGACGAAAGGCAACAGTAGATCCAGGAAGAAGCAGCGCCCTGCGGTCGGGGCCGCCCCTCAGCGAAGGGCTACCGATGCGGGAGGGAAGGTGCAGGGTGATACTGCTTCCGAGACGGCTGCTGCCAGAGTCGCTCCGGAAGAAGGGCATCGGGACGAACGCGAAGAGAGAGCGGTCTCTCTCGATGAGAGGGCCGAATCTGGGTACGAGAGCAGGCTGTGGCTCACGTCGGCGGCCAGGAAGGCACCTCTCATCACACTCGTGGTGATCCTGCTCCTTGCAGGCCTCTTCGGCGCTCTCCTCTTCGATCCGAAGCCGAGTGTCGGCGGCGACAATGCCCATTATCTTCTCCTGGCGAAAGCCCTGGCTACCGGTAGAGGCTATCGATCGATCGAATCGCCGGGAGACCCACCTCATACCCATTTCCCATTCGGCTACCCCATGCTGTTGACCCCGCTCGTTCGTCTCATTCCGGGGAGCATTCTCCCGCCGAAGATGTTGTCCCTGGTGCTGTTCGTAGGGTCGCTTCTTCTCCTGTACCCACTCCTGACGCCGCGGATCGGATATGGCCTCACTCTGAGCGTACTTGCCTTGCTCGCCATCAGCCCCATTATGCTCGAATTCTCGCACTGGGCCCTGTCGGAAATCCCCTTTCTCTTCTTCACGATTCTGTCGATGATACTCTTCAGCGCTGCAGAGAGGGGGGGGAGAAGGTCGTGGTGGTGGTTTGCCTTGGGATCACTGTGTCTGGTGTGGACATTCTACATCAGAACAGTCGGCATTGCTCTGGTGATCGCGGTGCTAGTCCGTCTCGCGTGGAGACGGTCGTTCAAGAGGGCTGCGCTGCTTCTGATCATAGTGGTCTTGCTGGCAGCACCCTGGATGATCCGCAACGCGATACTGCCATCGGATGTAGGTGATCCGGCGACCGCGAGCTACATCTCTCAGGCGATGATGGTGAGCGCGTTCGATCCGGAGGCGGGAACACTTACGGCACGTGAGTACCTGGTGCGGGTGTTCCGCATCGTCAGCGCCTACTGCAATCGTGTACTGCCCAAAGTCATCCTGCCGCCTCTCTGGGCGAGCGAATCGCTCTTTGAGCTCCCTCAGATCGCAAAAGCATTCGTATGGCCCCTCATCCTGGGCCTCACACTGTTGGGACTGTTCCTGCAGCTGAGGAGAAGGCCCGCTCTGTTCGACATCTATGTCATTGCTTACCTCCTGGTTCTCTGGGGGTGGGCGAACAAGAATATAGCCGCGGGGCCACGGTATCTGTTGCCCGTGCTCCCGTTCCTCTTTGTCTACTTTCTCGAGGGATGTGACCGGGTACTCAAATGGTCGGTTCCTCAGCGAAGCACACTGCTTCCCCTCGTCCTCGTTTGTGTTCTTCTAGTAACAGGTACTTGGGTTCTTCTTCCTCCCGTGTCATCGAACCTTGCCGACCTATCGGCGTATATAGCCGGTGATCCCTTTGCCGGATATTCCGACTCATGGGCCAATTTCTTCTCAGTAGCGCTCTTTGCCTACGACAAGATACCTCGTGATGCCATCATCATGACGCGCAAGCCCGCACTCTTCTATCTCTACTCGCATCGGAAATCGGTGATCTATCCCTATACTCGGGATGAAGAGAAACTATATGAGGCGTTAGCCGAAAACAACGTTGACTTCGTCCTGGTGGATGCGTTCCGCTGGACGAAGACGACACAGAGGTACCTCATCCCTGCCATACTGGCAAGGGTCGATCGGTTCAGAGTCATCTGCGTTACGATCCCGCCGAAGACCTATCTGCTCCAGGTACTTGGTGATCCACGAGAGTGGTCAGGAGGAGAAGAGTGAGAGAGTCCACTGGGACTAGTGGAGAGAGAAAGCCACTCGTGAGCGTCGTCATCCCGGCGTTCAACGAGGAAGAAGCCATCGCCGATGAACTGAGAGAGATTACGACGGTGATGGACCGATCGGAATATCAGTATGAATTGATCGTGATCGATGATGGTTCGACAGACCGCACCGGCGAGATCGCGAAGGCCTCCGGCGCTACGGTGATCCGGCATCCGGTTAATAAGGGCAGCGGTGCATCTCGCCGTACGGGGATTCATAACTCGCAGGGAGAGATTATCGTGATGGCCGATGCTGACGGCACGTACCCCTGCTATCAGATTCCCGAACTTCTCAAGTGGCTCCCGGAGTACGACCAGGTGGTGGGGGCGAGACACACGGAAGAGGGCACGTTGAAGCTATTGCGAATGCCGACCAAGTGGTTCATTCGCCACCTGGCCTGCTTTTTGAGCGGGAAAGAGATACCCGACCTCAATTCGGGGTTGCGAGCTTTCAAGCGTGATGTGATGCTCAAGTTCGTCGACTTCATACCGGACGGATTCTCCTGCGTTACGACTATGACCCTTTCTTTCTTGACAAACGGGTATACCATCAAGTACGTGCCGATCGAATACTTTCGACGGGTGGGAAAGTCGAAGTTCCATCCCGTTCGAGATACCTACAATTATATGCTGCTCGTAGTGCGCATGATCATGTACTACAATCCGCTTAAAATCTTTGTTCCCGTCGGGATGGCGATCTTGGTTGCCGGTCTCGCCAAGGCAGTGCGCGATATGATTGTCTACTACTTCAAGGTGACAGGGTCTGCGATCGTGGCGATCAGTGTTGGCGTCCAGATCATCGTGGTCGGCCTTCTGGCCGATCTGATTGTGAAGCGGGTCGGGAAGACGTAATTGCTCCGAGCGGAAACCGGATTTCGAGCGGCTCTGTCTACCTGAGAGCGGATGACAACCGGAGAGCTTGTGGTGGAGGCCGATATAGTACCAACGAAGGGGTATCGCGGGCTTCGGCATCGTCTAGTGATCTTCGCCTCGGCCCTGGTTGGTGTCGGCCTGATTGTTGTGCTGTTGTCCTTCATCGATCCGAGAACGATCATAATGCTCTGCTCGCAGCTCGACCCACGCTGGGGGCTCGCGGGCGCGCTATGCTACGGTGCGACCTATCTCTTCCGTGCTGCTCGTTTTCAGGTTCTGCTTGCGGAACGTCGCACCGCGATCGGGCGTATGTATTCGGTAGCCTGCGTCCACGGGATGCTCAATCACCTCTTGCCGATGCGGTTCGGGGAGGTCTCGTATCTCTATCTCGTGAGGAGAGCCTTCGGCGTGAGTCTAGGAGAGGCGGCTGTTTCCCTCCTGGTGGCACGGCTGTTCGATTACATGGTCGTATCGACCATCTTCATGATCGCCGCCGTGCGGGTTCTCCCCGAACTTCCCGGTGGCGTGGGCTGGTACCTGGTAGGTGCCGCAGCACTCGCGGCTCTCGCAGTGCTGGGGCTGATCCTGGCCGTGCGCTTGAGCCACCGGCTACAGACGTGGGGAGCGAGAATCAGGCAGGAGAGGCGTCGTGGCGTTCTGAGCTGGGTCGGTCAGAAGCTCGACGAGGTCGCGAGGGCATTTGACTCCGCCTCGCGTGCCCGGGTCTACATGCGGGTGCTAGGACTGTCAGTACTCGTCTGGGGCGGCGTCTTTGGCACGTTCTACTGCCTGTTGCGTGGGTTGGGATTTGGTGTGAGCCCGTGGCTCGCGATCGTCGGAGGAACCTTTGCCGTCCTTACAAGCGTGCTTCCGTTGAGTGGTGTCGGGAGCTTCGGCACACTGGAGGCCGGCTGGACCGCTGGTTTTCTGTTGATCGGATTTGAGAGAGAGCAGGCGATCGCGAGCGGGTTTGCGGTGCATCTCCTCTTGTTCGCAATGGTTATTCTTCTCGGCCTTGTTGGTGCGGCTGCGATTGCCGTGGGTCGAAAACGATGAAGGTGTTGTTTATCGTCACCGCTTTTCAGCGCCATGAAAAAGACGTCATCACTCCCTGGCTTCTCGAGACGATCAAGAGTCTCGGCGATCTCGGTATCGAGGTCACGGTGTTTGCTCCCTCATACCGTGGGCTCGCCGATCACACCATTAAAGGTATCCCTGTCAAGCGGTTCCGCTACTTCTTCCGTCGATGGGAGAACCTGACCCACGAAGAGACGACGCCCGACCGCCTGAAACGCGGTCTCTTTTACAAGGGACTGGTGGCATTCTATGTCCTGGGCGGTATGATTGGCATTATGCGACTCTGCGCCCGCGAACGGTACGACATTATTCATGTCCACTGGCCCTTCCCTCATGCGCTCTTCGGCTATCTGGGGCGTTGGATGTGCGGAGGACGACTTGTCTGCACGTTCTACGGGGTAGAGCTCCAGTGGGTGCTCAACAAGATGCCGGCGTTTCGCCCATTTCTCAAATGGGCGGCACGGGTTTCGGATGAGGTTGTCGCTATCTCGAGCTACACGGCAGCGATGCTCCGCAACGTGGAAGATGTTCCGATTCGCGTCATTCCGTACGGCATCTCAGTCCGGGAGTTATCACCGCCTGTCAGACGGTCTTCCGGACCGGCGACGATCCTGTTTGTGGGGAGACTGGTAGAGCGGAAGGGTGTGGCCTTTCTGATAGATGCGTTCCAGAACCTGTGCAGGTCGTCCGATGTTCGGTTGGTGATAGTGGGAGATGGGCCGGAGAGACGGGCTCTTGAACAGAGAGCTCGTTCGAGGGGCATAGAAGGGGAGGTCCGGTTTGTCGGCCAGGTGGAAGCGGATCGACTCAAAGAGTGGTACAGGGCCTCTGATATCTTTGTGCTCCCCGCAGTCTTCGATTCGAAGGGAGATACCGAAGGGTTGGGAGTGGTGCTTCTTGAGGCGTTGAGCCACGGGAAGGCGGTAATCGCCAGTCGCGTCGGCGGTATCGTAGACATAGTAGAAGACGGCAAGACGGGTCTTCTCGTCGAGGAGAAGGACGCGACGGCACTTGCGCGTGCGATTGAGCGCCTTCTCTCCGATCATGAGCTGTATCGCCATATCGTCGAGGAGGGACAGAAGAGAGTCCGAGAGAGATTTCTCATCGGAGCTGTTGCCGGGCGGCTGGCGGAGACCTACGGGGCGCGAACGACAGCCCGTACTCCGGAATCGACGGATTAGAATAATGCGTGACTACTATCGTCAGGTTTCCGCATCAACGAGGTACCGCGATTCGCGCCGAAAGAAGGCGAAACTGATAGCGGACGTAATCGGGGAATTACTTGACGACGCGCAGATGATTATCGATCTGGGGTCGGGAACAGGCCTCATCAAGCAGTACCTCAGTCAGAAGATCAAGAAGCCGATTCTGGGCATAGAGGTGGACCCGGATTTCATAGTGCAGAAGGAAGATACCGCTATTGGAACGGTGACCGAACTTCCCGTGAAGGACAATTCCGTAGATCTTGTCCTCTGCAACCATCTCTATGAGCACGTGCAGGACCGGTCGGCGCTGTTCTCAGAGATGCGGAGGGTACTCGCCCCGTCGGGAAGGATCTATTTGACGGTCGGGAACAGGTTCCAGCTCATGGAGCCACACTACCGCCTGCCGTTTCTCAGTTGGTGTCCTGTATGGCTTGCGAACACCTATCTGCGGGTAACCAGACGGGGGAGTGACTACCGTGATATACACTTTCCCACGTATGGCGAGCTGGTTCGTGCCGTGCGTGCTCAGTGTCTTGAGGCCGACGATATTACGTTCGATGTGCTCTTCCGTCGCAGGCGTCTGATGAGCACACCGCTGAGGAGAGTCCTGTTGTGGGTGCTGCTCCGCCTTCCTGACAGGCTGCGGCGCGTGCTCCTGAGATGGCTGACACCTCAGTGGTTCTTGCTGCTCCATCATCAGCAGGCTGGCCGAACCATGTGGCACGGATCGTGAGGATGTTCTCTACCGGATCATCTGCGCGCTTGCGCGAAAGAGCTGAACGTCGTGTGTCGTGGAGGAGGATCGCCCAGGTACTCCTCGTTTCAGCTGCGGTTATCTATATCGTTCAGCGCATCATCGCGGACGCGTCGAAGCTGCTGGAATTCGACTGGCGACTGAAGCTGGGATCTCTGGCAGTCTCCTATCTGCTGCTCTTTGCCGCGTTCTCAGGCTATCCCGTTGTCTGGTGGCTACTATTGAGGGGGATGGGAGAGAGGCTCCCGCTCGGTAAGGCTTTTCGGATCTGGTATGTGTCCAATCTCGGGAGATACGTACCCGGTAAGATCTGGCAGATAGTGGGCCGTGTGGAGTTGGCGAAGGATCTGGGTGTGGCTCGATCTACCAGTGCGGCCAGTGTCGTCTACGAGACAGGATTGATCATTACGAGCGGCATCATTGTGTTTGGAGTTGCCACGGTAGCCTCCAGAGATGCTACACCCTTCTCGTCGGTCTGGCCGATCTTTCTCGTATTGCCCTTTGGCATAGTCCTGGCCCATCCGCGAGTCCTCTCCGCCGTGACGAATGTAGTTTTGAGGAAGGTGCGCAAGCCGGAGATAACGTTAGACGTGGGCCTGCGATGGGCGGCCTCTGTCTTGGCGCTGTACGGGATATTGTGGATCATCCAGGGAGCGGGCTTTTTCTTTCTTGTCCGGTCGTTGACGGCGGTGTCTTTTCGCTGGTTGCCACAGCTCGTGGGCGTATTTGCTGCAGCATGGATTGCCGGGTTTCTCAGTTTCATCACGCCCGGTGGTCTGGGGGTGAGGGAAGGTGTCATGACTTTTCTTCTCAGCCTGTACCTACCGCCATCGATCAGTGCTGTCGTTTCCATACTGTCGCGCATCTGGATTACTGTAGGCGAGGTTGTCTGCGCTCTTGTGTCGTCGAAAGCGTAGAGAGGATGACCGTCGAGTGGGACGGGCGTCCTTGGGGCGGATCCTGGGATAAATGAGCGCTCTGTGCGGTAGGAGTGTACAGTGGAAGAATCGTTCAGAATGGCCGGAGGGTCTGGGGAGTGAGCAAACGGAAGAAAAAGAATGAGCCGCAACGGCGAGCGAGCGGCGCTGGTCGCTCGGTTGCCTCCGGGGAGCAAGCGACGGATCGGTTGGTCGTCCCTCTGCTCCTTGCGGGCATGGTTGTTGCGATCGTCATTCTATTCCGGGACTTCATCTTCTCAGATCGCATGCTTCACGGTTCCGATGTCCTCACCTCGGCATACTATTTTCGCGTCTTCGGGAGCGAATATCTTCTCGAGCACCTCCGCTGGCCATCGTGGAATCCGTACATTTTTGGAGGGCTCCCCTTCGTTGACGCGATGCATAGCGACATATTCTATCCGACGTGGATTCTGCGGCTCCTGGTCCCGGTAGCGAGGGCGAACGGATACGTTTTCTGTATTCACATATTCCTCTCTGGTGTCGCGACCTTCTGCTTTGTTCGTTCGCTTGGAGTGGGGCGCACAGGTGCAGCCATCTCCGCGTTGGCGTACATGTTCTCGGCGGGGATAGTCTCGTTCATATTCGAGGGTCACGACGGGAGGCTCATTGTGACCTCAATGTTGCCGGTGGCGCTCCTATTCCTCCACCGTGGAATGGCCGGCAACGGGGCTTGGAACTACATCGTGGCAGGAGGGGGGGTTGGGCTCGCACTCCTGTCTCCCCAGGTGCAGATGTCGTACTATCTCGGGATAGCAGTCTCCCTCTTCTTCCTGGTGGAATTGTGGTATCGATGGCAGCGATCGCGTGATCCGAGAAAGGCGGTATCTGCGATTCTGCTTTTCGTTGCCATGGTGGGGGTCGGGTTGAGCCTCGCGGCGGTTCAGTTCCTCCCGGCGTATTCGTATCTCGAGTACTCTCCCCGGGGTGGTGGAGGGAGGGGGTACGAGTTCGCCACGTCCTGGTCGATGCCTCCGGAAGAGACGATCAATCTGGTGGCGCCTTCCTTCTCCGGGCTGCTCGAGAGCTATTGGGGGCGCAATTACTTCAAGCACCACTCGGAATATCTCGGTATCATCACGCTCGTGTTGGCCGGCACAGGAGTGGCACTCAGCCGGCGGAGGCCGTACGCCCGATTCTTTATCGGTCTGGCGGTCTTCAGTCTGATTATGGCCTGGGGTGGACACACTCCGTTGTATAGAATCGCATACTATATCATACCGAGGATCAAGCAGTTCCGCGCTCCTTCGCTGATCTTCTACCTTTTCTCGTTCTCGGTGGCTGTGCTCGCGGGATTCGGCCTTGACTCTTTGCACAGTGAAACCGGTGCGAGGGCGAAGCGGCTCATACGGGGGCTGGCAATCGTTCTCGGTGTCCTGGCAGTCTGCCTGATCGTCTGTGTGGTCGCACGCGAAGGTGTGACCCGATCGATTGCAGACGGGGTTATTCCCTATCTCAGGGCTCACTATGCGCCGGAGATGGTTCAGATGAAGGTACGCAGCCTGGGGGCCAACTATTCCGCATTCCTTCTCTCCTTCTTCAGATCGCTGGTCGTGGCCGGTATCTCGATCGTGATCATCTGGATGCTTGTTGAGAGAAAGATACTTCCCGCGACCGGTCTGTATCTGCTGGGTCCGTTACTTCTTTTCGATCTGCTCCTGGTGGATGCGAAGTTCGTCCGGACGGTGCAGCCAGCTGACGAGTTCTTTGCCGAGGACGAAGTGGTGAGATATCTAAAGCAGGATGACAGCGTATTCAGAGTATTCCCGTACGACCACCGACCTAACGATGACTACCTGATGCTGTTTGGCCTCCAGAGTGTAGGTGGGCACCATGGGAATCAGCTCCAACGGTATCAGCGGTTCATCGGGGGTGCAGAGACAGTGATGTTCTACGCCCCCAATCTTCAGTACCGCAACTTCCTCGATCTGCTGAACGTCAAGTACATCGTAGCATCGAAACGGGTGCCCGCGTCGGGCCTTCCGGTGGCCCACTCTGGTGCTGCATTCAACATCCTCACAAACGAGACTGTGCTCCCACGGGTCTTTATCGTGCCGGACTACCGTGTGGTGACAGATGATGATGCGTTGGATCTTCTGAAGCGGTCCGACTTCGATCCCAGTGCTACCGTGCTGCTGAGCGAGGATCCTGGCTTCACTCCTGTATCGAGTGATACGTCTGTGGGCGAGGCGCTGCTCATCTCGTATGAGCCCGATCGGGTGGTGGTCGAGGCTACCACTTCGAGCACGGCTCTGCTTGTCCTGAGCGACAATTACTACCCGATGTGGAGAGCGGTGATCGATGGTCGGCCGACGAAGATCTACAGGGCCTATTACACTCTCCGGGCCGTGGTGGTGGAGCCGGGCTCGCACGCGGTAGAATTCGTGTACGATTCGATCTATCTCAAGGTCGGTTTCGTATTGAGTCTGGTTGCATCGCTGATGGTGCTGGCGGCAGGTTGCGTGGTCATTGTACAGTGGCAAAGGAGGCGCAGAGCGTGAGGACCCTGGTGGTCGTTCCGACATACAACGAAAAGGAAAACATCGAGCGGATCATCGAGGAGGTGCTGGCCACCAATCCTGAGGTAGAGATATTGGTCGTGGACGATAACTCGCCGGACGGTACAGGGGAGATTATCGACCGCCGTTCAGAACAGGAGCCCAGAGTGCACGTCCTCCACCGGGAAGGAAAGCTCGGTCTGGGATCGGCCTATGTTGCGGGCTTCAAGTATGCAATTCGGGAGGGGTATGACGCCGTATTCGAAATGGATGCCGATTTCTCTCACGATCCGAAGGTGATTCCGGAGTTCCTCAAGAAGCTTGTTGACTACGATCTGGTCCTCGGGTCGAGGTACCTCGACGGCGTGAGCGTCATCAACTGGCCGATGTCAAGGCTGCTGCTGAGCTATTTCGCCAATATCTACGCTCGAGTTGTCACCGGCGCTCCGATCCGTGATCTCACGGGTGGATACAAGTGTTTCCGGAGGGAAGTGCTCGAGGCTATCGACCTGGATAAAATCCATTCAGACGGATATGCGTTCCAGATCGAGATGGACGTCAAGACCTGGAGGAAAGGGTTCAGGGTGCTGGAGATCCCCATCATTTTCGTTGAGCGGGGAGTAGGTACGTCCAAAATGTCGCGGCGCATCATATGGGAAGCGCTGTGGCTGGTGTGGCGTCTGCGTTTCGCCTCCTTGCTCGGGAGATTGAAGTGAGGGAGTTGGATTTATCGATAGTGATCATACACTATCGCATGGTTGATGATCTTCTCAGGTGTCTCGCCTCGATCTATGATCGGAAATGGGACGTCGCGTTCGAAGTACTCATCATCCACAAGCCCTCCGGTGATCGCTCCCGACAGACGATCGTCGAATCGTATCCAGCTGTGAGAATAGTCGAGACCTGTCGATTCGGCATCGCCTCGATGCGCAACCTGGGGATCGCCGGTGCTTCAGGTCGCATTCTGTGTACGCTCGATGCGGACGTCGAAGTTCTTCCCGGCGCGTTCGATCGATTGGTGGAGTTCATGGATACGCACGCCGGCGCAGCAGGTGCCGGACCGAAGACACTGCGGCCCGATGGTAGCCTCGAGCCGAGCTGTCGGAGGTTCTATACGGTGCGGACGTTATTGGCGCGGCGGACACCGCTGCGCCCCCTGATCGGAGGTGACCGGCTCGAACGAGTCCATCTGATGGAAGACTGGGATCACGGCAGCGTGCGTGAGGTCGACTGGGTCGCCGGAGCATGCATTGTGATGAGCAGGGACGCTGTCGGTGCCATCGGGATGTTCGATGAGTCGTTTGTGTACGGATTTGAGGACGTCGATTGGTGCTATCGAGCTCGCCTTAGCGGGCGGACGGTCTACTACGTGCCGGATGCGAGTATCATACACCACGTGCAGCGGAGGAGCGCGAGAGGTCTTAACTGGATGACCCTCCAACATCTGAAGAGCGCGTTCCACTTCTACCATAAACACCGTCGGCAACGTCGATGGTGAACAGAGGCCCTGATTCGATGACTGCGACCTTTCTCGTCCCTCCGCCGCTGGAGGGGACCCGCGTGCCGGAGCGCGTCTTCGGGTGCAACTACGGGCTGTACCCCATACCCAATATCTTCATGCTTATCGCGGCAGCATTGCTGGAGAGGAATGGATACCAGGTCTCCGTGGTGGACGCCGCCATCGCCCGCTGGACACGGGAGCGGTTTGCCCGATTCCTCGCCTCCGACAGCAGTTCGGTCTACGTCATCTATTCCGTCGAGTTGGCGAAGAAGACGGATCGTCTCGCCTGGAACATGATCCGGGAGGCACGCGGCTCGATACCGGTCATCTTTGCCGGACCGGCTCCCACGTATGATCCTGATGGGTATCTCCTCGACGAGGAGACGATCATCGTAAGGGGGGAGGTGGAGATGACGATCGATGGGATCGTGGGGGCGATCGCCCGTGGTTCTTCGTGGGGAGGAATCGCCGGCATCTCCTACATGCATGGATCGCGCGCGATCCATGCACCAAGTCGAGCGCTGATCGAGGACCTGGATTCGCTGCCCTTCCCTGCCCGGCACCTGGTCGATCGGACGAAGTACTATAACCCGAAACTGGGATTGACGCCCAATACTGCTGTCCTCACGAGCAGGGGCTGCGGTTACTCATGCATCTACTGCGTACCCTGTTCGCTCAGTTTCGCCAGAGAGCTTGAGTATAAGGCCGCTCACGGCCGGAAACCGCCGGTCCGGCTCCGTTCGGTCGACAATGTGCTCGCCGAGCTCTCGCAGCTGGCACAGGCTGGTTATCGCAGCGTCAGCTTCCTCGATGACCAGTTCGTCTGGGGGGAGCGGCGCACCGTTGCCCTATGTGAGGGAATCGCCAAACTCGGGCTCACGTGGGGATGTCTCGCGCGGGCAGATGTCTTGACAGAACCCATCGTACGGGCGATGGCTGTGAGTGGCTGCCGGTATGTCGATGTCGGCGTCGAGTCATTCGACCAGCGTGTGCTCGACTTCGTGCGCAAAGACATGACGGTAGGGGAGGCCGAACGCGGTATATGCCTGCTCACCGAGCATGGGATCATGGCCAAGTTGAATATTCTGATTGGCGCCGCACCGTTCGAGACGAAGGAGACGTTCCGCAACAACTTCGCGGCGATCGACCGGCTGAGGCCCAATGCGGTAATGTTCAGTATCTGCACGCCGTTTCCCGGTACGGATCTGTACGAGCTAGCTGTCGAGAATGGGTGGCTTGCCCGTGACGGGTATCGGGCAGTCGATGTCCAGAAAGAGGCGTTGCTCGATCTGCCCTTCTTGAGCGCCAGTGAACTGGAGAGACTCGCGCATCGGGCCAACATACGCTTTTATCTCAATCCGGCGGTGGTGTGGCGTAACATCCGATCCGCACAGAGTTCGGAGTCGCTCGTCCAGATGTTCTCAGTTCTCCGGGGGAAGCTTCGTCATTCGGGCGGAACCTAGACAAGGAAAGCAGCATGGCCACAAGGGTCGACGTGCTCGCCTACCTCATAGCAGCCCTGCTCGCCGCTGTTCTCGTTATGATGTTGACGCCAGCGGTGAGACGGCTTGTGATTCGCTTCGGATTGCTTGACAGACCCGCAGACCGCAAAGTGCACACGTCTGCGATCCCCCAACTCGGCGGGATCGCGATCTACGTGTCGTTTGTCGTCGCCGCGAGCTTGGGCGTTCTCGTTTTGGGCGCCAGAGATCTGATCCCTGGCCTTGGAGCACTGCTCGCCGCCGGTCTGATTGTTGTGGGCCTTGGCATATATGATGATCTGATGACGGCTTCAGCACGTGTGAAACTGCCGGTTCAGATCATCGCGGCGCTCCTCATCGTGGGGTTCGGATTCCGGATCCACTCGATAACGAACCCGGTGGGCGGCGTGATCAGGCTGACGTGGATCTCAGTGCCGGTGAGTGTCGTCTGGCTCGTGGCGTTTATGAACGCGCTCAACCTCGTCGATGGGCTGGACGGTCTGGCGGCCGGTCTCGCAGCCATTGCGGCGGCGACGCTCTTCGTGGGTGGATTGATGTTCGGGAATCAGTTCTCGAGTGTATTGATGGCTGCCCTGTTTGGTGTCTGTGTAGCCTTCCTCTACTTCAACTTCCACCCCGCGTCGATCTTCATGGGAGACACCGGCAGCCTGTTCCTCGGGCTCGTGTTCGGCACAGTTGGGCTGGCGGAAGGTGGGAAGAGTGTGGCGTTGATCGTCCTCCTCGTTCCGCTCACTGCACTGGGTGTGCCCCTCATTGACACCGTGATGGCCGTCTGTCGGCGGACGGCGAGACGTCGCTACATCTTCGCCGGTGACAAGGAGCACATACATCATCGCCTGCTCGGTCTCGGGTTCTCTCATCGGCAGGTCGTCCTCATACTCTACGGTCTGGCAGCGCTCTTGGGTATGGTGGCATTAGCACTTGCCACGGCAAACCGAGCAATCATCCTCTTCTTTTCGGCGACGGCAGCCGGGTTCGCTGGATGGGGTGCAGTCCGCCTCAGGATAATCGGTCCGGAGCGGAGGAATCGGATCAGCTCACAGGCCGGATCTCCTGGCGAGAGCGGGTCGGAACAGGTATCTACACTGCCGGGCAATTCCTCCCGGTCGCCGATGGATGGGGTATTGGCGCGCGGCGATCGCCATCCGGGCAGGGGTGAACTGAGGGGAGATGATTGATGCCGGAGGAACCTGAATGATGCAGCGAGTTTCGGTCCGCCTGGCATACATGATGTCCCTGGCCGCAGGGCTCATCTTCGCCTCAGGCTGGATGATGCAGGTTGCGGCGAGGTCATGTCAGGGCGAGAGCTGGACCACGTATACGAATGCCAACTTCGTCGAGGACATAGTAGACGTCGATGATCGCCTATGGTGCGCTACCGGTGGCGGAGTCGCCCGCTGACACCACTGAACTCGATTTCACGGTCTTCACGAATGTCGATGGGCTTCCTGTGCTGGAGGTACGCGCGGTAGAGGTAGATGAATGGGGCAACATCTGGGTGGGCACAGAGGGAGGGGGGCTCGCCGTCGGGCAGGGCGAGGGTGCCACCTGGGCTACCTATCCCTCCTTTCAGCTCGAGCCAGAGAATATCCGTTCGCTCCTGGGCCGCGCTGATACGTTGTGGGTCTGCACAGACGAAGGACTGGCGCTCATCACGACTCGGATGACGGCCGACTGGAGCGACGACGAGATCGATCTCTTCACTGAGTCGGACGGACTCGCCAACGCGGACGTGAATGTGGCTCTTGTGGCCGACAGCATCCTGTGGGTGGGGACTGTGGACGGCCTCAACAGGGTGCGGCTCGACGGGTTGGGAGATCCGGCTCAGTGGCAGGTGATACGGATGGAGGATGGGCTGGCGAGCGACGTCGTTCTCAGCCTCGCCGTGCAGCCCGGTCTCGTATGGGCCGGAACGGATGAGGGGATCTCTCGCTGGGATGGGAGCCAATGGGTATCGCAGCTGGCCGGCCTCGAGGTACGCCAGGTGGCAGTTGGGGGTGACAGCGTCTGGGCAACTACCGACGACGGGGTCTGGCGTTACCATGTCGACGGAGGGTGGTCAGACGTCACCGGCGAGCTGCCATTGCGAGATGCGGTAGCGGTCCACGTCGACAGCGGAGGTCACGTCTGGATTGGCTTGGGAAGCGGGCGAACAAGCAGCCGGCGTCTCTATGGCGAGGGGTTGGCCAGAAGAGGAGGGGACGGCTGGGAGCGGTATCTGTCAAACGGACTGGCATCGAATGCAGTGGCGGACGCAGTACTCGACCTCGACGGGACACTCTGGTGCACCCACTTCCCCGGCGGAGTGAGCCACCTTACTGCCGAGGGGTGGGAGACATTTACCAGGGCTACGACCGAGGGCATGTTGGGAAGCGACTTCGTACTCTGGTGCGCGGTCGATAGCAGGGGCGACAAGTGGTTCGGGACCTGGGGCGGGGGAGTCTCCCGGCTGACTGCCGATGGTCAGTGGCTGCTCTATGACCAAGACAACAGTCCGCTCCAGACCGAGCTCGTCGGCGCCCTGACGGTCGACAGGCATGACAATGTCTGGATCTTCGACTATCAGAATGCTCTGTACGTCCGCTCCGGAGATGACTCGACCTGGACCCGACTCGATCTTGCAGGGGAAGATGCCATCTTCGACATCGCGGTCGATGAGCAGGACATCGTATGGACAGGATCGTACGATCGGGGGATCAGGCGGCTCGACTACGCAGGTACGCTGAACGATCCTTCGGATGATGCGGTGACTGCTTACTCGGTGGAGCACGGCCTTGCCAGTCCAGGTGTGAGGGCGGTAGCGAACGGCGCAGGGGCGACAATGTGGTTCGGGACCACGGGCGGTGCGAGTCAGTTCGATGGGACAGATTTCACAACTTACCGAAGGGCGACGTCAGGCCTTCTGTCGGACTTCGTGAGCGATGTCGTCGTCGACGGGTGGGGATGCGTCTGGTTCCTTACCGATGGCGGCGTCTCCGTGCTCGAGCCGGGCGGGATCTGGCGCTCGTACACGAGCCAGAATAGCGGGCTCGTCTCCGGGACGATAGGTGATTGGAGCAATGCCCTCCTCATTGATGAGTCACAGGAGCGCGCCTGGATCGGAACAGTGTGGGGGCTCTCTTGCCTCAGTTTCATCCCCCCGTTTCCGCGTCCGGACGGCCTCGCCTCGGTTCGGGCCTATCCGAATCCCTTCGTGCCGTCGCTGGGACATCGTATAGTGCACTTCGCCTCCTTGCCCGAAGATGCCGAGGTATGCATCTTTGGGTTGGGCGGGGAGCTCGTCTGGGAGTCGGGCAGGGGTGCGGTCTCGAATGGGGAGATCAGCTGGTCGGTTGTGAATTCCCGTGGGAAGGAGGTTGCAGGCGGCATCTATATCTATCTTGTGCGCGTTGCCGGGGGCGAAGTGCGAACAGGACGAGTGGCCGTGGTCCGGTAGAGGATGCCGGCCCTGAGCCCGTCAGACGTTCGGAGCTTCTGATGAACGAGACCTACATACATCCAACAGCTGATGTCTCCGATAAGGCGATCGTCGGCGCGGGCACGAAAGTCTGGCACCAGGCCCAGGTACGTGAGAATGCAGTGATCGGGCCCGACTGCATCATCGGCAAGGGTGTCTATGTCGACCACGACGTCGTGATAGGGTCCAACGTGAAGATCCAGAACAACGTCTCGCTATACAATGGCGTCACGCTGGCTGACGACGTCTTCATCGGTCCACATGTCACATTCACGAACGACCTGTACCCTCGTTCCTTCGATCCGGAGTGGCATGTCTTGCCCACGCTCGTCGGTCGGGGAGCATCGATCGGCGCCAATGCCACGATCATCTGTGGAGTGACGATAGGTGCATTCGCCATGATCGGGGCAGGGGCAGTGATTGCCGCAGATGTGCCGGACCACGGACTGGTGTATGGGAATCCCGCGCGGCTCAGGGGGTTCGCCTGTCAGTGCGGCAGGCCCGTGACGTACGAATCGAGGAAGCACGACACGGTTGTGCTCTTATGCCAGTCGTGTGGGGAAAGACTTGAGGTGAGCCGAGAGCTGTACGAACTCTCGACAAGGCCTGAGCATATTCCATAGCACCGTCGACAAATTCCATCGATAAGCTGCATCACATGGAGGGAGCATGGACGTACCGGTTGCCAAGCCGTTCTTCTCCAACGAGGAGGTGGAGGCAGTTCGCCAGGTCATCGCCAGCGGATGGGTCTCCCAGGGGCCCAAGGTGCGGGAGTTCGAGCAGGCATTTGCTGCCTTTGTCGGCACGCGGGAGGCGGTGGCAGTCTCTTCCTGCACCGCAGCCCTTCATCTCTCCCTCGCCGCCTTGGGCATCAGGGAGGGGGATGAAGTGATCCTTCCCGCATTCACGTTCGTGGCGAGCGCTAATGTCGTGCTCTATCAGCGCGCCGTGCCCGTTCTCGCCGACATCGACCTCGACTCGTATACCATCGATCCAGACGATGTGGAGCGATGCCTCTCGCCGCGGACCAAGGCGATCATGCCCGTCCATCTCTTTGGACTTGCCGCTGACATGGATCCGCTGCTCGAGACTGCCGCCCGCCATGGGGTATCGGTTGTGGAGGACGCCGCCTGCGCTCACGCCGCGACTCATCGTGGGCGAAACGTGGGCACCTTCGGCACAGTAGCCTGTTTCAGTTTTCACCCCCGCAAGCTTTTGAGCACCGGGGAGGGTGGTATGATAACGACCGATGACGCGGATCTCGCACGAAGGCTGAGGTCCCTCCGCTCGCACGGGGGGTCGGTCGAGGCCTACGAGAGACATGCGGCACGGTCGGTAGCGGAACCGAAGTTTGTGGAGCTCGGCTACAACTATCGGTTGACGGACATACAGGCCGCCATTGGATTGGTGCAGCTCTCGAGGGCAGGTCAGATGCTCGAGCAGCGGCGGAAACTGGCGGATAGGTATGGAGAATCGCTCAAGGGGCTCAGGTGTCTGAGACTGCCGATGGAACCAGCCAGGGCTCTGCACACGTTTCAATCATATGTCGTGCGCGTGACGGAGGAATGTCAGGTCACGAGAGATGAGGTGATGGAGCAGCTTCAGTTGCGCGGGATCAGCACCCGGCGGGGGACTAACGCCATTCATCATGAACCGCTGTACCGTGGTCTGGTCCCTGCGGAGCCGGCGAAACTGAAGAGAAGTACTCATGCCGAGCAGAGCACGCTTGCCCTCCCGCTCTATCCGTCGATGACCGATGACGAGCAGGATGCGGTGATAGAGGCTCTGAGGGAGGTTCTTGCAAAGGAGTAGGGTAAGCGCGTGAGCACGAGAAATCGAATTGCTGGTTCCCTGATCGTATCCCTGTCTTTGCTCGTCTCGATTTCATTGGCAGAGAGCGAGTCTGTCGCACAGGACGATGACCGCAAGGTCACGTCGGCCGCAACGGTCCAGACGCTTGATGCAAAGGCCAACGTTCAGCTGGACACGGGGGAGTTCCCCTCTGCTCGGCGAACCTACCGTTCGATTCTGAAATCACTTGAAGGTGAACCAGTCGAGGCGCGTGTGGCGCCGTATCTGGGACTGGCGAGGTCGCTCATCGGGCTCCGTGAGTATGAGGAGGCGAGGGGAATCGTCGCTGCGGTACTCGACTCAGTGCCTTACGATGAGTGGACGGCCCAGGTGAAGCGTCGTGCTGGCGATATCGCGCTCCTTACCGGTGACTTCGCGAAGGCGGAGACGTTCCTTAGAGATGCGCTCGCCGATTCAGTCGATCGCGCTGCCCGCGACACTCTTCTCATCCAGCTCGCCGAGTGCGCATTCCGCCAGGAGCGATGGCGCGAGGCAGCGAGCCTGTTTGCATCGCCAGTGATCGGGGACTCACTGCTCATTCCGTTCGCGCGGTATCGGATCGCGGCAAGTCTGGCACGTGACGGAGCAGTCGATGAGGCTCTGGCCGTACTCTCGGAGCTGGCCGACCGGCATGAGGATCGCTGGCTGGCGGTGCGGGCGCTGCAGCAGGCATTTGAGATTCAGTGTGAACATGAGATGTGGGATGAGGCGCTCCGCTCGGGCGCAGCTCTGCTGGCTCGGCATCGGGATCGGGTCGATGCAGGGCTGGTCCTCTATCGGATGGGCAGGTGTGAGGAGGAGCGGGGGAGGAGGGGGAGCGCGACGAAGTTCTACGCCCAGATTCTCCGAGACCATTGGGAGAGCGAGGGATCGATGTCCGCACGGGATCGGCTCGAGGAACTGGGCCAGCTGAGCATCAAGGATCGGTACTACGCAGGCAGGATCTCTTATGCCGCCGGGCGGCATAGGACGGCGATCTCCGACTTCTCGCGGTATCTTCGGCGCTACCCAAACGGACCGCATGCGGCAGAGGCACGCTACTGGGAGGGGAGGGCACAATTCGATCGCCGGAGGTACAGAGATGCAGAGGCAGCATTCAGGAGCCTCATATCTTCCTCGTCGGGGCCTGATTACGGAGCTCGCGGGCTCTATTTCCTCGGCCGCACCTATGTGCGGGCGGGCAAGGATGAGGATGCGATAGCGTCGTACCGGCGGCTCGCCTCCAGGTACCCAACAGATCGTCTTGCTGACGATGGGCTCTATTGGGTGGGACGGATCTACGAGGATGCCGGGGACTTTGCTGATGCCTACGAAGCATACGCCCAGGTGAGCGAGCAGTTCCCCCATGGCGACATGGCCCCTTCGGCGCTGTACCGACGTGCGCTCATCGCTATCCGGGATTCAGAATGGGATGACGCCATACGGGTGCTGAGTGGGTACGTGAGGCGGTATCCAGAGGACGGGGACCTCCCGGCAGCGACCTACTGGTTGGGGAGATCCCACCAAACGAAGGGCGATACGGATCAGGCCGCGGCCGCGTATGAGCGAGTTGTCCAGGATTGGCCGCGTCACTACTACGCGTGGCTGGCGGCAGGTCGGCTGGACGAGATCGAGCGGTCGGGCAGCAGCAATCCCGTGAACGAGACCGGCCATGCCGGGCGGGACAGAGTGCGGTTCTTCTCGATCATCTCTCCACCGCCGATCGACCCAGCACGGTGGCTCTCATCGTGGGTAGATCGAGGTGCGAAACGGGAATCGAACCGTTCGCTCCCTCCGGCAGGCCAGCGCGCCATGGCGCTTGCTGCTCTCGGGCTCATCGAAGCTGCCCAGGAGGAGTTCGAGGGCTTGGATCAAGCCGCGAATCCACATCAAGCGCTCCTCGCTGCGGAAGCAGCAAGTGGGGCCGGGCTCGACCTCGAGGCGATCTCCTTCGCGCGGGACGTATTGCAGCAGGCCCAGCGGGGCGGCCGGCACGATATTCCAAAGCGCCTCCTCGAACTCCTCTATCCGGCAAGCTTCGCAGAACTGATCGATGACGCTGCGCTCGAGAATGGTCTCGACCCGTGCCTATTGCTCGCAGTGATCAGAGAGGAGAGCAGATTTGACCCGGAGGCCCTCTCCCGGGCTCGGGCGATGGGCCTGATGCAGATCATCGCGCCCACCGCGAAGAAGCTGGCGAAAGAGCTGGACGTACCGAGTTTCGTGATCGATGATCTGTATCGCCCTGCGGTGAGCATCAGGTTCGGTGCTTGGTACCTTCGCGGATTGCTCGAAGAATTCGGCCGTCCGGAGCTCGCCCTCGCTGCCTACAACGCGGGCGAGAGTAGGGTGAGGGAATGGCTCGAGAAGAGTGGTACTGATGAGCTCGATCTATTCGTGGAGAGCATCCCGTTCCAGGAAACGCGGCAATACGTGAAGCGGGTAATGGGCTCGTACCATGTCTATCAGGCCCTGTGGGGCAGTCGTTTCGCCCCGCAGGCGAAGTGAACGATGCGGTCTACGCTACTGCTGGTACAGACGATTATCGTTACCATCTTGGTACTGGCGGCGACGGGTCTGGGAGACGGATACGATCCGACGACCCTGGTCTTTCCACCCTATGGTCACACTATGGGGTATCACAAGGCCACGTCGTTCCATCTCCGCCTTCTGTTGGGCTCGACGGTTCGATTCCGAAACCCGCAGGGTGTTGCGGTGGTGCGGTTGCGATCGACGGACGACCCTGTCGATCATCATGATGATGACGAAGTCTCCGTGTACGCTGTGAATTCGGATGCCCATCAGATCGTTCACAATCGGTCATTGACGGACGTCGATATCTTCGGGCGTTTCGGTAGGGGGGAAGGTGAGTTCTGGAGCCCGCGGGGCATCGCCGCCAACGCCGATGGTGATGTCTACGTGGCCGATACGGAGAACCATCGCATCGTGCATCTGCACGATGACGGTGAGGGGCTCTCGTTCGCGAAGACGATCGGGAAGTTCGGTGCCGCTCCAGGGGAGTTCGACCGCCCGAGAGGGGTGGCGCTCGACGCACGAGGGACCATATACGTGACCGATACCGGGAATCATCGTGTACAGGTCTTCTCGTCGGAGGGCGATTTCGTGCGCTCGATCGGAGACCCGCGAGGGGGCCGGGGGCGGGTCGAACATCCTGATGGGATCGCGGTCTACGATGGACGTGACCAGTGGTCATTCTATGAGGATCGGTCTCTCTATGTCGTCGATCAGCACGGGGAGCGTATTCAGCAGTTCTCTCTCGACGGTAGACTCATTGCCGCGGTGAAGATGTCTGACATCGGGGTGACAGACGCCGACATCGCATATCTGGCTGTCGACTACTACGGAAACCTCTATGCCACCGACATGAGTAATCATCGAATTCATAAGTTCGATCGGTCGCTCCGCTACATCATCTCTTATGGACGGTACGGCACAGGCGACAAGGAATTCGATTCGCCGCGAGGCATCGGTATCTGGAAGCGATTTGGACAGGTGTTCATAGTGGAGAGAGAGGGTGCACAGTACTACTGGGTTGGGGTCGACGCATCGATCCGGGGGATCTTTCCCAGGACATTCGGGATCGAGCACAGCGGGACGACGCTGTCGCTCTATCTCACAGAAGCATGCGAAGTGAACGTGAGCATCTCGGATGAGAACAAGAATGTGGTGCGGCGGCTCGTGCCGGAGTTATGGCGTGAACTGGGTGAGCACGAGATCGTCTGGGATGGCCTCGATGATGCACGTCGGCCGGTCCCTCCGGGCGTCTATCGCCTCAATGTCACCGTCGAGCCGACCTACTCGTCCAAAGGGTATTTCAAGAAAGAGCTGACAGCGACAGTCGTCAAGGTCGAGGAGACGGAGGATCTATCCTCGCGCGGATAGGCGACTGGCCCACTCACCTGTGTCAGAGCTCGTGAGCTGAGGAGCGAATATTGCGGGGGAATCGAATTCTCTGGGGCATTGTGGGCACCGTCACTTTCGCGTTCTGGTGTGCGGAGATGGCAGAGGGAACGAAGTATGCAGGTGAGTACCTCACGCTAGGTGTCGGCGGTCGTGCACTCGGACTCGGAGGCGCCTATGTCTCCATGGCAGATGATGTCACTGCCTCCTATTGGAATCCGGCCGGTCTGGCACTGCTCGACAGGCGTGAGATGTCATTCATGCACGCGGAGAACTTCGCTGGTATCGTTCAGTACGACTTCCTGGCATATGGTCAGGCATGGGGCGACTCTACGAGGCCGTCCGGCGTCGGGATAGGTCTGGTGCGTCTCGGCGTCGATGAAATTCCGGTAACGAGCACTCTTGAGTTGCTCGATTACGGGCTGGATGGAGAGCCCAACACGGGTGACGAGGGAGAGGGAAACGGTCGCCTGGACGTAAACGAGCGGATCGTATATGACGAGGACAAGATATCATGGACAAGCGACAATGAGATAGCGGTCTACCTTAGCTACGGCCGTGGCATGTCATCGTCTCTCTATCTCGGGGGAAGCGTGAAAATCCTCGGAAAATTCCTCTACGAGAATAGTGCGGTCGGGATCGGCGCCGACGTTGGGGCACTATACAGACCTCGGTCCTGGCTCACAGTAGGAGCTGTGCTGCAGGATATGACGACAAGTCCGCTGGTGTGGAATACTGGTACACGCGAGACGATAACGCCGACTCTGAGGGCCGGCCTCAGTTCCCGCCACCTTGTGGAGAGGTTCGAAGGCGACCTGACGCTGGCGGCAGGAACTGATGTGCGGTTCGAGGAACAGAGTCTCGGCAGCACTCTATCTTCTGGCGGAGTAAGTCTTGACCTCCATGTTGGCGCCGAGTACCGATATCGTGACATGGTTGGAGTCCGCCTGGGTGCTGATCGTGGCCGACTCACTGCCGGGGCGGGGTTCTCGGTGCGGATGTTCCTGGCGGATTATGCGTTTCTCGCCCACGAAGATCTGGGAAATAGCCACCGCGTCTCTCTTGGTGTTCAGTTCTGAGGTTTTCCCTGATAGGGGCTGACCCGTAACCGCTACCAGGCCGGTACAGGGGTCGGCATGACAATCTGGGCCCGGTCGTGCAACTGCCCGGAGAAAAGGGCGACTTCGGCTCGACCGCATCTCAGTGCCGAGGTCGACCAATCGTCGAGCGGGTGAGTGCCGCTGGCGGGAGGGGTGATCGGTGCGCGAGTTTGAATGGAAACGAAAAGGCGTGCACCTGGGAGCGATAGTCCTGCCCATACTGTACTACCTGCTCCCAGTGCCGGTCGGTCGGGCGTGTTTGCTCGCCCTGACCGGCATCGTGATCATCTTGGATGTCGTGCGGCTCCGACACTCCACGGCCCACTCAATATTCGTCCTCGTCTTTGGCCCGGTGATCCGGCGCCACGAGGTCTGGAGTCTTACCGGTGCTACGTATCTGCTCTTCTCTTCTCTGATCTGTGTGTTTGTGTATGATAAGCCGGTGGCCGTTGCGGCTATCTCCTTTCTTGTCCTTGGCGATTTGATGGCCGCCATCGTCGGGACGCGCTGGGGGCGTGTCCGTGTGTGGGGAAAGACGATCGAGGGAGCAGTCGCATGCTTCGTCACATGCCTGATCGTCGTCTGGGTCATCCCGGAATTATCGCTGCGAGTGGGGTTGGCTGGAGCCTTGGTCGCGGCTGTCGTCGAGATTGTCCCCGTGCCGCTCGATGACAACCTGAGCATCCCGCTCATGAGCGGTCTGGCAATGCAGCTCCTCACGTTGTGACCTTAGCGATCGAGACTGTCGGCAGACGTAGCGATCACCGACGGTACTTGCCGAAGGGCGATCAAAAAAGTCGAAAAATATGGTTGACATGCTATTGACGCTGTGGTACCTTAATCAACTGAAGGCACCGCGTGTTAAGAGCTTCCAGCAGTAAGGAGGGTCAGAGGGTCATGCCTAGGGGAAGAGTCAAGTGGTTCAATGAAAACAAAGGTTATGGGTTCATTGAACGCGAGGACGGTGAGGATGTCTTTGTTCACTTCTCGGCGATACAGGAAGAGGGATTCAAGACACTCACTGAAGGGCAGGAAGTCGAATTCGAGATAGTGGAGGGTGATAAGGGACTTCAAGCGTCGAATGTTACCAAAGTATAGAGGGTCGATGTGAGGCGATAATTGAGGTGGCGAGGACTCCCCGAGGCTATTCAGATGCCAGGAGAGCCTCGCGTCTTGAGATGAGGCTGGAAGTGAGAGCTGGCCCCGGAGCGCAGATCTGCTGATAGAGCATACTGATGGGGCGGGGCGATCTTTCGGCTGTGTCCCGCCGGAAGATCGGTAAGCCCCATATCCATAATCGTCCGGTGGCGCCAAGATAGAGCTGACGTGTACAGCGATCGTGCGTTGCGAAAGCAGGCGGGTGAGCCGGCTTTCCGGATGGAAGGACCAGTGCGAGCGGGAATAGCTCAGTGGTAGAGCGCCACCTTGCCAAGGTGGATGTCGCGGGTTCAAGTCCCGTTTCCCGCTCCATCTGTTTGGGTGGCATCGTCGTTCTGTGCGATAGGCGCATTCTACACGAAGTTCTTCCACAGAACGGAGTCGGGGCGGCATAGCCAAGTGGTTAAGGCGACGGTCTGCAAAACCGTTATGCTCCGGTTCGAATCCGGATGCCGCCTCCAGTGGGGGTAGCCGGATCAGAGTGCATGCTGCCCTTCCGACAACCGATAGGTCGGGAAGACAGAGGTACACAGGGCACCGCATAGCCTTGCGGCCTCGGTACCCGATCTGCCTGTCGAGGGTGAGGAGAGGGGGAACTGGGAGGAAGGCCCACTTGCGTCGCCCGGCACGAGTGGGTTTTTGCTTTGAGAGGAGGAGGAAGATGAGATACCGTACACAAATACTGCTGTGCCTTGCGGTCCTGACTCTGGCGTACATTGCGGGCACGGACCTTGCTGAAGGCACTCCCTATTGGTCGCTGGAAGACATGTCGAAGGCGGAGCTGCAAGGGGCGATCGACGGTGGGACCTCATACGCGGGCCCATTCTTACAGGACAGGTCTTCTCGGTTCCTATCGCCCGGTCTCGAGACGCCCGATTACCTGGAGCACTATACACTCCTTGCCGGCTTTCTCCGCGGCCTTCAGGTCTGGAATCCAGGGGGACCGGATCATGGGGGAATGCGCGAGGGAGAGCATCTACCGGATATCATAGAGACGGACAACACGGCGGAGGCGATCTGGGTCTGGTCGCACTATTACGAACTGACAGGAGACGATTCGTACTACCCGAACGTCGAGGCGGCTTGGGAGTACTGTATGGCCCATCCGGCTTATAATGAGGAAGGGCCACCGCCGGGACCCCTTGCCTACTATAAGGTGTACAACTGTGCCTGGGCCCTGGCTGCGGAGGTCAAGTATCGGAATGTCTATGCAGACACCACCTACCTCTGGTACTCCGATACCTGCGCAACTTTCATCATCGCCTACCCTCTGGACGTCCACGCAGGTGCTCCATACTTCTCGCTCAACGCTCCGGTCCTGGGTTGGGCAGTGGGGAACCTGTATTCCTATGGAATGGACGTGGGGAGTACGGCATACCAGGAAGGCGCCGTGGAGTTGGGTGATAGTGTCCGCACGTGGATCGAGGAGGCACCCGTGAGATTGGCGATCAAGTACTGGGCGATGTCCGGCGGGGCGCCATTCTGGGGCGTGCTGAATTCATGCTTCCGGATGTACCCCGATGGAGAGCGAGCCTGGGCCACTGAATATGGTCCCTATCTTGATACTGAGGTGTACAGCGGACAGTTCCAGAATGCATATCGCGGCTGGTATGCGCTGGGACACGATGCCTGCTGGGAGGCGACTGCAGACACGACCTACAAGCGGGCGCATGTCCACCTCGCGGATACGCTCGTGCTCAACGATGGGGATGTCGACGGCGGCATTCCTGCATCTGACCCCGAACCCGACAATCAGGATCAGTCATGGGTATCGAACTACCTCGGCTATATGGGCCTCGACATCCTGATTCCCGTGGTGGATGTGGCAATCGCGCCCGATACGACCGTCGTGCCGCGCGGAGGTACGCTCGGCTTCCTCGTCTCGCTGGCGAACAACACCGATGCGGCGCAGGCCTTCTACGGCCAGACAGAGGCCTACTTGCCGAACGGCCAGCCGTATGCCGGCAATCCTCTCATCGGGCCGCTTCCCGTGGCCCTGCAGCCGCTTCAGGTGAGGACCGTCCACTTCTCTCATTCGATCCCATTGAACGCTCCGCTCGGCACGTACCACTACCGTGTGAAGATCGGGACGCCGCCGAACACGCTGATCGATGAAGAAGAGTTCGCCTTCACCGTAACCGAATGATGAACTGAGACGGTCACTCTACTGAGAGCCCGGGCCGCACGGTCCGGGCTTCTTTATCGACTCGCATGGTATCGATGAAGACGTGGGTGAGAGGGCGCACGTCTCTCAGGGGTTGCCGAGTGTGGAAGGCGGGGAGATCCGCCGGCGCTGATGGTCTAGTAAAGCCTCGCACGCGCAAAGAAAGTCTGAGCAAGCAGACCGGCGATCGGAGGGAAGAAGAATGTGCACGCAGTTCGAATGAGCCAGAATCGCCAGCCCACGATTCCTATCTCCATCGGCAGCCGGTTCACTCCCCACACCGCCCAGCCCGTGAGAAAGGCGACCATGGTCCCCACGCCGGCCCCGGAACGCAGGAGCCCGGCAGCGATGGGAAAACTGAGATACGGCCCTCCCGGCGCCAGACCACCCGCAACTGCCCCGATGAAAATCCCCCGCAACCCCGACTCGGCCCCTACCCACCTCGACAAGAACTCGTGAGGAAGGAGGACTCTAACCATACCTGCCACGACGAAGGCGAGGATCAGCAGCGGGAGGATCTCGATCGTCATTCTAAGTCCCTGGCTTATGCCGGCGATGTGCTGTCCCTCACCACTGCGGTATCCCAGTATGATCAGGATGACTGCGAGCACTCCCATGATGAGCGTAGGGATCAACATGGTCGACCTCCTCCTGCCTTGTGCCGTACTACTGCTCCGCTGTGCCATCGGTCCGGTTCTCGCGTCTTGAGGATGAAAAAGTCTGACGTGCCGCTCTAGAAGAGCTCGGATACCATTCTGCAGACCTCCTCGAGAAACCGAACGTCTTCCTCGGTGAACGGCGAGATGGTGTGTGAGTCGATGTCTAGCTCGCCCACGAACCGTTCGTGCTTGAGAATTGGGACCGCAATCTCGGACTGCACTCGCGGACTGCATGACAGGTAGTTATCTTCATCAGTTACGTCCTGAGCGACGACTGTCTTGCTTGCTGCCGCCGCCTGGCCGCATATCCCTCTCCCGAACGGTATGCGAACATGCTCAGTGGGTTCTCCTGCGAATGGTCCTAGAACGAGTTCCTCCTTATCCGCATCGGCCACGTAGAACCCCACCCAATCGTAATGCTCAACGCCGTCTCGCAGCATCGTGCAGATGATCTTGAGCTTCTCATCTCTGTCCAGGGAACCGTTGACAGTGTCTCTCACGCAGCCCTGTAGGCGATTGAAAAGATCCGCTCTGTCAGTCATCTACTTCCTCCGACGTATCTCTGTAATCTACGGGGACCCGACTCCTTTGGCTGGTCCGACGCACGAAGAGCTCTCCTGAGATGCGGGATCATAATCGATCCCCCCACGATGAGGATAATGGCGAGCGTCTCGTCGACCTCTTCGTCGTTCATGCTCTGCGTGCGACAGTGGAATCGCTTGACGTCCCCGGCCACCGTATTTCATCACGATCTCACTGGGTTTCTCTCTCTCTTCCATGAATTTCAGGATCGGGGAATCGGACATACTCAGAGTCTCCTCTAGAACCTATACCCACGCACCTCTTCAGGCGTGAGTTCCACACCGAGACCGAGTGCAACTCGGTTGACAAAACAGAAATAGCTGGTGATCAGATTAATGTTGAGAATGTCCTCATCTGAGAATCCGGAGCTACGCAGGGCCTGGATGTCTGAGCTGTCGATCTTCTCAGGGCTGAGACTGAGTGTGAGGGCATAGTCGACCAGGAGGCGCGACCTGTCAGGAAGATTTACGGATCGAGGGTCGTTGATGAGCTTCCGGAGCTTCTCGTCGTCATGCCAGTAGTGACGCAGCGCCTCAGCGTGATGGCGCACGCAGTACTCACAACGGTTTGCTGCCGATACGATTACGGCGATCAGTTCACGTTCCTCTCGGGACAGCCCGGAGGTTCCGAACATGAGCGTCAAATACAGATCAATATGTGCGTGAAGAGCGGAGGGGTTCAGACTGTGCACCCTCATGATGTTTGAGATCTTGCCCCGTTCTCGCTTCAGGCGTTCGTACAGCTCCTTGAGCTGTCCCGTCGCCTCTCTGTCATCTATCGTAGAGATCCAGGGCATAACCTGGTACCTCCGGCTATCGTGAGTTCTGAGTCCAGGTCGGCAGGGGTGGTGGAACTCCGGTCTGACTGCTCCGGCCCCGCGGAGGGGGGGGTGTGACAATGGTGTGAAGCATACCAGATGAGACATATGCGAAGTCCCAATCCCGGCACAACGGACTCATCAGTTGCCTGGCTGGTGTTCACTTGAGCAATTCGAGCATCGTGTCGATATCGGTAGTCGGGAGTCTGCAGGCGTGGTCGATGCAGACATAGGCGGTTGCTTTGCCGTCGATGCTCGTCTGATGACTCACGTACCCGGCGAGTTGGTCCATGTGAGATGACTCAGGCCCGAGCGGGCGAAGCAGTACCACCTTGTTCGGCATGAACTGCCCGTTGAGTGCGCTCAGCATCTCTTTTGTGTCGCTGGCGTGTGGATCTCCGACGATGACCACTTCGTATGTTGGCCCGACTGCGAAGTCGACGGCGACCATGAGCTGAGTGTGAGCAGTGACCGATCGGCTGACGATTCCGGAGAAGGCACTCCCGATCTGTGCCGCCCTCTCCTCGAAGTCAGGATTGGCGGTCAGGTGTGCGAGGCGGAGAAGGTTGAGCATCGATATTGAATTACCGGACGGTCGCGCACCGTCGTACGACTCCTTCCTGCGAACGAGCAGTGACTCGGCCTCGTCCGCCGTGAAGTAGAATCCGCCGTTGCTCTCGTCCCAGAAGTGCTCAATCGTGTAGGCGTTCAGGTCGAGCGCGGACCGGAGGTAGGAGACCTCGAACGTGGTTTCGTACAGCTCGAGCAGACCCCAAATGAGAAAGGCGTAGTCATCGAGGTGGCCAGCTATGGCGGCCTCGCCGTCTCGGTACCGGTGTCGGAGTCCACCATCCTTGGTAAGCATCTGTTCGAGGATGAAGTCGGCGGCACGACGCGCAGCCGCAGCATATGCAGGATCGCGGAGTACGCGGGATCCTCTCGCCAGCGCAGCGATCATCAGACCATTCCAGTCGACGAGGATCTTGTCGTCTTTGCCCGGGCGGATGCGTTCCTCGCGGTGCGCCAGGAGCTTCTGCCGCACCGTCTCCAGGCGCTCCCGGAACTCCTCCTCGGAGGCTCCATATTGAGCGGAAAGTGCCCTGGTGGATTCTGTCAGGTGCAGGATGTTACTGTTCGTCCTCGTTCCAGTGGCCTCGTCAGAGAAGTTACCGCCCTCCTCTATGTTGAAGGTCGCCTCGACGAAGTCTGCCTCCTTCGGGGACAGTGATCCCCGTATCTCATCCAGGGTCCATACATAGAACTTTCCCTCCTCGCCCTCGCTGTCGGCATCCTCTGCGGAGTAGAATCCCCCCTCCGGAGATGTCATGTCGCGCAGCACATAGGCGAAGATCTCCCGCGCGGTCGTGGCATACTCCTCGGCCGCGCTTGCCTGATACGTTTCCAGATACGCCAATGCCAGGAGGGCCTGGTCATACAGCATCTTCTCGAAGTGGGGGACGAGCCACCGGGAATCGGTGGAGTAGCGGTGAAAGCCGAATCCGAGGTGGTCGTACATGCCCCCCCGGCGCATCGCCTGGAGAGTCTTCTCGACCATCTCCAGGGCGTGTTCCTCGGCAGTTCGTTTCCAGTAGCGGAGCAGAAAGAGGAGGTTATGCGGTGTCGGGAACTTGGGAGCGCCGCCGAACCCGCCGTCGTGCTCGTCAAACCTGCCGGCGAGCTGTTCGTATGTGAGCTGCAACGTCGCTGCGTCGAGCGCTCGGCCCGGTACGGGACGGGCTGTCTCTCTAAGCGCCGCACTGATGCGATCTGACTGCGTTAGCAGCTCGTCGCGCCTTGTGGCCCACAGCTCCCGGACGCGCGGGATCAGTTCCAGCATTCCGATGCGTCCCAGTCGAGCTACCTTCGGGATGTACGTGGCCGCGATGAACGGTCGCTTATCAGGTGTCATGATGATGGTTAGTGGCCATCCTCCGCTCCCTGTCATTAGCTGACAGACAGTCATGTACACCCCGTCTATGTCCGGCCGCTCTTCGCGATCGACCTTGATGCATACGAAGGCGTCGTTCATCAGTGCTGCCACGTCTGGATCTTCAAACGACTCATGTTCCATCACGTGGCACCAGTGGCATGTCGAATACCCGATGGAGAGAAAGATCGGCCTATCTTCTTTTACAGCTCTCTCAAAGGCTTCCTCGCACCATGGATACCAGTCCACCGGGTTATCCGCGTGCTGCACGAGATAGGGACTTTTCTCCGACGCGAGTCTATTCTGTTTTGCCGGGCGCTCGCCAGCTCTGTGCCTTTCTGACATCGTTCGTTCCTTCAGTAGAATGGCTGTGACCGCCAGCACGATGGCGAGCGCGAGCAATGAGCCAGCAAACCAGATACTACGCCTGAGGGCCAAACCTTGTTCTCACTCTCCAGCCACACTCCCGTTCGCCATGATCGGGGGCCCCGGGAGCCTGGGACCTGCTGCCCGACGGAGCAGCTTGTCGGTCAATCCTTCCGCATCACGAAGATAAACTGATAGGCGAAGTGCATGGGGAGAAACGCCCACAGTATTCTTCTCAGGGCTTGCTTCGTGACCGCAGCCGGGTTCGGCGACACTAGCAGGGGGGTCTGCTCGGCAAACCACCTATCCTGGTACACTCCAGATATTCGGAGGCGCTCGTTTGTGAAGATCCTCCTCCACTCCTTCAGGGACAGCAGGCGTTCCAGGATATCCTGTTGGGGGGTGCCTTTCGTCCCGATCCAGAAGAAAAGGTGGTTGCTGTTGGGTACTACGATGCAGAAACGGGCGCCACTCTTCGCGACCCGCACCATCTCTCTGATACCTTTCTCCATGTCGAGGAAGTGTTCGAGCGCCCCGATGCAGACGATGTAATCGAAGAAGCTGTCAGGGTATTCGAGATATTCTCCTCTTCCCACACGTATGTGGGAGTGAGGCGAGATCCTTTTCGCGATTACCACGCCCTCTTCTGAGATGTCCACTCCGTACGTGTCCAGGCCTCGTTCGTCTGCTATCTTCAGTAAGTGTCCAGTCCCGCAACCGATATCCAGCAGTTTCCTGCCAGGTACTACGCCCAGGTGATTCAGGAAGACAGCGTATGCGTACGGAGGGCGCCATGCCTTCTCGCCGAGTCGCCGGTGCCGTTGGTCGTACCAACTCTTGATCTCTTCTTCTAGCACCATGCGTGTTGCCCCGTCCGTCGGACAGTACGTATCTGAAGAGTTAATGCTCAAGAGCTACCGTGTGAATAGATATGGCAGTTCACACCCGGTTATAAATCTACCGGCCTCGGAGCAGAGAAAGGCTATGCCCTCAGCGATGTCCTGAGGCGAGGCACTGCTGCGCTTCTGCCATGCAGGTCCATGGCCGCACTGCTCGATAGCCTCTTCCAGCGTCTCGATCGCCGGGACGGGTCCGGGTGCGATCACATTGACGGTAACGTCATGAGACCACGCCTGGTCTTGCGCCAGCAGCAGCGCTCGAGCTCGTGCCGCCTTGGCTGTATTGTAGGCATAGGCAGGGGGGAGGTTCGTGGGGTGCACGGCGATGCCGATGATCCTTCCGTGTCTTCGGTCGTACATGCCGGGGAGCAGGAGGCGCATCAGGTAATAGAGCGGCGCGATCTCCTGGTGCAGATCCTGGAGGGCGGCCTTCGTGTCGAGCGCATCGATCGGCTCCGGATGCCAGCCCGCACCGGGGCTCACGACACAGATATCGACCTGGCCGAACTGCTCGATCGCTGCATCGACGAGTTCCCTGCACCCTTCCTGGTCGAAGACATCGGCGCGGATGGCGACAGCGTTGCTGCCCCGGCGCTTGATGTGCGCCACGATCGCATCCGCACTCTCACCGCTTGTGCGGTAGTTGACCACCACCTTCGCACCCTCGCGAGCGAGCGTCAGCGCCGTGCTCCGTCCAATGCCCTTGCCCGTCGCTCCCGTGACGATCGCGACGTCGTCGCTACACGTCATGCCCATCTGACCTCCGAAGCTATTCGGTGTTAGCGTGTCTATCTGATCTGAGGCCCCCGGGATCCGTTTTCAGCACGAGATGAAGCGCGGATCGGTACGAAGGGTCGATTTCTCTTCTGCATCACGCAGTCTTCTGCATCACGCAGGAAGAATACCGTCTGTCGTGTCCACTGTCAACACCGATTGCGATTGACCGGGTTCCGGGGGAAGGAACGAAGATCGAGCCCGGACCTGATGGCCCGGGCTCTTGTGCATCTATGCCCGCCTTGAGGCTGGAGTTCGTGTACAGAGTGGCTAGTCGAGCAACATGAAGCACTCGTTAGTGTGCCACTTGTACACCCCTGCATCCCACACATTGCCTCCGAACGTGAGTATACCTTTGATCCCGCACTTGGCAAAGAAGACCACACTCTGATTTCTCGCCGGCATCGGCAACTGACCGGCACCCGGAATCTGGGACCATGTCAATGTGGCGAGATCGAGCGCCCACACGTCTCTAAAGAACTGGAACCAAGGATAGTTCCAGCCTCCGTGCACCAGCATTCGATGGGCGACCCAGTCATAGGTCACATCGTGACCTCTTCTCACTGCGGGAGGCCCACCGCTTGGAGTGAGTTCGACCCAAGACATAGCGCTGCCAGGTCCCTCGAGGTTCAGGGCCCATGTATCGTTGAGGAATTGCTCCGGGTCATTGTACCCACCGAACACTATCATACGGTGTCCTTCGGGGTCGTAGATCGCTGCAGCCTCGCGCCTGCCAGACGGAGGAGTTCCACTCGGGTAGACCTGTGTCCAGTCGGACGTCGCCAAGTCGAACGCCCATACGTCGTTGAAGAACGTCGCGTACTCGCTCACACCACCGAAAATCACCACTCTGTGGGTAATTGGATCATACACAGCGACTGGCCCGAGCCTCGGCTCAGGGGCCTGCCCGGGTGGCGATAGGTCGGTCCAAGTCTCGGACCCTGGTGTGAGAGTTAGCTTCCACACGTCATTCAGGAGGGTTCCGCCGGCGTTGCCTCCGAACATGATCAGAGCATGATCCCCCGTATCCAGCACAAGTGCGTACTGCATTCTCCCTGGCGGAGCTGGACCCGCGGGCATGATATGGCGCCAGTAGAGTCCTCTCTCGCAGTGGAGCCCCCAGACGTCATTCATATATCCCGATTCCCCCCAGCCTGCAGCAAGTACCATTTGCCCATTGACAGTGTCGACAACAGCCTGATGCCCGCATCGCGCCTCGGGGGCGAAGCGCTTCCACTCGTACGCCGCACTTGCTTGTGCGAGTACGAGCACCAGGCTCAGGCAGACAACACACAGACTTCCCCGGAGACGAAGGGGTGTCAGTGTCGCTCTCACGAGACAACTCCCGTAGTGTGCGGTTCGTCCCTCGCGGCCGGCGCAGTTGTCCGGCCGATTGCCCTTCTCGGATACGCGGGGGATCTGTCGGGAAGTGCGATCGGACGCTTGGTGCCAGGGAACAGAGCGCCTACTGCGGAATAGGAATTCGGAGAATGCTCGGCCTGATCTAGACCAGACGAGGTGGCAAAGGCCAGCCCTTGCCCTTGTATCCCTGCGTTCTTCCACCAATATACCCTATCACACGGCCGATACGGGGTCAATGAGAAAATGCCGACCTGATCAGATCCGTCCACGACTGGTCACAAGCCAGGGGAACCGCGAAAGTGATTGACAGTGACTGGCGCGTGTGGTACAAGGAGCTATGATTTCATAGGAGGAGCAGCGCATGATCACGAGGAGGTTGCCCGTAGGGGTGCTGGCATCGGGGAGAGGCTCAAACCTCCAGGCGCTCATCGACCATATAGAGGCCGGGCGGCTCGATGCAGAGATACGGGTGGTGGTGAGCGACGTGAAGGATGCCCAGGCGCTCGAGCGTGCCCGGCGGCACGGTATCGACGCCTGCTATATCGACCCCGGGCCGCGCCGAACGATCCTGACAGCAGAAGCAGAGGAGCGCTACGTGCAATGCATGCGCGATCACGGTGTGGAACTCATTGCGCTGGCCGGTTTCATGCGCATACTGAAGGAACGGTTCCTCGCCGCCCATGCCGGGAGGATTCTGAACATCCATCCAGCTCTGCTCCCCTCTTTCCCCGGCCTCCAGGCTCAGCGTCAGGCGTTCGAGTACGGGGTGAAGGTATCGGGATGCACGGTCCACTTCGTCGACGCGGGCATCGATACCGGTCCGATCATTATCCAGGCGAGCGTGCCTGTCCGCGATGACGATACCGTGGCTTCTCTCAGCGAGAGGATCCTCGAGGAGGAACACCGTATCTACGCCGAGGCGATTCAGCTCTTTGCCGAGGGCCGCCTGCGCGTGGAAGGGCGCCGTGTGATCATAGAGGGCCCTCGTGTTGAAGGGTAAGCATACGCCTTCAGAGCGGCCGCGATGTGTGTGCACTCGCACGCCGTCGGGCCGATTCCATTTCAGATCAGGTCAGACACCCTGATCGGCGAACCGCCTGCAGAGCGGTCTCGGGTTCAGGTCGTGGGACGATGTTGTGGAGGAGGTGTCGCGGGAGTTGACCGAGGGGGAGCGCGGCGCAGGCACGGACTGAGTCGAGGTTCCTGAGTGTTTGCACATAACACAGCGAGGATCGTGTCGGCGGTCCTCTCAGGGGTTCTCCTGGTTGCTGCCTTTCCCCCCTTCTCCTTCAGCGCGCTGGCGTTCGTGGCGCTCGTGCCGCTTCTCGCTGCCATCGACGGAGTGCGTCCGGCCGCCGGCTTTCGTCTTGGTCTGCTCGCCGGCTTCGTGCTGTCGTTCGGATTGCTGTACTGGGTGAGCTTCGTGGAGGTGCGTGGGACCGTCTTCCCGCTGCTGCTCACCGGCGTGGTAGTGCTCTGCCTCTACCTCGGGTGCTGGTGGGGGCTCTTCGCCTGGCTGGTGAGCATCTGTCGCAAGGGAGGATCTGACCTCGGCCTCGTGCTCGCCCCACCTCTCTGGACGACATTCGAGTTCCTCCGAACGCTCACGCGTCTCGGCTTTCCCTGGGGATCACTCGCCTACACTCAGACCGATGCCGTTCCGTTCGTCCAGTTCGCCTCTTTCACCGGTATCGCGGGGGTGACGCTCTGGATCGTGATCCAGAATGTACTCGTCTATCGTCTGCTGTTCCGCGACACCGGCGCCCGGCGAGTCTGGACTGGATGCATCATCGCAGCGCTCTTTCTCCTTCCCTGCGTTCACGGGCGTACCGTGTTGGGGAGAGTCCAGCCGCCGCGGGAACGCACGGTCATCCTCGTCCAGGCGAACATCGATCCCAACATGAAGTGGGAGGAGGGGTACCGAGATACGTCGTTCGCTGCGTACGATGCCTTGACACGCGACGCCGTCCGCAGATGGCAGGAGGCGGGTGGGGAGGAGGGCGGGGAGTATCCTCCGCTCGTAATCTGGGCGGAGACAGCCGTCCCATCGGCGGTGAGGTTCGACGCGAGCGCCCGGTACTTTGTCACAGGGCTCGCGCGCGAGCTCGGGGTCCCGATCCTCACGGGAGCGCCGGATTTCCAGTCCGAGAGAGGGAAAGTATCACACTACAATGCAGCCTTCCTCGCTCTTCCGAGCGGGGAGATGGACGGCGAGTACCGGAAATTGCACCTCCTTCCCTTCGGGGAGATGATCCCATATGACGAGGTCATCCCGATCCTCCGGAGAGTGGACCTGGGGGAAGGCGACTTCTCGCCCGGAGATGAGGCGACAGTATTCGAGGAGCCGGGTGGGACATCGTTCGGCGTTCTCATCTGTTTCGAGTCGGTCTTCCCTCGTCTGGTGAGGCGATTCGTGCTCTCGGGAGCGGAGTTTGTGGTCAACATCACGAACGATGGCTGGTTTGGCAGGAGCGCGGGTCCCTATCAGCATGCATCGATGGCTATCTTCCGCGCCATTGAGTACCGTATGGGGCTCGCGCGGTGTGCCAACACCGGGGTATCGATGATCGTCGATCCCTATGGGAGGATCGTGTCGAAGACCCGGATCTTCGAGCGGGCAATCGTCATCGATGAGGTCGCACTGAGACAGGGTATGACCTTCTATGCCCGGCATGGGGATCTCCTCGTGCTGGCGGCAGGGGCCGCCAGTCTCCTGCTGTTGCTCGTGCGGGTCGCGCGGACGAGGTTCACTCGCTCGTGAGATGGCGACTCTCGGGGGCGGTCGAAGCTGCTCCCAAAGACCAGTCATCAGGCGGCAGAAGGTGTACCATGACCATGCTGAGGGTCGTTCCCTACGACAGATCGCGCGACCGCGCCTGGCGGCGATTCCTGGATGAATCGACCAACGGGACGATATTCCACGATCTCCGGTTTCTCGCCTATCACCGAGAGCGGGAGTGGTCAGATCACCATCTGCTGTTCTACGATGGGGAAGAGGTTGTTGCTCTCCTCCCCGGTGGCCTGGTCCCCGGGGAACCGCCGCGTTATGTGTCTCCGTGCGGGGCATCATTCGGTGGATTCGTCGTCCGCGGGCAGCCTCCGGCGCGCCTGGCGACTGCTCTCGTTCGCACGTTGATCGAGCATGTACGTGGAGAGGGTGCAGGGGCGATCGAGATCAGTCCCTCTCCGCCGGTGTACCAGGCATCGCCGGGGCATGCTATCGAGTTCGCCCTGTCTGCCGCCGGGTTCCGTAGACAGGTACGGGCCCTTACCCATGTCGTGACTCTTGGCGGCGTAAACAACCTTGGAGAGACGTTCGTGAGCAGTGCGCGGCGCGCGGCGCGCAGGGCGGGCCGGCTCGGTGTCAAAGTAGAATCGTCAGAGGACTATCGGAAATTCTATGATCTGTTGTGGGCCGATCGACAGGCACTCGGTGCGGAGCCGACGCATAGTCTCGAAGATCTCATGCGCTTGCGGGAGCTTGTTCCGGAGGCGCTCCACCTGTTTCTGGCGAAGGCGAAGCGCGAACTCGTGGGAGGCACCCTGCTGTTCGTCTGCAACAGGCGGGTCGTGCTCAATTTCTATCTCTGCCGCAAGCGTGAACGTCAGGACCTGAGGATGTCTAACCTGCTCGCCTCCCAGACCATCGACTGGGCGAGCCGGGAAGGTTTTCTCTACTACGACTTCGGCACGTCGACGATCGACATGGAGCCGAACTGGGGACTCGTGCGCTTCAAAGAGGGGTTCGGAGCGACCCCCTATCTCAGAGAGCACTGGAAACTCGAGTTGGGGTGATCTGTGAACATCGACGGACATGTCCACCTCGGCAGGTGGTCTGATGAACGCTTCTTCGGAGTCGAAGCATCGATCGATGATGTCGAGCGGGCGCTAATCGGAGCCGGGCTCGATGGCGCGGCCGTGACCGCTACCGATCTGAGGAGAAATGACTCGGTCCTCTCCTCCCTGGATCGTGCACGCGAGCGGGGATCTGCCTCCGAGGTTCGTGTGCGGTACTGGTTCTTCCCCTGGGTCGATGTCAATGATGTGGGAATGATGGACTTCGTCGGCCATCACATCGATCGCATCGACGGCCTCAAGTTCCACCCTTCATTCGATCGGACTCCCGCCACAGACCGGCGCTATCTGCCGTATGTGGAGCTCGCTGCCGAGCACGCTCTCCCCGTTCTGCTGCACTGCGGCCGCTGGCAGGAGATGGCGAGCTACAAATTCGGCATAGAGCTCGCTTCCGCCCACCCGGGGGTCGACTTCATCCTCGCCCACATGGGAGGAGACGACCCGCGGTTGCGTATCGCCTGTGTTGAGGACGTGGCCGCAGGGGATCTGCCGAACGTCTATCTCGACCTTGCAGGGGTGCGCGAGTACTGGTGTCTGGAGCGGGCTCTCGACAGGGTTGGGAGCGAGCGGCTCATCTTCGGGAGTGACTTCCCGTTGGGACATCCCCGCGTCTACCGTGCGCTCATCGACGTGCTCGATCTCCCTGATGAAGTTGAGGCCGCGGTCATGGGCAGGAACCTTCTGGGATTGCTGTCGAAACGCCGCATGAGCGAGTGAGGGGAGGGCTGTTCTATGAATGTCCTTCCCGTGCGAGCGGGGGGAGGAGCGGCCGGTTCTCCCGAGGGCCGGCCCCTCTGGCTGAGGATAGTACCTCTCGCCGCCCTTCTCGTCGGTCTGGCGCTCTTGAGGAGCATCTTCCTCACGCACGATCCCCCGGCCGAGCTCGTCGAGTGGGGGCTCAACGTCGGCGGATTCCTGTATGATGAGGGATGGTGGACCGCCAATGCGCGCGACCACGCAGTCTTCGGCGAGTGGCTGAGCGGAGAGTTCGATCCGATCATCATCTCTCCCGTATCTTCGCTCCTGTTCAGAGCGAGCTTTCTCGTGCTCGGGCAGGGGCTGGTTCAGGCGCGCGTGGTCTCGGTCGTGCTCGGCATGGCGGGCCTCGTGTTGCTCTTCTCGATCCTCAGGCGGACGTCAGGAGAGAAGGCGGCGTTCTGGGGCGTTCTCCTCGTCGGCCTGTATGTGCCCCTTCTCATCGTTCACCGCACAGCTCTGCTCGAGTCCTCAGCTCTGTTCTTTGGCATCCTCAGCGTCTGGCTCTGGATGCGGGGTTCGCCCACCGCCCATGTCGGATCCGGTCTGGCCATGGCCGCTGCCATGTTGACGAAGCCCACGGTGATCGTCGTTGCCATACCGCTCTGTATTGCCGCCCTGTGGGTGCCGGCACGCTCGCGACGCAGAGAAGTGCTGAGTATTGTGGGGGGGCTCGTCGCAGGGGGCCTCATCTGGTGGCTTGTATGGGGACTGGTGCAGCCGGGAGGTATGGTCCGGATGCTGTCATTCTATACTGGGCCACGTTGGCGGCCGATGAACGGAGGCTCCGCATCCTGGCTCTTCTCTGGCAGATTGGAGGCGGGTCCCTCCTCTCGCTCTCGGCATACCAGCCGATGCGCTACTTCGTCAAGCTCTCGCCCTCCATTGCTGTGCTGGCAGCGTCCGTCGTCCTGCCGGCGCGGCGGGATGGGAGGCTGTCCAGGGGTGAATCGTTACTCGCACTGGTCCTGGTAACGGCGGTGGCGAGCCAGGTGGCATACTCGCTTACGTTCGGCATCGTTCGCCGCTGGCTCGCTCGTCTCGACCTCCCCCAGCGGTCGATCGTCGACCCCGAGCCGTTCAGCCTTACGTCGGCGCTCCTCTCGCTCCCCGGAAACGGGATCCGTGCCGCGTTTCGGGGGCTGTACGCACAGGACGGTCTGCTGCTCGGGGCAGGGCTAGCCGCTCTCGCTGCCTTGGCGATCGGCCTGCCCGTCGCGCTCCTCGTCTGGCGGGTGTGGCTCCGGAGGCGCGCGACAGGAAATTCTGGTTGGATCGAGGCCGGCGGCCGACTCTTCCTCGTCCTCGCCCTTGTGAGCGTGGGCACCGACCTCATGAGATTCGGTTCGTGGGCCTCCTCCAGCAGGGCGACGGTCCGAGCGCTGGGACAGAGTCTCTCCCGGATGCTCCCTGAAGACGCCGTCATCAGCCCGGGGGCACGTACGCCCTGGGAACAGAACTCCGTTTCGATAACTCGTGCCTGCTCCGTCGTCGCATGTGGTCTCTTGAGCCTCCGGCGACTCACGTCTTAGTATTGCTCGTACATCCTCTCGTCGGGAGCCGGACGGCGCAGGAGTTCGTTGCTCGCCATCCGGAAGTACGATTCGTACAGCGATTTGAGACCTTTGCTGGGCGTGCCGAGCTCGGTCTGTTCGCGATAAGCCGGGACGTGCCCCAATCGGCCGGGAATCGACCCGAACGGGGAACGATTCCTCTTCGCACGGGAGTTGGAGAAGCAGCGATGAAGATCGTGACGGTCCTCGGGACAGTGTATGAACTCCAGGAGTATGCGTTGTTGGCGGAGGTGCTGGGCGTTCGTCACGAACTCGTTGTAGTGCTGGCAGGAGACCCGCACGAGCAGGTGGGCGCCCTCGGCACGTTGCCGATCGTGACCCCCGACTATCGGCTCGATCCGGGGCGCGGGAGCCCTTCGGATCGGACCGCGAGGGTGCTCGTGGAGATCGAACGGCTCTTCGTAAGGGAGGAGCCCGATCTCGTCATCGTGCCAGGAGAGACGAGCGCCGCCCTCGCGGGAGCCCTGGCCGCCGCGAAGCTCGTCATACCTGCAGCACACATCGGGGCAGGTGTCCGTTCCTTTGACCGGGCCGCGCACGACGAGATCAGCAGAGTGCTCGTCGATCGCATGTGCACCGTCCTCTTCTCGCCGACGGCGCGGGCGGCCTCGAATCTGGGCGGAGAGGGGATCCTCGATCACGTCCACCAGGTTGGCGATCTAACCTTCGATCTATTCATCCGTCATCGCACTACGGTCCTCGGGGGCTCATGCTGCGGCGTGCCGAGGGTGGCATCGCGGTTCGATCTTGTGCCCGGGAACTTCCTCCTCCTCTCGCTCCGGCGCATGCCGGAGATGGGCAGGACGGCACTCAAGGGGATCATAGACGCGGTGCTGTCGGTCGACGAGAGGATAGTTCTTCCGGTGGGCCGTGAAGAGCGTCAGGTTCTTGCCGAGATCGATCTCCTCGATCGGCTCGAAAGCGCTGCGCATGTGATGCTCGTTGACCCTCTCGCGTACGAAGATGTCGTCGCTCTGCAATATGGAGCCCGCATGGTTCTGGCCGACTCCGGGCGGGTGCAGAAGGAGAGCTACTTCGCCTGCACACCGTGTCTCACGCTCAGCGCGGCGAGCGAGTGGCCGGAGACGATAGAGGACGGCTGGAATCTGATAGTGGGATCCGATACTGGCCGAATCGTCGATGCCATAGGCAGGTTCAGGCCGGGAGAAGAGCGCGGAAGTCTCTTCGGGGACGGCCGCGCGATCGAGCGTATCGCCGAGCATCTGGAGGAGTGGGGTAGGTCCCGCCGGGCTCGAGGGTCCTCTGCGAAACGGTCTTGACGTCCGGGAGAGCCTCGGCTATCCTGCCGCTGCGGCGAGCGTACACGATGAGAGGCCGCAACGACCTGTATAGATCGTGGGGTGCGCATCACGGGTGGAAGCGACGGCGGTCCGCATCGTGGTCGGAGTTTCATCTGAGCGCCTGAATGAGCGGCGCGGATCTGCTCTATTGCAGGTGACCGAACTATGTGGAACGGAAAACGCTTGTTGAAGATCATTATTGCCGTCGCGGTTGTGGCCACGGCGGGCTCGGCACGTGAGGGTGAGGAGATCTATCGGCTTGCGGAGCGCCTGGCGGGGGAAGGGCGGTACGCGGTGGCCGCAGAGCAGTACCGGGCATTCCTTGCGGCTCACCCCGAGAGCCCCCGGGCAAAGGATGCGTACTGGGGGATGGCGGTCGCACTCGATTCGCTTGCGAGCCACGCTGAGGCAGCGCAGGCGTACGAAGACTTCGCGATCTTCTATCCCGGAGATGAGCGATCGCCGCGCGCCCTCCTCAGTTCGTCGCGGGCGCTGGTTCGTCTGGGAGAGGTACGCCTGGCGGTCAGCCGATACCTGAGGACAGCTGATCGTTATCCTGATAGCCGCGAGGCGGAATCGGCGCTGTTCGAGGCTGCCTCACGGGAGGTCGAGCTCAACAGGCCCACGGGCGCGGTCCGCCTCTGGAATCGACTGCTGACCGATTATCCACGCACCCCCCTGGCATCGACGGCACGGTACCGTCTCGGAAGCCTTCTCTATGAGCTCGGGCGGATTCAGGAGGCCAGGGCCGCGTTCGCGACCATCGTATCATCTGCACCCTCCGATTCTCTCGCTCCCCGCGCCATGCTCGAAGAGTGTCGCCTTCTTGTGGCGTTGGGAGATTCCGCCGGTGCTGCAGCGAGGTACGCCTCCTTGCTCTCTTCATACCCCGGCAGCGGGGCGGTGGCGCCGGCTCTTCTCGAGTCGGCTCAACTGGCGCTTCTCCGCCATCGATGGGCTGAGGCCCGTTCGCTCGCCACACGTCTTGCCGAGGGCCCTCTGGAGGGCCCCCACATCGCCGAGGTCTACATGTTGATCGGCCAGGCATCTCTCGAGCTGGGAGACGCGGACGCTGCACTCATTGCCTACGGGTCGCTTGCGCAGGCGCAGGGAGAACTGGAGGAGGCCCTGGTCGCTGCCGCGGGATTGGCCCGCGCTCATCTCATGCGTGGCGAGGCTGCCGAGGCAGTCGACACACTGGAGGCAGTCCGAGAAAGGTCGCCGGAGCTCTGGGCCTCGGG
>LJUI01000168.1 GCA_001303705.1 candidate division TA06 bacterium SM23_40
ATCGTCGCCTCCTCGTTCTTCACAGTCGTGACGACCGACACTCTCATCGCACCGAATCTCCCCCGGGCAGACACGGCGGCTTGTGCAGTCGTCCCCTACCGGCGTACAGATCGAGGTACATGTCGGCCAACCGCTCCCACGAATGCTCCCCCGCGAACGCGTGAGCTCGCTCGATCATCGGACCCGTGTCGATCTCCCCGCGACAGCAGGCCGCTACAGACTCGGCCAGTCCCGTCCCTCCGGAGGCGACGAACATCATGCGATGAGCATCGGGCATGAGCAGAAGATAGTCACGCTTGAGTGGATTCTGATAGACGGCGAAGACCGGCCTCCGCCATGCCATCGCCTCGAGTATGGCCAGGTAACTCGACGCGAAAGCGAACCTCGTCTCAGCAAGATGCCGTTCGGGGTCACGCACGAATCCGTGGAACGATATGTCGAGATCGTGGCGAGCGGCGGCATCTGCAATGGTGCGCCGCAGTGGACCGTCCCCGCAGATATCGAGCTTCAGCCGGAGCCCGTGCTCACGGCCAAGGCGGACCAACGCATCGACATAGAGGGGGAGCCCGGTATCGGGCGCCAGCCTGCCCACGAACAGTGCCCGGTTTGCATCGGGCGGACGCGGCACCTCTGCGGGCACCTCCACACCGCCATATGAGATATACGTATATCGCGTTCGGTACCAGGCGGGTATGAACTTGCCGATCGAGATGTTGCCCCGCGTCAGATAGGTGTCGATCCTTCTCATCAGTACGTCCTTCTGCCAGAGAGGATAGCTCTCCTCGAAACCATGAAACGTGAGATAGACCGGCTTGCGGGGATACCGAAACAGGAGGGGGAAGTACCAGTAATTGAATGTGAAGAAGTCGTGGCAGTGGACAACATCGGCCCAGCGCACCAGATGACGCTGAGACAGGAGCCAGCGCGCCACACCCCTGCGCTCCCAGCGATCGAGGCGCTGTTTCGGATAGCGATGTATCTCGATTCCGCCATGTTCGGCGTGGACGGGAAGGTCATGATCGTGACGTACCGTTATCACCTTCAGACGGTGCCCTCGACTGACGAGTATCCGTCCTACCTGCTCGACATGCTTTTCCACTCCACCCACGTGGGGCCAGAAGAGCCATGCCAGCATGAGTATGTTCATGTAAGAGACGCTCCTGCTACCGGCGACACTCCCCCCGTGCGGGCTCAAACTGCCCGAACCTCCAAATGTTGTTTCGATGCAGAATGAACTTCGCCAGCGTCTTGAGGATACGCAGACCGTACAGCACGCTTCGATTGAACCCTATCGATGACGCCTCCTCGAAGTAGCGAGTCTCGATGGCGATCTCGCGGATCTTCATGCCATTGGCGATCCCTTGGGCGATGATCTCCGTATCGAAGACGAAACCGTCCGAGTTGAGGTCAAACCGCACCGCCTCCAGATACCGGCGCGAAAACGCCCTGAATCCCGAGTGGTACTCGGTGAGGTAGACGAGAAAGACCGCGTTCTCGATGGCCGAGAGAAAGACGTTGCCAAGATACTTCCACGTGGGCATGCGTCCGTCGAGCGGTCTGCCCCCCAGCATGCGGGAACCGAAGACCGCATCGCATTCATCCCGCAGCAGCGGTTCGAGGAGATCCGGGATCACCTTGGGATCGTACTGATGATCAGGATGCACCATCACCACGACATCGGCTCCCCTCTCGAGCGCCCTGGCGTAGCACGTCTTCTGATTCGCACCGTAGCCCCGATTCCGTTCGTGGGCATAGACGACGAGGCCTAGTTCACGTGCCACCTCGAGCGTACGATCCTGACTGGCATCATCGACGAGAATGATCTCATCGACTGCATCCTTGGGAATGTCGCGGTACGTACGCCGCAGCGTCCGCTCGGCGTTATAGGCCGGCATGATGACGACCACATGCTTGCGGGAACTCGAGTTCTCTCGGCCCAATCTCTCCATCGTCTATCTATCCGTTATGTCCCAGGGGCACCGGCTCTCCTTCTGTCAGGACCGGTGCTTCACTCTTCCCGATGAATCTCGTACAGCACGAGAGAGAATCGGTCCCCAGAGAAAATTTCACGCCTCCGATAACGTTCCTCGAGCCAGTCGAGGATCATTCCCAGCGGATCTATGATGCTATGCGATTCACGAGCCAGGCGCGTTTCGCTCAGCGCATAGAGAAACCAGACCTGCGAGGAACGCTCGAGGAGTACCTCCAGACTCCCGATGGCCACTGTCTCCACGCTGTCCGCCCAGTGGACGAATCGATCCCTTCTTCCCACCACAGATGAGTACTCAGCCAAGGTGAGGCCCGGAGCGAGCTCACGTGAGGCCCAGGGGAAGTCGACCCCCAGGGCATGCCAGCCCTCCGGCAGCGGCTCGGCTGCATACCAGTCGAGAAGGGCGTACTCCTTCGCACGCAGACAGACGAGCGCATCTCCAGCATCCCGGTTCTCTACGACCCGGCGAGCGACCTGGCGGTAGTCTGCGTGTGGCATTCCTCGGTACAACTTGGCAAGCCCCGGCAGAGTGAGTCCAAGACAGAGAAGGACGAGGATACCGACCGCACACCCGCCTGCCCACCGGCCGAGACGACGCCCCACTGCCTCAGCGACTCCGACCATCCCCGAAGCCAACACCAGCAGATAGCCAGGCAGCACAAGAGCAAAGTAGCGAGCCGGTGGCTGGAGGGGAACTCTGGGCGATAGCGCAACGAGAAAGAGAGCCGGCACCACGGTCGCGCTCGCGAGCAATACTCCCAGGGATGCGTGCGTTCTCAGGAGCCGCACAAGGCCCCAGAGTGCGAGGACCAGAAATATCGCGATGCTCAGGCCGCCCAACGCTCTGCCCGGGAGGCGCTCCCCGAAGGAGAGGAGGCTGACGAGCCTGATGGCGGTGCTCGCCAGCCAGATCGGAGTTGAAGGCGTCTGCTGACCGAACCGGACAAGCTCCTGGATGCGCATGTACGAGCTGAGACCGCCGAGATGTTTCAGCAGCCGTCCTGCCCAGGGAAGGAACGCTAACAGGATCGCACAATGCACGACGAGAAGTCTCAGCCACGCCAGCCCGCCGGAGCGCTTCTCGCGATCGAGCAACAGACATGCTCCTCCACCGATTACCAGGGCCAGTATGACAATGCCACCTAGATAGTGGGTGTACAGGAGCAGCACCCCGCAAAGTCCATACCAGACCCACCACTGCCATCGCCGATCGGCGAGCGCCCTGGCCAGCAGGAGAAGGGCGAGCAGAGCGAGGAATCCGAGCAGCGAGTACATCCGGACGAGCTGGGACACGTGCACACTGAGATACGACCAGGCGAGAAGCCATGACGCCAGGACTCCCTCCCACGTGGCGCCCAGCACCCGGCTGGCCACGATCATGAGGAGAACGGTGGCAACCCCGAAGACCACTGACACGCCCCTCGCTGTCCCCTCGGAGAGACCGAAGATGCCGCCCGCCGCCTTCAGGATTGCATAGTACAGCGGCGGATGGGGGTGCTCCACGATCGGGCGGGTCACGAGGTACGAAGCCGGCGCCTGTGCCAAAATCACCGAGAATGCCTCGTCCCCCCAGAGTGAGGCGTGGAACAGGGCCTGCGTGCGAAAACCGACTGCAGTGAGGACAGCGAGCACCGCGGCTACGCAGACCGGCCATCTGTACGGCGTACCGGTACCCATCTCTCCCTTCTCCTCAGCCTTCCCACAGACCGGCCTCTCCGGCTGCGGCCCCATCGGTCAGGACGCCTCCCCCTCCACGTAGTCCCAGAGCTGCAGATACCTCTCCCTCGGGGCCGCGAAGAACGCCTCAGCATACTCGCACTCCCGGGGAGCGTGCAGTGTCCGATATGCGTTGAGACCCTTCACCAACCGGATATACTCGATGTTTTTCGTCTGTGTCCGATGCTCTCCGATTGCTTCGCACTTCACCGCCATCTCGTCCGTGATGTCGACGATACGGTTCGGGATGAGCGGGGTCCACGCCTCGTAGGCCAATATCGCCGGGACGTCCGCCCCATCGCGGCAGGCGGCGACGAACAGGGCGTTGGCAGCGCGGTGGTCAGGATGGTAGTCGAGCATGAATGGAAGGTAGACAATGTCGGGCCTCCCGTCCTTCAGCATCCCCACCAGCTTCTGTACCAGTCCCGCGGTGACGCGAAGCCGAAGATCGGGCTCGCCCAGAAAGACGAGCTCGTCGATGCCGATTATGCGGGCAGCCCGCTCGGCCTCGGCCTTGCGCTCCCTGACCAGATCCTCTTCGTCGCCCCATGATGGATCCCCCTTTCTCCCATCCGTGAGGTAGAACGATGTGATGTGATCGCCGGCCCGATGATGCTTGACCAACGTTCCTCCACATGCGATCACATCATCATCCGGATGAGGAGACAGCACAATCACCCGCCTCGCCTCGGGTTTCTCAATCAGGCGCGGGTACAGCGCCTCGTCCCCGGCCTTCACGAGAGCGCGAACGTGCCGAAATACATCCTTTGGCAAACGCCGGCCGGCAAGAGATCCCATCGTGCTCCACACCTATCAGCAGCTACAATTCATCGGTATCGCAGAGCGTGATGTACCAGTTCTTCAGATCGAGAAAGAACTCTGTCGGCGTCTTCCCCTTGAGCACGCGGAACGTCAGTATGTCTTGAGACGGTTTGGCTCGGAATCCGAATCGCTCGAGTACGCTGCAGAACGGATACTGATCGAGCATCCAGCACTCCACAAAATCGACTCTATCCCGGACCGCCTGATCGATAGCCGCTCGACAGAGTGCAACTCCGACCTCGATGTCGTCTGCGGGGAGAAGATCCATGATTACCCCGGCCCTGACCTGCCCATACTTCAACGTGCGGTATGACATGTAGCCCCGCAGTGCATCGCCCTCGAAGGCTGCCCACACGTGATAGACCTGGCCGGGTCTGCAATAGCGCCAGTTCAGATATGCTCGATCCCTCACTATGGCGATGGGGAAGCTCCGCGAAGCCCGTTCCCAGAGATCATCCGCGCGCTCGTCAAACGAGGTTACCGGCACGACGCTGATCTGTCGAGCGCCGCGGGGGTCGAAGATGAGGTGCTTGACTCGAAAGCCGGCGTTGGTCATCCCATGGATGATACAGAGCAGCCATCTCGCCTTGACGAATCTCGCCGCGAAGGGCCTGAGGCTCAACCGTTTCATGAGACGGGGGATCTCGCCCGCAGTCTCGTACTTGAGAAAGCGCTTACCCATCCGGAGATGCTCGGGATT
>LJUI01000169.1 GCA_001303705.1 candidate division TA06 bacterium SM23_40
CGAGTACACCAGATCAGGACTCCGGACCGGGATCTCGATCACCGTGTAGTAGTCCTGCCCCCCGGTATGCGCCCTCAGCACGAACTGCAGCAGATGCCCGCTCGTGCACGCCGTCGACACCTGGAAGTCGAAGTCCTCCTGCGATGGGACCGTGCTCCCCGGGCCGATCGTCCCGAACTGCTCCTCACCATCGGTTATCGTCACCCACGGATCGTCAGAGGTCAGGTATCCGGTCACCGAGGAAGCCGTCTGCGTGCCCCAGTTCCTGAGCCCCACCGGCATCTCGATCGTCTCGCCCGGATTGACATACCCGTCGCCGTTCCCCTGGCTTCCCCCCACATTGTCGTCATCGATCGCATGGGCGACATACCCGACGAAGAGACTCGCCTGATTGATGCTCACGATTCCCAGGTACGGCTTCCCGTTCACCCTCGTAACCGTCACCCACAGATCACCGGTAGTAACCGGGTCAAACGTGATCGCGGCGGATCCGTCAGCATCCGCGTATTCCCGGGAGAAGATTTCGTCTTCCTTGTACAGGCAGATGAGCGCGCCTTCCCCGGGTGCCGATCCCGCCACCACGTCCACGCTCAGGTAGTTCTTCCCGAGGGGAATCGATGCCGCGTGGTCGACCGTCAGCCCCTCCGGCGCCGCGGTCCAGAGGTTGAGCTCGGGATCCCCGAGCACATTGTAGATATGGAAGTAGTGCTCGACCGTGCCGCCGGGATAGATGATGCTGGGGAAGTTATTGTACAGCTCGATCTTCCCTCGCAACACCGCCTGGGCGAACTCCATCAGCCCTTCGTCGAAGATACCGCGATAGATCCCCGCATCGATGGCATTGTTCCACTTGGTGTGGGTGTACAGATCGGACGGCCCGACGAAAACAGGCCCGCCCTTCGGGTTCGACGTTGTCCCGTACCTGATCCACGCCTCGCCGAAGCAGGGATCGATGGAGTTGGCGAAATCCCCCGTGTCGCAGATGATACTCGTCATCACCGGCAACTTCCATCCGTTCGTCAGGGAAGCGATATCGCTCACCGTGAACGACGGAGAGGACCACCCGTAAGCATCAGCAAAGCCGCGATAATTGACATAACCCACGCCATTATTGATGGAGGTCTTGATCGGTCCCGAACTCCAGGTCGGAGGACACCAGACCTCATCGACGTACTCGAACCCGTACTCGAGCATCTTCTCCTTGACGTAGAGTTTCGTCGTCTTGCAGGAGTATGCATAGGTAGCTGCCACCACCAGCCCCCGCCGATACCACGATGTCGAGCCCATGTACGGATCGCGCTCATATCCGAGTGTCTTCGCCACGACGATGTTCGCCTCGTTCTCCGAATCGACCGACATCCTCCCGATCAGAACTTCGGGAAAGTAGTCGTTCCCTTCCAGCAGCGCGTACGGCAGATCGGTACAGTCGCCCTGATGGCTGAAGGTCGGGAACTGGCCGATCGAACCCATATAGTTGTCGCCGACCAGCAATACGTACTCCGGAGGGATCTCCCAGGTGAAGTACGCATCCGAGATGTAGTTCTTGATATCGGCCGAGGAAGGCGAGGGATCGATCTCGGAGAGCTTCGTCACCACCACATCCCATCCCTTCCGCTCCTTCCACTCCGCGAGCGGCGTGATCTCCTCCACGAACTGATCATGGGTGATGATCAGATAGCTGCCCCGCTCCACACCATCCGAGTCCCGTCCGAGCTCATCATAGTTGAGCACCAGGCTCCGATACAAATCCTCGAACCCGGCGGACGGACGCCGGCGCACCAGAGTCTTCTCATTCGATCCATCGTCCGTGAACTCGATCTCTATTTCGACGTTCTGATACACATGGAGCTCGCGACGGGCGGGGTTGTATCGGACCGGATAGATCACAACCTGCACTAGCCGCAGATCTCGCATGATCGCCGGTGGTCCGAGTTCAGCCAGGGACGCTGGGTACAGCGCATCCCGGCCGTATACCGTCTCGTCGAACGTCAGGGCTTCGTCATCGCCCGCGGACGGTCCGTCCAGCCTGGGGTCCTCCGCCGGCGGAATATCCACATCCTCGAGAATGAGCGAATCGACTGCATGGGCATGAACCTCGACACCGCCGCGGGCGGGGATCGCCACGAGGCGCGTGATCGCCGGCAATGAGGGCCGACCCACCTCCCCTGTCTCGCCTGCGCCGGGGATGCCGACCGTCGTATAGGCAATCCCCTCACGTTCCGTCTGTTGACGCTCGACGCCGGGAATAGAGACCGCGACGCTCATCCGGCACCTGTCAGCCTCCGTCACCGCGACCCGCGCCGGTCCGGCCTCGGCATTCGCCTCCAGCCGCATCCACGCACCATCCGCCGGCAACGCCATGCAGAGCATCGTTGCCAGGATCGACAATGCCAATACCTGGTCGTACCTTCTCCTCCACATCGGAATTCTCCCCTCTACGGCGCACAAACGTGGCCTATTACCCCTCTTCCCCCGGTATCGTCATTCCGGTAGACGCGTATACCGGGGGACACTCCACCATCCCAGAGGATGCCTCAGGGCTGACCTTCGACCACCCCAACTCGGGATACCTCCGAGCGAGCGGCACCGGATCAGCCCCTTTCCGCAGCCGTCGCTCCATACTCTCTCGTGCTGCCCGCTGCGTCATGCGTTCACGGCATCACGACGAACAGGAACTCATCCTGAGCGATGACTTCGCCTTCACCGTTCTCGATCGTCACGGCATAGACATATGTCCCCAGCGGCGCAGCGTTCGGGATGAAGTGCGTCAGGTGCGGATGCACGCTCTGACCGGCCGAGAGATTGACCGCCCGCGGGCCAACCACCGGATTGCCGGGATAGGGGTTCCCGTTGGGCAGCGTCACATCTGCGCGCCCCACCACGCTCCGGCTGTGGCTCGTGTTGTTCGAGACGTAGGCAGTATATCCGAGCGTCTCGCCGCGATGGTAGATCGTCGCATCCGGCTCGAGCTCGAGGGCGATCGCCGGGAGATGCGGCGAATCGGTCGTGAACTTGATTGCCCGGCCGGAGACGAGCGACGGCGCCTCGGGAGCATAGTGATTTGCATACGTATACTCGAGCCCGTACCACTGACCAGGCTCTTCAATACCCACCGTCGCGTAGTTCTCATTCGAATCGCCATTGTACACGGTCTCATACTGGAAAAGGATCTCACCGTCCCCTGTCTGCGTCTCGTAGTACAGAGGATCGTACAGCACAATCTCGAACGTCTCTTCGTAACTCTGGTAGACGTTATGTTTCCGGCTCCACTCTATGACGTACCGGTGCTGCGCGACGTCGTAGTACTTGTACACGCCGCCTCCGCTGAGCCCATCCCAGAACGCAGCGAGCATCGCGTCAGGCCCGAACGCGGCGGGTATCCCCCAGTTCCGGGGAATCGCTACCCAGGTCTCGCCGAGCGCGGCGAACCCGTTCGAACAGACCGAGATCTCGTTATATGCCCCGCCGTAATAACGGAACGTGAACGGCAACGCCAGAGTATCGACATCATCGTTAGTCAGCGAGACGAGCTGCCCCCATCCGCCATAGTTGGGATCGATCTCGATCCAGTCATATTCAGGGGCCTCCTCGTACCCGGTATCCGTGTTGTCATATGCATAGTAGCCATACTCATCAGGACCCATGGGATCGTTCGTCCCCGTCGTCCCCACCTCGATGACCAGAGGCACCGTTGTCTCATACCCGCCATCTCCGAAGATCTCCAGGGTGAAGTGAGCCTTATACCCGTCGCGAAGCCAGGGATCGGCCGTGAGCGTGAAGGGATTCGAGGAGTTGCTCGCCGTCGCTCCGGGTCCTACATTCCCGAAGCTGCCCACCGCATCCTCGATCGTGAACCAGAGGTCAGTGCTCACGAGCTCCGCCCCCACCCCCGTCACTCCCGCAAGACCCTCGTTGAGGAGTGTCACCACGAGGTTTGCCGTCTCGCCCGGGTCGAGTATCCCGTTTCCGGCGAAAGAACCGCCGTCGATGATCGAATGGTCCGAGTACACGAGATCGGGAGCGCGAACCGGTATCTCGACCAGGGTATAGTAATCCTCACCGCCAGAATTCGCCCTCAGCAGAAACCGTAACATATGGCCGCTCGGGCATGCCTCTGACACCTGAAAGTCGAAGTCCTCCTGCGACGGGGCCGTGCTCCCCGGGCCGACCGTCCCGAAACTCTCCTCCCCGTCAGTGATCGTCACCAACTCGTCATCGCATGTCAGATAACCGGTCACCGAGGAGGCGCTCAGCGTGCCCCAGTTCCTCACCACCATCGGCATCTCTATCGTCTCTCCTGGGTTGACATACCCGTCGCCGTTCCCCTGGCTCCCGCCGACGTTGTCGTCGTCGATCGTATGAGAGATATAGCCCACGAATCGGCCGGCCTGATTGATGCTCACGCTCCCCAGATAGGGGGCGCCGTTCCGCATCGTCGCCGTCACCAACAGATCACCTGTCGTCCCCGGGTCGAAGGCAATGGTGGCCGAACCCGAAGCGTCGAGATATTCCCTCGCGAAGACCTCCCCCTCCTTGTACAGGCAGGCGAGCGCGCCCTCAGCAGGCCGGGTGCCGGCCTCCACATCCAGCGTGAGGAAGTTCGTCCCCAGGGCAAGGGACGCTGCATGATCCCCGGTCATCTCGTCAGGGACCGCAGTCCACATGTTGATCTCCGGATCGCCGAGCACGTTATAGACGTGCCAGTAGAACTCGACCTGGCCACCCGGATTGATGTTATTCGGGAAGTTATTGTACAGCTCTATCTTTCCGCGGAACATCGCCTGGGCGAACGTCGGCAGGGCGTCATCGAAGATGCCCCAGTAGATACCCGAGTCGATGGAGTTGTTCCACTTCGTGTGGGTCCAGTACTCAGAAGGTCCGAAGAATGCCGGGCCGCCCTTCGGATTGGAGGTCGTCCCATATCTGATCCATGCCTCGCCAAGACAGGGATCGGTCGAGCTGTCGAAATTGCCCGAACTGCAGACGATGCTCGTCATCAGCGGCTGCTTCCAGCCGTTCGTCAGGGCGTTGACATCATTGACCTTGAATGAGGGAGCATACCAGCCGCTCGCCGTCGTGGCCCATCCCCGGTAGTTGACGAACGTCACGCCCTCGTTAATCGAGGCTTTGACGAGCTCGGGGCCGGAGTGCGGTGGGTACCATACGCTGTCGACCTCAGTGAACCCGTTGTCGAGCATCTTGTGGAGGACGTACAGCTTGGT
>LJUI01000170.1 GCA_001303705.1 candidate division TA06 bacterium SM23_40
AGGCTCACGCTCCCTGAGTGCGGCACTACGGTTGAGGTTGGAAGTCCTGAGCTTCCGATGATTCGAGCCACCATTGCGATCCCGTTCGGCGCTGAACCGACCCTGAGGGTGGTCGAGAGATCGTCAGAGACCCACCCCGGGTATCGGATCTATCCGTTCCAGCAGCCGACGACCGACGCCAGTGACTCTCGATCATTCTCCATCGACCATCACGTCTATGGACAGAACGCCCTGTACCCGGCTACCCGGGCGTGGCTGGGAGATGAGGGCATCTGGCGTGATCTCAATGTTGTTGTCATAGAGGTTGCTCCGTTCCGGTTCAACCCGGCCACCGGGGACCTCGAGGTGACGACTTCAATAACGGTGGAAATCCTCCACAACGCCGGCCGGGATGCGAGCTTCCTCCAGGAAGGCGAGGCCGGCATTTCGCCGAGATTCGAGCGACTCTATCGCGGACAGGTGCTGAACCTCGATGCCATAGGGGTGACGGGCGAAGTGGCAAGACCGAGCGTGGATGATCCCGGTACCCAGTACCTCATCATCACGCACCCTGATTTCGAGACGGCCATTCAGCCTCTCGCTGACTGGCACCAGCGTCGCGGCCTGCGGACAGAAGTGCTCGTGATGAACACCACCAGCTACACGCAGGTCAAGAACGAGATCACGAACCGGTACAACAACGGTGAACTCGACTACGTCCTCCTCGTCGGGGATGTCAACTACATTCCGGTCTACTACTGGAGCGGGCACCTGAGCGATATCTGGTATGCGTGCATTACGGGTTCCCCGGATCTGTACGCCGATCTGGGACTGGGCAGGCTTTCGGTAACCAGTGCCAGTCAGGTCGAAGACCAGGTGGATAAGATTCTCCTGTACGCCAAGTCCCCGCCGCTCGGTGACTGGCTCATGAAGGTCGTCCTCGTGGCGCATAAAGAAGGAGCTCCCGGGAAGTATGTCGGATGCAAAGAGTACATCCGGAACTATATAATCTCGGGCCACGGGTTGACGATCGATACTATCTATGGCCACCTGAGCAGTGGCACGAATGCCGCTGTGACTGCGGCGATCAACGATGGTCGCAATATCGTCAACTACCGCGGCCACGGCATGACCGGGTACTGGCAGGCCTGGAGCTACTACAACGAGAACTGGACGACCGGTAATGTCTATTCCCTGTCGAACGGGGAGCAGACGCCGATCGTCTTCAACATCGCCTGCAACAACCACCAGATCCAGTACGCGTGCCTGGGCGAGGTCTGGATGAGCAAGTATCCGGGGGCAGCGGTGGCCTCCCTGGGTGCATCCGATCCGTCCTATACGACTCCGAACCACGACTTCGACAAGCAGCTCTTCGACGCCATCTACAACGAGGCCATCTGGGACATCGGGTACGTGCTCAACGATGCCTCGTACGAGACGATGATGTTGCACGGCTATTATGGCCAAGAGAATACCAAGATGTACTTCTGGCTCGGCGATCCCGCCACTGAGGTATGGACGGCGATCCCAAGCCAGCTCGATGGCGAGCATCCTGGCACCGTTCCTCTCGGGCCGAGCAGCTTCACCGTGACCGTGACGTCCGGCGGATCTCCTGTCCAGGGAGCCCTGGTCTGCGCGTCCAAGGGCACTGAGGTCCATGAAACCGGCCTGACGAACTTCAGCGGCCAGGTGACGCTCTCTATCGATGTCGCGACACCGGGAGAGCTTCTCGTCACCGCGACGAAGCACGACTATCTGGCCTATGAGGGTGAGGCGCTGGTCGGTGACTCGCCGATCACCATCACACTCGTCCCCGATCAGACGAGCGTCCCGCGCGGCGGCACGCTCTCGCTGACGGCACACGTCGAGAATACGACGAATGTGCAGCAGACCTTCGACGGCTGGACGATGGTGGAGTTGCCGAACGGCAATCCGTTCGGTCCGGTTGCCGGTCCGCAGACGGTCACATTGGGGCCGTATGGATCAGCCCAGAAGGCGCTGTCGCATGCGGTGCCGATGAACGCCCCGCTCGGGATGTACACGTACTTCGGATACGTCGGTACATATCCGGGCACTGTGTGGGACGAAGATTCGTTTGATTTCCAGGTCACGACTGAGTAGGCGCAGCCGCGTAGGCGCCGGCGCCCGATTGCTTGGTCTCGGGCCAGTTGGCTCATGCTGAGCGATTCGGCGTCGCCGTTGCGTCAGCGCTGCGACTGAGAGCCTCCACACAGGGGCAAGCAGATGAGAAAGAGGGGCTCCCTCCGATGGATTGGTGGGAGCCCCCTTTATGCTGTCCGGGGGAGTATGTGGATTCCTCTGACCCGGGGCGCTGATTCTCTTAGCCCTTGACGCGGCCAGGGATGAGTCGTACTATTACCCATGGAAGTCGAGAAGTCCGACCCAGCGGGGCAAGGGGGATGATGAGACGTGAGAATCCTTCTCTTCACCGGTAAGGGAGGGGTTGGCAAGACCGCTGTCTCCGCGGCAAGCGCACTGCGCTGCGCCGGTCTCGGTAAGAAGACCCTCGTCATCAGCACCGATTCGGCGCACAGCCTCTCTGACTGCTTCGAACAGCCCCTGTCGAATGAGGTCCGTCGGATCGCTCCTCGCCTCTACGGCAAAGAGATCAACGTCTACGACGAGATAAAGCATAACTGGGGAACGATTCAGAACTACCTCTCCATCTTCCTCCGCTCCCAGGGGATCGACAGCGCAGTCTCGGAAGAGCTCGCTGTATTCCCTGGAATGGAGGAGCTCTTCAGTCTTATGGATCTGCGTGAGTACAGCGCGGCGGAGTCGTACGACGTCGTCATAGTCGACTGCGCTCCCACGGCAGGCACTCTCCGGCTGCTCAGTTTCCCTGATGTGATCCAGTGGTATATGGAACGGTTCTTCCCTATCGAGCGCAAACTGGTGAAGACCGTCAAGCCCCTGGCACAGCGTCTCTGGTCGGTGCCGCTGCCGGACGACGAAGTGTATGCCTCGTTCGAGGATCTCTACCGTCGGATCGAGGGCATAAAGGAGATATTGACCGATACGAGCCTCTGTTCGGTGCGGTTGATCATCAATCCTGAAAAGATGGTGATCCAGGAGGCGAGGCGCGCCTTCACGTACCTCCATCTGTTCGGGTTCGGTGTCGATCTCGTCATCGTCAATCGAGTCATTCCCGACGACGTGACCGATTCCTATTTCAGCGGGTGGAAGAAGACGCAGAAGGAGCGGCTCCGTGAGATAGGCGAATCGTTTTCTCCTCTGCCGATCCTGACGAGCCGGTTCTTCCCGCACGAGGTGGTCGGGCGGACGCATCTACTCCGCATGGCTGACGAGATATACGGAGATCGCTCGCCGGCTGACGTCTTTTGTCGAGAAGAGCCGGTGAAGATTTCGGGGAGCGATGGACACTATCGTCTCTCCCTCGCGCTGCCGTTTACTGACAAGGGTGACCTGGACGTGTGGCTCCGGGGCGAGGAGCTCGTGATCAAAGTGCGAGACCAGAGGCGGAATCTCTTTCTTCCGCGCGCGCTCGCTGGTCTCCGCCTCCTCGGAGCGACCTTTGCTGACGGTCAACTGACCGTTGAGTTTGGAGGTGATGAGGATGCCGGATGAGCTGTGTGAGTACTGTCCCTTTTGTTATTTCCTCTCCAGAATGCTGAAGTCGGAGGCTGGAGTCCACCTGCGCAACGCTCGCAAAGAGGTGTTGCTGGCCATGCGGTCAGTCCTGGATGAGGAGATTGCTCGCAGCGAGGAAAAGAAACAGAAGATGAAGAAAGTCAAAGTCAAGTGACCTCAATCTTCTCGCTGTCGCGACAGACAGATGGGAGGGCTATGTCGAGCCCGTCGCAATAGACTGATATACCCTTACGTCCCTCGGCAAGGAGTCCCGGGTCGGTCGATTCGGTGGGGATCAGGGATGTGAGTGCCGCCGGGCGAGCCGGTCCGCTATGCTGAGGCCGTGCTTACGGCAGTATTCGGCGAAGGCATGGGGATTCTTCCCCATGCCCTGCGCATTTTGCCCTGCGCCCTATCTTGCTGTCAACTGGGGTATGTACACGGTCTCCCACGCCCTGCCGCCGGCAAATGGGTCAGATTGCGCAGCACAGAGCGACAGGTTGACCGAGAGACCACGGAGTGATCCTTCCATGTCCCTGAATAGTGGTCAGTTCGGGGCCTCGTGCTTGCCTCTGCACCTGGCACGGTTCTTGCAAAAGCAGGGAATGCCGGAGGTGTGGAGTGCCGGAGCGAGCCAGTTGGTTGACACCGAGGTCTTCACCGAGGGGATCGCGATGGGAAGAAAGATCGAACGCCTGTATGACGGGTATGCCTCACTCGAAGCCAGCCTCGGCATCATCGGGGAGGCTGATCCGGACAGCTTGTGGTCCTTCTTCAGCACTCACTGCGAGGATTTCGCCAATCTCGATGGAGTGCCGCGAGAGACGTTCAAGCGCGTCTATGCCGCGCTGGAGAAGGCGCGGAAACGGATCGAGTTCGACGAGGATCCGAGGGCTGTCTGTCTCTATTCGAGACTGCCAAATCGAACCTGTCTGGTGATGCTCGTCTCCCCCACCAATGAGATGGGAATCGGAGACGGGGACTCGAATAAGGCCTGCGTCCAGTGGAATCTATTCGCTGAGGAAGAGACTATGATATTCCTCGAAGTGTTCAAAGAGAGGATACTGTGGGCGAAGGAGGTGAAGCCGGCCCTCCACTAGGTATTCTGATAGCTCGCGGACCGCGCCCGCTCGGCGAGGAGCAGTGATATCTTCCCGAGAGGGCGGCGGTCGCATGATTCCAGTCCTCACCAGGGGACCTGATCGCTCTCATTGGGAGCATCCGGTCCTCTTCTTCATCGTGGTACCCGTGTTCGTGGGGGAATGCCAGGCCGCACGGGGAAGCTCGGGGCGCACGGGGAATGCTACGGCGCACGGGGAATGCCAGGGCGCACGGGGAAGGTCAGGGCGCACCGAGATGGAGAGGCCCGTTGAGGACGTGGCGTTACGAGGCGACATAGCCACAGATGGAAGGCTTTGCGATTGACAGATGGGGACAAGTCTGCTACGTTCTCCGCATTGAAGGCGATGCATACCGGACGAGCGGGCCACTCAGCGAGGTGAAGATGGTATGCTCGAGGGGGATTATCACGGCAGCGGCTCTCTGGCTGCTCCTCGTCCTCGTTCCTGTATATGCCGGAGCTGAGGCCGCTGACCCGCCGG